>JAEYRW010000111.1 GCA_023435435.1 Bacillota bacterium | reverse complement strand
TTGCCGGACGTCCTTTCCTGCCTGTTCGCTCTGACGGAAGTAACGCGTAAACTTGATTCCATTCTTCATCTGTCAATTCGTATCTCTTTATGCTCATACCTCTATTTTACCAGTTTTTTCCTTCTTTTGCTACTTTGCCTTTTTTCAAACACGACCTAAAATTTAATTCCTCCTATGTGTCGAAATTTCCACAAAAAGATCAATCTTCTAAGAGCATCATGCCCATCCGCTCGTCAAATGTTTGGAGTAACGCCTTTGCGTCGATTGCTCCAGCAAGATACATATCAACCTGATTGCTAAATTCAACGTTATGCTTCATATCGACACCAAGATAGCGCCGAACGTGCATATATGCGGCATATGCTTGATACTTAGCGAGATCTTCTTCTGTCACAAGCCAGTAGAATTCATTCTGTGCCTCCGCAAGATTCTCCTTTGCTTTATCAAGCATCAATTGATACCTTGTCTTATCATCTCCCGTCGCCTTTCGAACTTCCTCTGTAAGCTCCGCAATGCGCGCCTCGTATCCCGCGATTTTTTCCTCAATGCCGTCCTGCTTGATTGGCTCCGTCCAGCCTGGGCAGAGATTTGCACGAAGCACCTCCGGCATTGCTTCCGCAACTGTCTCAAGGTAGCGCAGCGCCGCATTCTTGTTTTCCGAATAGGGGTTGATGATCGCGACATCGATCTCTCCTTCGATCATCGGTTCCATCCCTTCCGCAAGCGCGAGCGGCATGGCTTGAAAGATCTCTATCGCACCCTGTCGATATTTAATTTTGCTTGAGATGCGATCCAATGACATCGACTCGCAGGGGATCGATGCATTCAACCGGAAGAGTGCGTTCCGTTCATCGCAAACATCTGGAATTTGACTTGTGTCAGTTGGCGCGCCGAGCGCCACAAAATCGATCTTCTCGAATTCCGAAAGCAATGCACGTAGGATATCTGTGTCGAATTTCATGCTCGCTAACTGGTTGTGGGAGAGGGAGAGTTCGTAGGCATCAAGGATTTCCCAAAACAATTCATCCGACACGGATTCCGCAGTATACCATAAATCAAAGGCGGTAATCTCCGTATCTGCGATGAGCGACGGAACGCGTTGCAAAAGCTGCAGGAACTCCAACCAATTCGTCGGCACGTCCGACTCCGTGAGTCCAATTGCCGCGAATGCAGCGGGGTTATAGACGACGCCTGAGATCTCATAGCCAACCGGGAGCGCCACGAGCGCGCCATCCTTCGAAATAGCCTCTTGGGTGGATGGATACATTGTATCCGCAAATGCCGTCAGTTTCTCACTTCCCGAAAGAGGTGGCAAAAAACCCTTTCGATAGAGAGCCTCGTAGTCTTGCGAATTAACAGGCGTCATGTAGATGTCGTATGTGGTCGATTGTGCAAGGATTGAACTTATCACGTCGTTTGGACTGAGCTTCATGTTCTCGATCGCCACGTCTACGTTCGGCTCTTCCGTTTGGAAGATGGCATGCGCGTTGTTGATGAGTTCATTCCCACTCGCCACAATGGAGAGCCGCTCTGTCGGTTCCTCCTTTGCCGTTAAATCATATGCCCACACAGTGTTCCAGTCCGCAATCAGAACGGTCTCGCGATCAAGAAGCGCGGCAAAGGTTTCCGCAGCCGTCTGAACCGTACCCGCATCCCCGACTACCGCGACGCCGCCCGGGTCATGATCCTCTGCGCAAAGAAGCTTCCCGTCCAACACAAAATAGAGTGCGTCATTCGCTGCGTCGTATACAGGTGCGCCGAACGAATTTGGATTCGTCGACGGAACCGAAAACGCCGCCGCACATTCACCGGTCGAGAGATTGAGCGTATAAAATGCAATGCTGCTTGTCGGGCCACGCAGCACTGAAGCAATGAGAGCGCTGTTGTCTTTGTACATAAAAATTGCGCGCGCGTCAATCAGATAGCCATCTCTATCCACGTCGAGCACCCGGCCTTCGCCCGTCGCGAGATCGAACATCCCGACCATGCCCACGCCTTCATCGTCTTCATTGACGAATGCGAAAACGTCATTTGAGAGAAGCGGGCAGGAAATGGCGATGTTTTCCACATCTGTCTGCTCCCCCCAATCAAATGGCACGCGTGCCCCAAAAGAGGCGATTCCCTCTTCATCAAAAAGAACTTCCGCAAGCGACAACTTCTGATCCGCATCTTGGAGTAGTGCCCACAGCGCACCGTCGCCCGGAATGAGCGTTTGAATCACTTCGCCGCTCCCATATGCGATTGAAAGCTCATGCTCCTCTGTGGCGCCTGCCTCCATCAATTTGTAATATGCGGCATTCGTGAATAGGTAAACGGACTCTTCATGCGGCCACAAAGCGAGTACATACGATTCTTCATCATGCCACAAAACGCCGTCTGCTTGCACCCCTAGCGGGAACGCAAGCGCGATCAATACGACCATCGCCAACAGCTTCTTCGTCATCTTTTTCTCCTCATTGCCAAGGGGGCGGATGATTCTGCCGCCCCCGGTGCTTCATTGCTTAAATTGATCTCTCAATGGTCTTTGTTCCACCCGCAGACGCGCCCGCGTAACCCGCGCCGGAACCCGACCATGAGGCGAGGGTTGTCCATACGCTACCACCGTTACGTTGGAGGCGAACGAAGACAGAGCACGAACAGGAGGGGGGGCTCGGGATGACTATGCCGCTGCACGTCGCCCTCCCGTTTGTGTCGATTTAGAATATTGCCGCGATCGTATCCGTGTAATCATAAAATGGTGTAATCTCGATAGGGAGATCCTCCATCAGGGCAATGGGTACCGCAAAGCACGCTATCATGAACGATAATAGCAGTACGGCGAGTAACCTTTTCATTATAATCACCTCCAGTATTTGCCTTTCTGTAAATTAAGACAATTTAGGAGGTGGAAATGCAACTCATTTCGGCAAAATTCCGAGATTTATTTAGTGTTTCCTGCACAACAGCTATCGCGAACGTGGCAGCACAAAGCTTGCAGAGTTTAGCGAGAGCCGGAGGGCCTCGAAACAGTCATTCAGCAGGTCCCAAAGAAGCCGTGAAAGAAGCCGCAGCTTCCGCCAGAGGTTCATCGCCAGGACGACCACCCGCACGGCCACCTCGCTCGTGTCGCGGAGCTTCATCATGATCCGCCCCAGCGAATCGCGACGCTTGCCTACGCCAAAGGAGCGCTCGATTTCCCCGCGCTCCCCGGATTCCAGCCATTCTTCCTTTAATTGTTGACGCCGGAGGGCTTCGCCGGTCGGCGGCTTGCCCAGCATCGGCCCACTCATGTGGATGCCGTGCCCCTTGCAGTACCTGAGGTTCTCCCGCGTTCGGAAGATCCTGTCCGCCAACACGCGCGCAGGATAATGGCCGTACGCGCGCCGGAACGATTCCGCCGAATCGATCAGCGTGCCGCCTTCGTTGAACGCGTTCCACCTGATTTCTTCCACCCTCGGATACCCGTTCACCACGCTCATCTCGACCTTTGACCCGAACTCTACCTCCGCCCGCTGCTTCCCCCGCACAATGGGCCGCACCCAGTATTGCGACAGGCTCACGATCCTGTTTGGTACGCTACGCAATCCACCTTCGTGCATAGTGCGCTGCTGTTCGTACACAGCGACAATCACCGTCAGACGCTCCACCTGCCGCGAGCTGAGCGCCTCCCCAAGGCAATCCCGATCCGGATGTTCGGCCAGGATGCGGTTGATCGCCGTCAGGTCCCGCGCCAGGTAGTTCAGTAGCTTTCCCCTGATCTTCCGGATCATCTTCCCGGTCTTTCTCCGGCTCTTGGAGAACGAATTGTATTCCCGCCGCGCCTTCTCCCGGTAGGTTCGAGGCTTTTTCCCACCGGTCAGGCAGATTTCGTGCAGCGCGTCGATGATCTCCTCCGCATTCTGGCGCGCCTCGTTCAAAAGAGATGTGTCGGTGGGGTACCGGATGTTCTGCGGCGCGCACGTCGCATCCAGAATCATCGTGCCTTCGTTCGCAGGCGCCAACTCTGTCGAGGCACTTCCCGGCGCGGTCTTTTCGTGAGTCTCTTCACGACCGCCGCCGGTTCCGCCGCTGCCGTCACTTCCGCCTTTCGAATCGTCATCGTTCCGGGAATCCTCCGGCTGCGGCCTTCCGATCACGCGGTCATTGACCCAAGCAAGCATCTCCCCGGAGATCCGGTGCCGGAATCGTGTCAGCATGCTCGCATCGAACGGCGCCGTGTAGCGGAACTCCCGAAGCCCCAGAAAATACTGAAGGTACGGATTCATCGCGATCTCCGCCACCACGTCCTCGTCCGAAAAGCCCTACCGCTCCTTGATCAGCAGTGCCCCCAGCGCCATGCGCGCCGGGCATGCGCCCTGACCCTTCCGGCTTTTGAAGTTCGCGGCATACCGCTCCTCGAACTCCATCCACGGTATGATCCCCGATAGCTTCACCCATTCGTTTTTTGAATCCAGTGCAATTGTGCCAAACATTGTGAGCGAATCCAGCATCGACAGCTGTCCGGCGCGGCGCTTATACATGCTCGTTCCTCCGGCGGGCGCAAGGTTTTTACGCTTTTTCTTCGTTTTTCCTTGCGCCTATTTTACCATAGAGCCGGCTGGTTTGCTTGATTTGATTCGGTATTGTGTGGCTCGCAGCAGACACTATATAGTTGTGCCGCAGGTAAATGCGGGGTGATGATCGGAACGGGCGTAGCGCGAGTTTCCGTCTTTTTTCCATTCGGTTTCGCTCTCCCGCGGCTTGGTCAGCCCCGCCATCTCCATCAACTCGAGCCAGAGGCGTTCCGCGCTCGCTTTCGAGAGCGCAGTGCCTGGTTTCTTCCCCGGAAAGAGGAAGGTATCCGTTTATCCCCGCCGAGGATATCAGACGGGAAATGGAGGCCTATCGGGAAACATATGGCGAAAGGCTCGAAAAGAGCCGTTGGAGTGCGACGGAAGAGAGCATCACAGCCTACCGCGGCGACATTGATGACGTACTCCCAAGATGCGCCTACACACTGAACGAGGCGGATCAGCAGGAGCAAACCGACCTGTTCGAACGGTTCTGCCAGGGGAAGCTCGAGCTTGACACATTTATCTCTGAACTCAACCGAACGCTCTACATGAGCGTGCTCGAGGACCGGTAGACCACCGCGCTTCCGCGGTCAACGGGGCTTGCGTGCGCTCCGACGTGCGCAAAAAAGCGCGCCGCATGGACAACGCGAAAAGCGCAGGGAGAACGCCGAGGGGGCGCGCTCGCCTGCGCTTCTGTCGATCTGCCGTGAGACGAACCGCGCTCGATTCGGCATCGGCCGCGCTTCTTTTGCCGCGTGCGCGACCGCTGGAGAACGCCCGCCGTCTCGCCCGGGGCCAATTCCAAACGGCGGGTCAGCCCCGCGATTCCTTCAAATTCTCCGGGTTCAGTCCCTCCAGCTCCTTCACGACGAACCTTCCGTCCTTCCTGACCAGCACGTCGTCGAAGTAGATCTCTCCCCCGCCGCACGCCGGCGTCTGGATGGCGACGAGGTCCCAGTGGAGGGCGGACTTGTTGCCGTTGTCGCAGTCGTCGTAGCACGCGCCGGGGGTGAAGTGGAACGAGCCCATGATCTTCTCGTCAAACAGGGTGTTGTTCATGGCCTTTGTAATATAGGGATTGACGCCCAGGGCAAATTCGCCCACGTATTTCGCGCCGGGGTCGATTTCAAATACCTTTTTCACCCGGGCGGTGTCGTTGGCCTGAGCGTCGACGATCCGGCCGTCCTTGAATTCCAGGCGCACGCGCTCGAACAGGAAGCCGTCCCGGGTGGAGGGGGTGTTGTACTGGATGACGCCGTTTACCGAATCCCGGACGGGCGCGGTGAAAATTTCACCGTCGGGGATGTTCTTGCGCCCGGCGCAGGGAAGGGCGGGCATGCCCTTGATGGAAAACGAGAGGTCGGTGCCCGGTCCCACGATGCGCACCCGGTCGGTCCTTTCCATGAGGGCGGCGAGGGGAGCCATGGCGCGCTCCATTTTGGAATAGTCCATGGTGCAGACGTCAAAATAGAAGTCCTCGAACGCCTCGGTGGACATGGATGCCATTTGGGCCATGGCGGAGGTGGGATAGCGCAGCACGCACCAGCGGGTTTTGGGCACGCGGATTTCGCCGTGCACGGGCTTCAAATAGTGCCGGGCGACCAGGCTCGCGCGCTCAGGGGGCACGTCGGCGGTCTCAAAGTTGTTCTCAATGCCGGTAAAGCCGATGTAGCACTGCATTTTGCGCATGAGCAGGGCGTCCGCCTCGGCGCGGATCTTCAGCTGCTCCTCGGTGGCTTCCAGGGCGAGGGCGCGCTCCACCGCCGCGGAACTCTGCCACACGAAAGGCCGCGCGCCCGCGGCATAGGCCGCCTTGACGAGGGCCTTGACCAGAGGCTCGCAGCCGTTCACCGCGCTGATGAGAACATTGTCGCCCGGCTTGGCTTCGGTGGAGAAGTTGACGAGGGTGTTTGCCAGTTTTTCGATCCTCGGGTCCGTCATGGTTCTGTCCTCCGGTTCTTATGATTTGGTGGGCTCCATATAGGCGTTGACAATGGATTTGCAGATGCTGGAAATGATGCGCGCGACGTCGTCCAGGGGGCGTTTGTCGTCGTTCAGGAGCCAGTGGCGCACCACGTCGATGCTCCCGGCGGAGAGGTAGCGGTAAATGTAATCCGCCGTGCCCTCCGGAATCCCTTTTTTGCACGTCCAAGTGCGCATGAAAAACTCCCGCGCCATGCCCAGAATGCGGTTCAGAAACTGCGTGCCGCCGTTTTCGCCCAGAATCACGCGGCACATGTCGCGGTTTCTGTCCAGCACGCCCATGATGTTAACAAGCAGCGCGTCGGTGTCCCCGCCCGCGCGGTCCGTGGCCAGCGCCTCCTCCAGCTCCTGGTGGAGGTCGTTCTCAATCTTGGTCAAAAGCTCGTAGGGATCGGCGTAGTGCGCGTAGAACGTGCCGCGGTTCAGCCCGGCCGCCTCGCATACCTCCGTCACGCTGATCCGGCTGACGGGCTTTTTTTGCAGGATCGAGAGTAGGCTCTCCCGCAGTACCATCTTCGTATACCTGACTCTTCTGTCTGATTCCCGCATGCGGCCGCACCTCCCCACCCTTTCTTAGCCTTCATTATATTATAAATGGAATGAAAAGATCAACCATAGAATCTTCCCCCGCATTATTGACGAGCGTGTGTTCCTGCATTGTGCTGGAAGAAAGGAAGGAACCGCATGGCATTCGAAGGAAGGGGCGCGGTGGTGACCGGCGCGTCCGGCGCGGCGTTTCTGTGTTCCACCCCCGATTACGTTTCGGGCTGCGTGCCGCCATGCCGGTTCTGAAGAAGCGGGGTTTACAAAATCCGGGAATGGGTTATAATGGACGTATCATCAAACGAGGAGGGGATTCCCATGAACATAAAAGGCACGAGGACCGAGGCAAACCTGATGGCGGCATATGCCGGCGAGAGCCAGGCGCGCGTGAAGTATGAGTACTACGCCTCGCAGGCAAAGAAGGACGGCTACGAGCAGATTGCGGACTATTTTGCGCAGACCTCCGCCAACGAGAAGGAGCACGCGAAGCTCTGGTTCAAGCTTCTGCACGGCGGCATGCCCACCACCACCGTGAACCTTGCGGATTGCGCCGCGGGCGAGCATTACGAGTGGACGGACATGTACGTCAAGTTTGCCAAGGAGGCCCGCGAGGAGGGCTTCGAGCCCATTGCGAAGCTTTTCGACGGCGTCGCCGCCATCGAAAAGGAGCATGAGGAGCGCTACCGCAAGCTGCTTGGCAACATCGAAGGCGGGCTGGTGTTCTCCCGCGAGGGCGACATGATTTGGATCTGCCGCAACTGCGGGCACATCCACGTGGGCAAGGAAGCGCCCGAGCTCTGTCCCGTGTGCGCGCATCCCAAGGCCTACTTCGAGCTGCGCGCCGCCAACTATTAAATGGAGACCATTAAGAGCTTTACGGTGGATCACCTGAACCTGCTGACGGGGCTCTACGTCTCGCGGATCGACCGGGTGGGCGGCGACAGCGTCGTCACCTTCGATCTGCGCATGACGCGCCCCAACGAGGAGCCGGTGATGGACACCGCGGCGGTGCACGCCATCGAGCATTTGGGCGCGACGTACCTGCGCAACCGATCCGACTGGGGAAGCCGCATCGTCTACTTTGGGCCCATGGGCTGCCGCACGGGCTTTTACATGATCGTGGCGGGCGATTGCGCTTCGGAGGACGTGTTTCCCCTCGTGAAGGACATGCTTTCGTTCATCGCCTCCTTCGAGGGCGAAATTCCCGGCGGCACCGCCGCCCAGTGCGGCAATTACCTCGACGTGAACCTCTCCATGGCGAAATACCACGCGCGCAAGTACCTGCGCGAGGTGTTTGAAACCCCCGACGTGGCGCGGCTCAACTATCCAGAATAAAAAGAACCCCGGCGGGCCGACGGCCCCCGGGGTCCCTTTTTTTAGAAGTCCTCGTCCAGATCGAGCTCCTCTTCCTCTGCCTCGTCGGGCTTTTCCTCGCCCACGGCGTCGCCCGCGGCTTCGCCGTTGAGGAAGCGGTCGCGCAGCGTCTTTTCCAGTTCGTCGAAGATTTCGGGATTCTGCTCGATGTACTTGCGGGCGTTGTCCCGGCCCTGGCCGATGCGCGTGCCCTTGTAGGAGAACCACGCCCCCGCCTTCTGAACCAGCTCGCGCTCCACGGACATGTCCAGAAGCTCGCCCGCCCGGGAGATGCCCGAGCCGTAAAGGATGTCCACCACGCACGTCTTGAACGGCGGCGCGACCTTGTTTTTCACGACCTTGATCTTGGCGCGGTTGCCGATGATGTCGGTGCCTTCCTTGATGGACTCGCTCTTTCGGATGTCGACGCGCACGGAGGCGTAGAACTTGAGCGCCTTGCCGCCGGTGGTGACCTCGGGATTTCCGTAGACCACGCCCACCTTCTCGCGCAGCTGGTTGATGAAGACCGCGATGGCGTTGGTCTTGGAGATGACGCCCGCGAGCTTTCTGAGTGCCTGGGACATGAGCCGCGCCTGCAGGCCCACGTGGCTGTCGCCCATGTCGCCTTCGATTTCCGCCTTGGGCACCAGCGCTGCCACCGAGTCGATGATGACGATGTCGATGGCTCCCGAGCGCACCAGCGCCTCGCAGATGTCCAGCGCCTGCTCGCCGTTGTCGGGCTGGGCGACGTAGAGGTTCTCCGTATCTACGCCCAGCGCCTTTGCGTACATGGGGTCCAGCGCGTGCTCCGCGTCAATGAACGCCGCGATGCCGCCCCGCTTCTGGGCTTCCGCCACGCAGTGCAGCGCCAGCGTCGTCTTGCCCGACGCCTCCGGCCCGTAGATCTCCACGATGCGCCCCTTGGGGAGCCCGCCCACGCCCAGCGCGAAGTCCAGGCTCAGGCAGCCCGTGGGAATGGTCTCCACCTGCATGCGCCCCGTGTCGCCCAGCTTCATGACGGAACCCTTTCCAAAATCCTTCTCAATCCGCGAAATCGCGTTCTCGAGCGCCACTTTGCGCTCGTCGCCCGATTTTCTCGAAACGCTCTTGTCCTGCGCCCCTTTTTTGTCCGCCACCTTCTGTCCCTCCATGCGTCTGTTTTTCATGTGATTATTATAACATGCCCCGCCGCGTTTGAAAATCGAACATATGTTTATATTTGGTTTTTTGGGGCCATTTTGCGTTTGCGGTTGCAACCGGGCCGAACGCTGGTATATAATGATGGCATAGAATCGCCACAAATGCTGAAGAACCGGAGTGTCACGATGTATCTGATCGCAAAGCGCGCCCTGGACATTCTTCTTTCGCTTCTGGCCCTGATGGTCCTTTCGCCGGTGCTTCTGGCGGTGGCGGCCATCGTCAAGGCCACCTCCCGGGGGCCGGTGATCTTCCGACAGGAGCGGATCGGCAGGGACAGGAGCGTTTTTACCATCTATAAATTCAGAACCATGCTGGTCTCAGCGCCCAGAATGATGCCGACGCATCAGTTTTCAGACGCCAATGCGTATCTGACCCCCGTGGGCGGCTTTCTGCGGAATTCGAGCCTGGACGAGCTGCCCCAGCTTCTCAACATCCTCAAGGGGGAAATGTCCGTGGTGGGTCCGCGCCCGGCGCTGCCCAACCAGCTGGACCTGTTGGACGAGCGGGACAAGTACGGCGCCAACGCGCTCCGGCCGGGGTTGAGCGGCTGGGCCCAGATCAACGGGCGCGACGAGATCCCCATTCCCCGAAAAGCCGCCTACGACGGGGAGTACGTCCGGCGGATGAGCTTCCTGTTCGACGTAAGGTGCGTGCTGGGCACGCTCATGGGCCACGCGAATCCCGATCAGGCGCGCGCGCGGGGAGGGAAGAATGCGTAGGGTGCTCGTGACCGGCGCGGGGAGCTTCATCGGCGGGGCGTTCCGCGCCCGGGCCGCGCAGTTTCCCGGCCAGTACCAGGTGGACGCGGTTTCGCTTCGGGGCGAGGACTGGCGCGGGCTGGACTTTTCCGTCTACGACGCGGTTCTGCACGCGGCGGGGTTCGCCCATGTGGCATACAGGGACGGCCTGCGCGACGAATATATGGCCGTCAACCGCGATCTGGCCGTGGCCGTGGCGCAAAAGGCCAAGGCGGACGGCTGCGGGCACTTTCTTTTTTTGTCGAGCATGATCGTCTACGGTCCAGCCGCGCCCGCGGGCCGGACGCGCATTGTGGGGCCGGATACGCGGCCCGCGCCCGAAAACGCCTACGGCGAAAGCAAGCTTCAGGCGGAGGGCGGAATCCTTTCCCTGGCGGACGAGGACTTCCGGGTGGCGGTTCTCCGGCTTCCCACCGTTTACGGGAAGGGCTGCAAGGGGAATTACAAAACGCTGTCCCGCTGGGCGAAAAAACTGCCGGTGTTTCCGGATTGCGCGGGCGCGCGGAGCATTCTGTACGTCGAGAATCTGGCGGAATTCATCCGCCTGCTCGTCGACGATGGCGCGACGGGATATTTTTATCCCCAGAACGCGCAGTATGCCAGCGCCGCGCAACTGATGCGGGAGATTGCCCGGGCGCGGGGCGCGAAAATCGGGATGATCCGCCTGTTCAACCCGGTTCTCAGGTTCTTTGGCGGGACGGCGTTTCTGCGCAGGGCGCTGGGGGGCATCGCCTATGAAAAGGCCATGTCCGAGTACCCGCGGGAGTACCGCGTGGCGGACTTTTCCGAATCCATCAAGCGCACGGAGGAATCAGATGGCTGACATTACCGCGATCATCCTCACAAAAAACGAGGAGAAAAACCTGCGGGACTGCCTTTCGTCCATCGCGGGGTTCTGTTCCCGGGCGGTGGTGGTGGACTGCGGCTCCGGCGACGGAACCGTCGAAATCGCCCGGGAAATGGGCGCGGACGTGTATGTGCACGAATTTGAGTATTACGCCAGGCAGTTTAACTGGGCCATCGACAACGCGGACATCAGGACCGCGTGGACGCTCAGGATCGACGCCGACGAGCGCATGACCCCGGAGGTGGTTGGCGAGTGCGAGGCGCTCATCGCCGCCGGCCGGGTTTCCGGCATCGCCATGGAGGCGACCTATTACTTTCTCGGCCGGGCCATCGCCCACGGCATTTCCAAGAAGCGCAAGCTGATGCTGTTCAAAACCGGCGTCGGGCGCATCGAGGACCGGCGGCGGGACGCGCACACGGTTCTGGCGGCGGGCGAATCCGCGCTCATCAGGGCGCGCTTCATCCACCGCGACTTCAAGGACGTTTCCAGCTACATCGCCCGCTATAACTGGTACGCCACCCGGGAAATGCTCGACTATGTGACCTTTGTCTCCGGCGCGTCCGCCGATCTCAACACCGACGAAACCATCCGCAAAAAGCGCCGCGCCAAGTTCGGTCTTTACTACCGCGCGCCCCGCTTTCTGCGCGCCAAGCTGTGGTTTATCTATAATTACATCTTCCGTCTCGGCTTCCTCGACGGCCGCGAGGGCTATCTCTATCACTACCTCGAGTGCGATTGGTACCGCACCCTCGTCGACGCCAAAATTCTCGAGTACGAAAAAACCGGCGTGCTGCCGGAGAAGCTGAAGGCGTTGGAGTAGGACGGGGAGACGCCGGGGCTCCGCTCAAGGACGAACGCCCTTGAGAACCCCATGCTC
>JAEYRW010000108.1 GCA_023435435.1 Bacillota bacterium | reverse complement strand
CCGCTATTTTTATACATGCGCGCCCCACCTCTCCGCCGTCAAGGGGCTGGACGGCGTGCTTCTCGCCTCCTATGACCCGGAAACGGGGGACAGGACCGCGGACGGCGCGCGCGTTCAGCTCGTGAATGTGGTGCTTGAGGATGGCGTGGACGGGGTCCCCGTCGTCGAATCTCTTCGGTCGATGTTCGCGGCGGAGGGGGAGACGGTGGTTGCCGGATCCGTCGCCAATACCCTCGACATCCAGAATTCCCTGTCCAGGGAAGTCCGCGTTTCGCTCATCATTTCGGTGGCCGTGGTGATTCTGGTTCTGCTCGCCACGTCTCACGCGTGGGCGGAGCCGATTCCGATCCTTTTGGTTCTCGCCATCTCCATCCTCGTCAACATGGGCACCAACTGGGTGTTCGGCACCATTTCCTTCGTGACGTTCGCGGTGTGCGCCATCCTGCAGCTCGCGCTCTCCATGGACTACACAATCATGCTCCTACATATGTTCGACGCGCTTCGGGCGGAGGGTCTTTCCGACCGGGAGGCCATGACCCAGGCCCTGGCGCGCTCCTTCATGCCCATTTCGTCCTCCGCGCTCACCACCGTCGCGGGCTTTTTGTCGCTGCTGTTTATGAGCTTCACAATCGGCTTCGACATCGGCATCGTGCTCTCCAAGGGCATCCTCATCAGCATGCTGACGGTGTTTTTGGCCATGCCCGGGCTGATTCTCTCCATGCCGCGCCTGCTTCGGCGCACCGCCCACAGGCCCCTTGGGTTCGGCGGCGCGCGCTTTGCCGCGTTCGCAAGGTGGGGGCGCTGGGGCATCGCTGGCGTCATGCTGGTTTTGATCGGCGTTTCCTTCTGGCTTCAGAGCATGAACAGCTATCTGTTCATCGACGTGGACGACCGTTTTTCGGCGCACCGCGTCAACGAGGTCTTCGGCTCGGACAACACGGTCATGCTGTTGGTGCCCAGCGCCGGGACCGACGAGGACTATGAAAAGCAAAGGGCGCTTGTGGACGCGGTTTCCGCCATTCAGACGGACGGAAGGGACGTCGTCACCGCCGCGCGGGCCATGGTGACCACCGGCGCGGCGGCGATCCAAAGCTATACCGCCAAGGACGTTTCGGAAATGCTCGGCATGTCAGAAGCCCTGGTGAATCTGTTTTTCCGCCAGCATGGGCTGGGGGACAGCGTGCGCGCGGACGTCCTTGTCGAAACGGCGATGACCTCCATGCCCGACAATGAAAAGGTGGTCGCGCTCAAAAATCAGCTCGACCAGGCGCGGGCGGCGTTTCTTTCGGACGGCTATTCCCGCATGATCTTTACCCTCGATTTGCCCTATTCCTCGGACGAGACGTACGACGCCATCGAGGGGATGGTGGAAAGGGCGCGGGCGGTCTACGGCGGCGATTTCGGCATCGTGGGCTCGTCCGTCTCGAGTTACGACATCAGCCGGGCATTCACGGGCGACCTGTTGCGGGTGAACCTTTTGACGGTCGCGGCGCTTCTTCTCATCATCGCGGTTTCGTTCCGCTCGCTTTCGGTGCCGGTGCTGCTGGTGTGCGTGATTCAGGGGGCCATCTGGGTGACCATGGCCACCTCCTACGTGGCGGGAAAGCCCATCTTCTTCATGTCCTACCTCATCTGCATGGCGATGCAGATGGGCGCCACCATCGATTACGGGATTTTGCTCACGAGCCATTACCGCGCGGCGCGCGCCGCGCATCCGCCCGCCGAGGCGCTTTCCAGGGCCATTACATTGGCATTGCCCACGATATTGACCTCCGGCCTCATTCTCGTGACCGCGGGGTTCATCGTGGGCAAAGTGACGACGGTTTCCTATATCTCGTCCATCGGGCTCCTGCTTTCGCGGGGCGCCGCGATTTCGATTTTCATGATCCTGGTCTTGCTCCCGGCGCTTCTTTCCATCTTTGACCGGTTCGTCAAAGGTCGAGCTTCAAATCCCCCTGTTTGATCCAACCCATTTTGCGCATGGGGAGCGCGATGAGGGGCGTCAGAACCGCGGGCAGGACGAAACAGACCGCGACGAGCCCGACCCAGCTCCAGGCGGAGCCGAAGCCGTCCCACGCCATGACGCCGATGGGCCCCACCAGCCCGCATGTGCCCATGCCGGACGCCACGGGGATGCCGTTCTGGAGCGCGAAGACCATGGTGGCCACGGGCCCGGTGATGGCGGCCGCCAGGGTCGGGGGAATCCAGACGCGCGGGTTTTTCACGATGTTGCCCATTTGCAGCATGGACGTGCCGAGGCCCTGCGCCACGAGCCCGCCCCAGCGGTTCTCGTAGAACGACATGACCGCGAAGCCCACCATCTGAGCGCAGCAGCCCGCGGTGGCCGCGCCGCCCGCGAGGCCCGTGAGGGAAAGCATCGTACATACCGCGGCGGAGCTGATGGGCAGAGTAAGGATGACGCCGACGATGACGGACACCGCCGCGCCCATGAGCAGGGGCTGAAGCTCCGTCGCCGACATGATGACGTTTCCCAGCCACGTCATGATCTGCGAGATGCCGGGGCCGATGAGCGTCGCAAGCGCCACGCCCGAGAGGATCGTGACTGTGGGGGTGACGAGAATGTCCACCTTGGTGGCCTTGGAAACGAGCTTGCCCGTTTCGGCGGCGAAGATGGCGCAAAACAGCGTGCCCAAGGGCCCGCCCAGGGCGTTCGCGCCCGCGCCCACGCCCAGGAGGGAGAACAGCACCAGGTTCGGCGCCCTGAGCGCCATGCCGATGGCGCACGCCATGGCGGGGCCGGTGGCGGACTTCGCGTAGTCGGCGGCCTTGGCAAGCCAGGGGAAGTTCAATAGATCGGAGAGTTGCGAGAAGATCGTCCCGATGAGCAGGGACGCGAACAGGCCCAGCGCCATCGCGCCCATGGCGTCCACGAAGTACCGCTTCGCCGAAATGTGCACATCCTTGCGCTCGAGATATGCCTTGATTGCCGACATCCAACCGCCGCCTTTCTGTCTTGACACATGTCGTGACAGATTATATAATACCTCGTGTAAAGTGTCAAGGGAGTCTTGTGAAACATATGAAAAAACCGGAGGAGCGCAGGGAATCCATTTTAAGGGCGCTGGAGGACGGGGCGCGGGTGACGGCGGCGCAGCTCGCGGCCCAGCTGGGCGTGAGCCGGCAGATCATCGTCTCGGACGTGGCGATTCTCCGGGAACGGGGGTCGGACATCACCGCCACGTCGCGCGGCTACCTGCTGGGCGCGGGACACGCGTTCGGCTACGTGGATCAGATTTCCTGCCGCCATGGGCCGGGGGACATTCTGACCGAGTTCGACACCATCGTGGATAACGGCGGGACGGTTTTGGACATCTCCATCGCGCATCCCGTGTATGGGATCATCACGGCGGAGGTCTACATCCGCTCGCGCCGGGACGCCCGGGCGTTCGTCGAGGAAATGCAAAAATCAAACGGGCGGCCGCTTTCGGCGCTGACCGAGGGCGCGCACCTTCATACCATCGGCTGCGCCAGCCGGGCGGAATTCGAGGTCATCATCCGGGCGCTGCGCGCGGCGGGAATTTATGAGGAGATAGACTGATGGACGACAGAAACCTGACCATGCTCATGGATTTTTATGAGATGACAATGGCAAACGGCTACTACAAACTTGGCTTCAAGGACACCAAGGCCGTGTTCGACGTGTTTTATCGCAGGAATCCCGACGAGGCGGGTTACGCGGTGTTTGCCGGGCTCGAGCAGGTGGTGGATTACATCGAGAACATGCGCTTCACCGACGGGGACATCGCGTACCTGCGCGGAAAGGGAATCTTCGACGAGGGTTTTCTCGATTACCTCAGGCACTTCAAATTTACGGGCTCCGTGGACGCGGTGCCCGAGGGAACCATCGTCTATCCCAACACGCCCCTCATCACGGTGACGGCCTCGCTCATCGAGGCGCAGCTCGTGGAGACTGCGATTCTGCTCTTTGTGAACCACCAGTCCGTCATCGCCACGAAGGCGAACCGCATCTGCCGCGCGGCCAAGGGCGCGGTGGTGATGGAGTTCGGCGCCCGGCGCGCCCAGGGCGCGGACGCTGCGGAGTACGGCACCCGCGCGGCGTACATCGGCGGCGTTCACGCCACCGCCACGGTCTCCGCGGACATGAAATTCGGCGTGCCGGCGGTGGGCACCATGGCGCACTCGTGGGTGCAGCTGTTTTCCGGCGAATACGAGGCGTTCAAGGCGTACGCGGAACTCTATCCCGACGCATGCACGCTGCTCATCGATACCTATAACGTTGTGAAATCCGGCCTTCCCAACGCCATCCGGACGGCTCACGAGGTACTGGAACCCATGGGCAAGCGCCTCAAGGGCGTGCGCATCGACTCGGGCGACATCGCGTATCTCACCAAGTACGCCCGCCGCACCCTGGATGAGGAAGGGCTGCACGACTGCAAGATCGTGGTTTCCAACTCCATCGACGAATACCTCATCCTCTCGCTCAACGACCAGGGCGCGAAGATCGACAGCTACGGCATCGGCGAGCGGCTCATTACCGCAAAGTCCGACCCGGTGTTCGGCGGCGTGTACAAGCTGGTGGCCGTGGAAAAGGATGGCAGGTTCGACCCGCGCATCAAAATTTCCGAAAACGTCGAGAAGATCATCAACCCCGGCAAAAAGACACTCTACCGGATGTACAACCGTGCCGGGAAGGCCATCGCCGACCTTCTGACCTGCGAGGGGGAGAAGCTCACCCCCGGCATGACGGTGCTCGACTCCGGAAAGCCCTGGAAGCGCATCCCGCTGGTGGATTTCACCATCGAGCTTCTGCGCGTGCCCGTATTCCGGGACGGGAAGCGCGTGTACGAGCTTCCGGCGCTCAAGGACATCCGCGCCTACGTGCAGAAGCAGCTCAAGGACGAGATCTGGGAGGAGGAGACGCGGTTTGTGAACCCGCACATCCACTACCTCAACCTCTCGGAGAAGCTCTACGACATGAAGATGAAGCTCCTGACGGAGTACAGCGGCTGATGGACGTGGCGGTTCTGGGCGGGACATTCGCGCCGCCGACGCTTGCCCATCTGGCGCTTCTGCGCGCCGGGATGGCGTTTACCGGCGCGGGGATGGGCGTGTGGGTGCCGTCGTCCGTTTCGTATATGAAGAAGTGGCGGCCGGAGAGCATGCCGGATCGTTGGTTCATTGACGCGCGGCACCGGGCGGGCATGCTTATCGCCCTGTGCGCGGCGGAAGGGGACATGGCGCTGTATCCCTGTGAAATGGAGGCGACGGGGAGCGCCTATACCTTTGACACCCTTTGCACGCTCGAAAAAAAGTACGGCGGTCGCGTTTCGTTTGTCATGGGCGCGGACCTCGTGCCGTCCCTCCCTGGCTGGCACCGCGCGGACGAGCTTTTGCGGCGGTTCCGTTTCGTCGCCGCGTCGCGCGGGGACGGGGAACTGACGGGGGGATCGGCCGGGATTGACGTCATGCCTTTTCCGGATACTTACCGGGACGTGAGCGCCACCGCTGTGCGCGCGCTTTTATTGGCCGGGAAAGCGGACGAGGCGCGCAGATACCTCCACCCGGCGGTGTACGCGTACATTGTCGAGCACAGGGAAAAGCCCGCGGATATGTGATCCGCGGGCTTTTTGTTCCCGGGACGCGCTGCCTCGATCGAATACGGGGCGGATATCTCTCATGGCAATTGCCATGTATTTCCGCACATTTCTGATGAAAAAATTCCCGGGCTGTGTTATAATGTGGTAAATATGAGGGGGGTGACGGCATGAGCGACATCAGAGACTTCCTCGCCTCGGCGGCGTACGTTGTTCCAAGCGCGCGGCAGCTTGACTGGTTCGAGCACAACTTCTACGCGTTCGTCCATTTCGGTGTAAACACCTTTACGGACCGGGAATGGGGCCTCGGCACGGAGAACCCGAGGATCTTCAACCCCGCCGGGCTCAACTGCGATCAGTGGGTCCGGGCGGCGAAGGCGGCGGGCATGCGCGGCTTGGTTCTGACGGCCAAGCACCACGACGGCTTCTGCCTCTGGCCCTCCCGTCACACGGAGCATTCCGTGAAAAATTCACCCTTCCGGGAGGGGTACGGCGACGTGGTGCGCGAGCTCTCGGATGCGTGCCGGCGCGCCGGGCTAAAATTCGGCTTTTACCTTTCGCCCTGGGACCGGAACAGCGCCCTCTATGGAACGGACGCGTACAACGATTACTACAAGGCCCAGCTCACCGAGCTTCTGACCCACTACGGCGACATCTTCATGGTTTGGTTCGACGGCGCGTGCGGCGAAGGCCCCAACGGGCGCAAGCAGGTCTACGACTTTCAGGGCTACATCGACCTGGTGCGCCGTTACCAGCCCAATGCCTGCGTGTTTAATGACGCCGGGCCGGACGTCCGCTGGATCGGCAACGAGAGCGGCAAGCCGCGCTTCGCCGAGTGGGCGGTGGTGCCCCGGGAGCTGACGCACCTTGCGGATGTGCAGACGGGGCCGGGGCCGCTGTTCGAGGAGGGCGCGCTGTCTCATACATACAACACCCAGCCCGAGATCGGCGCGCTTTCCAACATTCTGCCCTCCGGCGGGCTGTGCTTCTGCCCCGCGGAGACGGACATGTCCATCCGGCCCGGCTGGTTCTGGCACGGGAAGGAGGAACCCCACGCCCTCGAACGACTCGCCAGGACGTATATGACCTCCGTCGGCGGCAACAGCGGGCTCAACCTCAATATCCCACCCGACCGGGACGGGCTCTTCGACGGGCGGGATGTGAAGCGTCTGGGCGAGCTGGGCGCGTGGCTGAACACGGAGTTCGGGAGTCCCCTTTCCTTCGGGCAGACGGTGTCCGGCCCCGGCCGCAGGCGCACGTTCGATCTCACGCTTGCGCAGACAACGGATGTCAAATACGTCGAGTTGCGCGAAAACCTGAGCCACGGCCAACGGATCGAAACATTCCTCATCGACGCGCGCAGACCCGACGGCACATGGAGCACCGTGTGCGCCGGGACGACTGTGGGAAACCGCCGGATCGTGCGGGTGGACGCGCACACGGATGCGCTGCGCGTTCGGGTAACGTTCGCCCGGGGCGACGTGCACATGAAGGAAATCAAACTGTTCGAGGGGGTATTCTGATGGAGCTGTTTGAGGCGGTTAAAAACCGGTTCAGCTATCGGGGCACATATGAAAAGACGCCCGTCTCCCGCGCGGATTTGCAAAAGATCGTCGAGGCGGGGCTCATGGCTCCCTCCGGCTGCAACATGCAGACCACGCATGTGGTGGCGGTGGATGATCCGGCGCTCTTGGCGGGGCTGGGCGAGATTCTCGGAAAGTCCGGCTTTGGTTCCGCACCCGCCGCCCTTCTCGTCCTGACCCACGAGGTGCCGGGCATCGGCGGCAAGACGTACCACGTGCAGGACTATGCGGCGGCCATCGAGAACATGTTGCTCGCCGTTTCGGCGCTGGGGTACGCCAGCTGCTGGGTCGAGGGCTACGTCAGGTACTACCACGACATCGCCAAACGGATGGCGCATTTGATTGGCGCGCCCAAGGAATACGCCGTCGTGGCGTATTTGCCCGTGGGCGTCCCTGCTGAGACGGGAAGCAGGGTCGAAAAAAAACCCCTTGCGCAGCGGTGCGGATTCAATAAATTTGTGGGGGAATAGATCATGCGGTATCGAATGCTTGGAAAGACCGGCATGTCCGTCAGCGAGGTTTCGCTGGGCTGCGAACATTTGCAGGGCAAGGATGAGGGGATCGTCAGAGCCGTCATCGACGCGGCGTTCGATGCGGAAATGAACATTTTCGACGTGTTCATGGCGGAGCCCAACGTGCGCACGTACATCGGCCGCGCCCTCGCCGGGCGGCGCGGCAAGGTGATTCTGCAGGGGCACATCGGCTCGTGTTGGGTGGACGGCCAGTATGCCGCCCGGCGGGAGCTTGATTTGTGCAAATCGAATTTCGAGGACCTGCTCGCGCGGCTTCAGACGAATTACATTGACATTGGCATGCTGCATTTTGTCGACCATCCGGACGATTGGGAGGCGCTCCGGGACAGCGAAACCATGCGCTATGCGCTTGCGCTCAAGGAAAAGGGCGTCATACGGGCGCTGGGGATGAGCTCGCACAGCCCGGTGACCTCTCTCATGGCGGTGGAAAGCGGGCTCATCGACGTGCTCATGTTTTCGCTGAACCCCGCCTTCGACCTGATGCCCAAGGATGCGGACATCATGGATCTGTTCGAGGGGAAGGGAAACGTCTTCGGCGATTTCAAGCTCGAACCCGCCCGCGCGGCCCTCTACCGGGCTTGCGAGACGCGGGGCGTCGGGATCACGGTGATGAAGGCGCTCGGCGCGGGCGCGCTTCTTTCCATGGAGCGTTCTCCTCTGGGCGGGGCCATGACGGTTGGTCAGTGCCTGAATTACGCGCTCAACCGGCCCGCGGTTGCCTCGGTGCTCGTGGGCATGCAGACCGCCGACGAAGTGCGCACCGCCGCCGGCTACTTTGCTCTGACGGACGGGGAGAGGGACTACGCGTCCGCCCTTGCCGCCATGCCCAAATTCGGCGCCGAGGGGCGCTGCATGTACTGCAATCATTGCTTGCCCTGCCCGTCAAACATTGACATCGCGGCGGTGAACAAGTATATCGATCTGGTGGAGCTGGATCAGGCGCCCGCCGCCAGCGTCAGGGGCCACTACCTCGCGCTGGGCGCCACCGCGGGGGAATGCCTCAGCTGCGGCGACTGCGAGGCGCGCTGCCCGTTCGGCGTGCGGGTGCGGGAACGGATGGCGCGTGCGGAGGTGGTCTTCGGTGCGTAGACTGCCGCTTCCGATTCTTACAAAGAGGCTCGAGCTGCGTACGTTTCGTCCGGAGGATGGGGCGGATCTTTACGGGTACCTCGGCGACCCGGAAGCGGTCTTTTTCGAGCCGTACGGTGCCTTCACCCGGGAGGAAGCCGCGCGTGAAGCCGCGCGGAGAGCCGTAGATCCCGCGTTTATTGCCGTCTGTCTGGGGGAAAAGGTCATCGGAAACGTCTACTTCGACATCGATGAGACCTCGGAAGCCGCGAGCCTCGGCTATATTCTCAACCGCGCCTATTGGGGCTGCGGGTACGCCACGGAGGCCGCGCGCGCCGTCGTCGACGCCGCCTTCGCGCTGGGCGTGCGCCGCATCGAGGCGGGCTGCGCGGAAACCAATCCCCACTCGTGGCGGCTCCTCGAACGCCTCGGCATGCGCCTTGTCCAAAAGATTCCCCGCGCGGTGACGTTCAAAAGAGACGAGACGGGAAACGAAATCTGGCTCGACGCGCGGCGGTATGAGCTGAAAAGTCCGGTGCGGTAAGGCCGGCGGGGGACGGGGGGGGGGGGGGGGGGGGGGGG
>JAEYRW010000088.1 GCA_023435435.1 Bacillota bacterium | reverse complement strand
GCATCCAGCCCGGCTCCGGCGTCGGCAACCACCGCGCCGCCCTCACCCGCGAAAAGCTGGGCGTACCCGTCGTCGCGGTGGGCATGCCCACCGTCATCTACGCGGCCACCCTCGCCCGGGACGCCTTCGAGCTCCTCGCCAGTTCAGAGGTCGGCGAGGACGGCCTCCGGCGCCTCGAGCGCGAGCTCATGGATTCTCCCGGCGGCGACATGATCGTTACCCCCCGCGAAATCGATGAGTTGATCAAGGACGCCGCCTCCATGATCGCTTCCGGCATCAACCGCGCCCTCCAGCCCGAAATGTCCGAAGAGGAAATCGCCGCGATGATGGACTAGCGGGGACGAAAAAAGGCAGGGGGGCGCCGCCCCCCTGTCCCCCCGCCAAAGGGATTGGCCCCTTGGAATTCCGGACTGAATTTATGCGATGGTCAGGGCGATCTTCATCATGTCGGTGAAGGTCGTCTGTCTGTCAGAAGCGGGGAGCGCCTCGCCGGTGACCAGGCTGTCCGAGATGGTCAGGAGCGCCAGCGCGTTTTTGCCTGCGGCCGCTGCCGTGAGGTAGAGCGCGTAGGCTTCCATTTCCACCGCCAAAACGCCCAGCTTCATGAGCTTTCCTGCGTCGCCCGGTTCGCCCGCGTCGTAAAACGTGTCCGAGGAAAAGATCGGCCCGGGCACGAGGTTCACGTTCATGCCCTTCGCGGCGTCCACGGCGGCGGTGAGAAGCCCGTAGGAGCACGCGGGCGCGAGGGTGCCCCGGAAGCCGTACTGCTGGCCGAAGGCGGAGTTTGTATACGCGCTCATGCCGGCCACCACGTCGCGCAGCTTGAGCCTTGCGGACATCGCCCCGGCGGAGCCCACGCGGATGATGTTTTCCACGCCGTAGAAGTTGTACAGTTCGTATGAATAAATGCCGATGGCGGGCATGCCCATGCCCGACGCCATCACCGACACCCGCTTCCCCTCATAAAAACCCGTGTAGCCCTGCACGCCGCGCACATTGTTGACCAGAACCGCGTCTGTAAAAAATGTTTCCGCGATGAACTTCGCGCGCAGGGGGTCGCCCGGCATGAGCACCGTCCGGGCGAAGTCGCCTTGCTTCGCGCCGATGTGGGGAGTTGGAATCTGCGCCACCTTGAACACCTCCTGACGTTTCTTCCATGATTATAAGGCAGTTGGATCGCCGAAACAATGGACAAACGGAAAAAAGCGGGTTATAATAATCGCATAACAATGCGGAGGTGGAATTGATTGGATAAAGTTTACATTCAAACCTATTCGGTGCGCGAGGAAATGGAAAAGGATTTCGTAAACGCCATGGAGACCCTCGCCAAGATTGGCTACGCGGGCGTGGAGTTCGCGGGAAATTACGGCGGGCTGGACGTGACCGGCATGAACAAGCTTCTTGCGGACAACAATCTCGACTGCGTTTCCGCGCACATCGGCTTCGACAAGACGGAGGAATCCATCGACTTCATCGCCGGGATCGGCGCGCGCTACATTATCTGCCCCTCCGCCCGGGTGGAAACCTACGAGAGCGCCATGAAGGCCGTGGACGAGCTCAACCGGCTGGGCAAGGCGTGCAAGGCCGCCGGGCTCAAGTACGGCTACCACAACCACACCTCCGAGTTCCGCACCCACGACGGGAAATACCTGCTTGAGCACATGATCGAGAATACCGATCCCTCCGAGGTGGTGTTCCAACTGGACGTGGGCTGGTGCGTCACGGCGGGTGCGGATGCCCTTGCGTTCATTCAAAAGCACGCGGGCCGCTTCGAGATGATCCACGCCAAGGAGGCGGGCAAGGTCATCGGCACCGAGGATCTCATCGACTGGAGCAAGATCACATTCAGCCCCGAGGGCCGTCCGATCTTTACCGACGAGGTCAAGGCCCAGCTCGCCGAGCGCATGCGCATGAACGTGCCCACCGGCACCGGCCTCATCGACTGGTCCGAAGTCAAGAAGACCGCGGATGCCCAGGGCGCCAAGGCGTACATCGTCGAGCGCGAGTGGGACTACAAAAACGACATTTTCCAGTGCGTCAAGGAAGACTGGGCGTACCTCAGCAAGGTCTGACGCCCAAAACCCGGACGGATCGCGCCGCCCGGGTTTTTTGTTGCGCGCGGCAGGGTATATAGGAGCCAACCAACCTGAAAGGTGTGTTTTGTATGAGGAAGATCGTTCCCCATCTTTGGTTCAACCGGACCGCGAAGGAAGCGGTGGCGCTCTATGTTTCCCTGTTTGAGGATTCCCGGATCGTCGGCGAAACAGTGATCGAAGACACGCCCTCGGGCGACGTCGACTACATCCGATTTGAGCTCGCGGGGCAGCCGTTCGAGGCCATCGGCGCGGGCGACGAATTTCCGTTCAACCCCTCCGCCTCGCTGACGGTGGCGTGCGAAACGGAAGCTGAGGTGGACAGACTGTGGGCGGCGCTCTCGCCGGGCGGCGAGGTGCTCATGGAGCTGGACGCATACCCGTTCAGCCCGCGCTACGGCTGGCTGAAGGACCAATACGGACTCTCGTGGCAGCTCATGCTGTCGCAGGGCGCCGCGCAGCGCATTACGCCCAGTCTTTTGTTCTCAGGTCCCGCGTGCGGCCATGCGGAGGAAGCGGCGCGCTTCTATGCTTCCGTTTTCCCGGATTCCTCGGTGGACCTGGTAAGCCTGTACGCCGAGGGCGAGGCGTCTGTTCCGGCGGCAAAGGCGAATTACGTGGGATTCCGGCTTGCTGGGCAGAATTTCTCCGCCATGGACCACGGCTTCGGCGGGGATTTCACATTCAACGCGGCGTTTTCGCTCATCGTCTACTGTGAGGATCAAAAGGCGGTGGACTTTTACTGGGACAGGCTCTCCGCCGTGCCGGAGGTGGAGTCCTGCGGCTGGATCATGGACAGGTTCGGCGTCTCCTGGCAGATCGTCCCCACAAGGCTCGGCGCGCTCATGAGTTCGGGCGACCCCGCGCGCACGCAGCGCGTGGCCCAAGCCATGCTTGGCATGAAAAAGCTGGTCATCGCGGATCTCGAAAGGGCATTCGGATAGAGAACGCCGGGAGGCTCTGCCCCCCGGCCCCCCTGCCAAAGGGCCATCGGCCCTTTGGAATCCGGACTGACTGCGGGAATAACTTTATATTGTCCGTCGTCGGCGCGGGGGCCCAAACCCCGCGC
>JAEYRW010000084.1 GCA_023435435.1 Bacillota bacterium | reverse complement strand
GGGGGTGGGCGCGCCCGGCGGTATGTATTGCGGCAGAGTTGTCAGCTTCTCACCAGTCCAGCGTTTACGGGGCGCACAGAAGGTTCTTCTCCGTTCCTGGATCGAAAAGATGCATCGCCGCCGGATGAAACGTAAGCGGCACGTCCGCACCGCTTCCAAGGCCGGTCTCCTCGCGCATCTGGTTTTTCGCCCGGTTTCCAAATTTGTAAAGGGCCCGTTCATGAGAAGTACCCGGGAATTTTGGCTTGCGCGGGGACGCGGTCCACGCGTAAGGCTTGGCGTCTGCGCAAGATTCGTTGCGCCGCCGACATTTTTTTGCTATACTGACGGGAGAATTTCTCCGGGCGTTTCCCGTGACTGGACGCTTTTTCGAGCAGCATTCCGGAGAAAGATGCGACGAGGGAACGGAGGGGGCGGCAATGTACCGCATTTTCATTGTGGAAGACGACGCGACCATCGCGGAGGCGATGCGGCGCAAAATCGAGGCATGGGGCCTTTCCGCGTGCGTCGCGGAAGACTTTCGCGCGGTGGACCGTGCGTTTGAAAAAAACGATCCCCATCTGGTGCTGCTCGATATTGCGCTTCCCTTTTTTGACGGTTATCACTGGTGCCGGGAAATCCGTCGCGCTTCGAAGGTTCCGGTCGTGTTTGTGTCCTCCGCGCTGGACAACATGAATATCATCATGGCCATGAACATGGGCGGGGACGACTACATCGTCAAGCCCTTCGACCTCGACGTGATGATGGCGAAGATTGGGGCCCTTTTGCGCCGTGCCTACGATTTCGGCGATTCCGCGTGCGCCATTACCCACCGGGGCGCGACCCTCGCTCTCTCGGACGCGAGCCTTATCTACGCGGGGGAGAGGATCGCTCTTACAAAAAACGAGTACCGGATTCTGCTCGCGCTCATGGAGGCCAAGGGGAAGATCGTCAGCCGGGAGCGGCTCATGGAGCGGCTGTGGGACACGGACAGCTTCATCGACGAAAACACCCTTACGGTCAACGTGGCGCGGCTGCGCAAAAAGCTCGACGCAGCGGGGCTCGAGGGCTTCATCGCAACGAAAAAAGGAATGGGTTACATTGTCGAGTAAGATAAAAATCTTTCTGTCCTATCTGCGGTCGAGGATCTGGGTGCTCGTGGCGGCGTGCGCCGTCTCCCTCGTCTTCGCGCTGGTCTTTTCACTCTATCGGCTGCCGGTGGCGGCGGTGGGGTATGCGCTTCTTCTGTGTCTGGTTCCCGCCGCGCCCCTTGCCGCGTGGGATTTTGTCCGCTTCCGGCGGCGGCACGCGCGGCTCGCGGCGCTGCTCTCGGGCGGCATGGTATCCCCGGACGATTTGCCGGAGCCCGCATCCCAGGCGGAGGCGGACGATCAGGTCCTGATCCGGGCGCTGTTCGCGGACCGCACGCGGCTCGAAGAGGCGGCGGCGCGCGGCTACCGGGAAATCGTGGATTATTACACCCTTTGGGCGCACCAGATCAAGACGCCCATCGCGGCCATGCGCCTCATTCTCCAGTCGGAGGACACGCCCAACCCGCCGGAACTTTCCGAGCAGCTCCGGCGGATTGAGCAGTACGTCGAAATGGTGCTCTGCTACCTGCGGCTGGGATCGGACGCCACGGACTATGTGATCCGCTCCTGTGATCTGGACGGAATTGTTCGCGCGTGCGCGCGCAGGTACGCGTCCCAGTTTATCCGGAAAAAACTGCGCTTTCGCTGCGACTGCGCGGACGTCCGCGTGCTGACGGACGAAAAGTGGCTGTCATTCGCGGTGGATCAGCTTCTCTCCAACGCCGTCAAGTACACCCCTTCCGGGGAAATCGCCGCCTATGTCGAGGCGCCCGCCACCTTCGTGATCCGCGACACGGGCATCGGCATCGCGCCGGAAGACTTGCCCCGCGTCTTCGAGAAGGGGTACACGGGGCTCAACGGGCGCGCGGACATGCGCGCGACGGGCATCGGGCTGTATCTGGTTAAGCGCGTCCTGGACCGGCTCGGCCACGCGATCTCCCTTGAGTCCGTGCCGGGGGAGGGGACGACGGTGCGCGTGAATCTCGACGCCCGCCGGCTTGACTTCGAGTAAGGGAGGCCCGTTCCTTTCAAAATCGTAAGGCGCGGCAGCTAAATGTAAGCCGATTCCATGGCGCGGCCCGGGCCGTGTGGCGTATCATGTTCCCGTACGAAAAAAAGGAGGACATTATGGCGCTGCTTGTTTTGAATGGAGTCGGAAAGATCTATACGACGCGCTTCGGCGGAAACCGCGTGGAGGCGCTCCGGAACATCACTTTTTCCGTGGAGGAGGGGGAGTACGTCGCCGTCATGGGCGAATCCGGCTCGGGAAAGACGACGCTTCTCAACATCGTCGCGGCCCTCGACCGCCCGACCTCCGGCGAGGTGGTGCTGGACGGACGCGCGCTCTCTGCCATCCCGGAAAAGGAGATCGCCGCGTTCCGGCGCGACCACCTGGGCTTCGTGTTTCAGGAGTTCAATTTGCTCGATACCTTCTGCGTGGAGGACAACATCTTTTTGCCTCTGGTGCTCGCGGGGAAGCGCTATCCGGAAATGAAGGGGCGGCTTTCCCCCATCGCGAACAAACTCGGCATTTCGGACATCCTGTCAAAATTTCCCTACGAAATCTCCGGCGGGCAGAAACAGCGGGTCGCTGTGGCGCGCGCGCTCATCACAAACCCGCGGCTCGTCCTCGCCGACGAACCCACCGGAGCCCTCGATTCCCGTGCGTCGGACGAACTTCTCTCTCTCTTCGGGCGGATCAACCGCGAGGGGCAGACGGTCGTCATGGTTACCCACTCGGTGCGCGCGGCGAGCCGGGCCGGACGGGTGCTGTTCATCAAGGACGGCGCGGTATTCCACCAGATTTACAGGGGCGCCTCCACCGACGAGACGCTCTACGGCAAGATCGCGGACACGCTGACCATGCTGGCGACGGGCGGTGAGGAGCGTGCGTAAATCGCTGTTTCTCCGGCTCGCGCGCATGGGCCTCAAGAAAAACGGACAGCTTTTTTTGCCGTACTTCCTTGCGTGCGTCCTGTGCGCGGCGATGTTCTACATCATCCTCACGCTGGCAGGGGATGGCGCGATCTCCGCGCTGCCGGGCAGCGGGGATGTGCGGATGGTGCTGAACTTCGGGACGGTTGTCATCGGCATCTTCTCGGCGATCATCCTGTTTTACACCAACTCCGTGCTTGCCCGGGGCCGCAGGCGGGAGTTCGGGCTCTACAATGTTCTCGGCATGGAGAAGCGGCACATCGGCCGCGTCCTCTTCTGGGAAACGGCACACACCGCGCTTCTGGCCATTCCGTGCGGCATTTTGTCGGGCGTCGTATTTTCAAAGCTCATGCAGCTCATCCTCGTGCGCATGCTCGGCGGCGACGCGTCGTTTGATCTGCGCTTCGACGTCCGCGCGGCGGGCCTGACCGTGCCCTTCTTTCTGGGAATCTTCCTTCTCATTTTTCTCAATGACATCCGCATCATCCGCGCCGCGAAGCCCGTGGACCTTCTGCGCGCGGCCAACGAAGGGGAGCGCGAGCCGAAATCGCGCCGGGTGCTGGCGGTGCTGGGCGTTTTGCTCCTTGCGGCGGGCTACGGCGTCTCATTGATGACCAAGAACGCGGTGGCCGCAATCTTCCTGTTTTTCGTGGCTGTGATTCTGGTAATTGCGGGCACATATTTTTCCTTCACCGCGTTTTCCATCGTTTTTTTAAAGAGGCTTCGAAAGAACAAAAACTATTATTACAAGACGCGTCACTTTGCCGCCGTGTCCGGCATGCTCTACCGGATGAAGCGCAACGCCGCCGGGCTTGCGAGCATCTGTATCCTCTCGACCATGGTGCTGGTGTCGGTTTCCACCACCGTCAGCCTATATTTGGGCACGGTCGGGATCATCGAGAACCGCTATCCCTACGACGTCAGCGTCGTCTATCCCGTGGACAGCGGCGTCGGCACGCGGGACGAGGTGGAACGGGTGGCGCGGTCGACGGCGGACGAACGCGGCCTATCGATTTCCGATTTCGCCTCCTACCGGTCGATCTCCTTCGCGGCGACGTTCCACGAAGACGAGTTGGTTCTCGACGCCGACGCCGGCATAGACCTCAGCACGTCGGGCGTCACGATGGTGGAGGTCATTTCCCGCGCGGGTTATCAGAGTCTGACGGGCGAAGACGCGGCTTTGGCGCCCGGGGAAGCGCTGGCGTACGGGACAAGCAAGGCGGAGATTTCGCTTCTCGGAACGGGCTACGCGCTTCGGGCGCTTTCCAAAGCGCCGTACCAGAGCGATTACGCGGCGGGCGGCGTTCACGTTCTCTATCTGGTGGTCGATTCGAACGAGACGCTTGACCTCATTGCCGCCGGGCAGACCTCCGCCTATGGGGAAGACGCGAGCGTGGCGTACGACACCGTGCGGTTCAACCTGTCCGGCACGGACGAGGAAAAGATCGGCTATGCGTCGTCCCTCGGGGAAGCGCTGCGGGTGAAGTCGACGAACGGGGACTACTACATCAGCTATGTCAATTCGAAGCAGGAGGTGCGCGCGGGCGACAGCTACTCCTTCTTCGGCGGGTTCTTCTTCCTGGGCCTGTTCCTGGGCTTCCTTTTCCTGATCGCCACGGTGCTCATCATCTACTACAAGCAGGTGTCCGAGGGCTGGGACGACAGGGAACGGTTCGCCATCATGCGCAAGGTGGGCATGACGGGCGCGGAAATCCGCGCAACCATCCGCCAGCAGGTGCTGACCGTGTTCTTTCTGCCGCTTCTCACCGCGGGGATCCACATCGCCTTCGCGTTCCCGATGATCCGGCACATTCTGTCCGCGTTCAGCATGACGGACATCGCCTTGTTCGTCAAGTGTACGCTCGCGACGTTCGCCGCGTTCGCCTTCCTGTATATACTCGTTTATTTCGCGACCGCGCGCGTGTACTATGACATTGTCGGCAGCCGCAGGAAGCGGGCGTGAGCCCGCGCCTTTCGCCTCATTTCCTTCGTGACGGGCGCGGTGTGCCGCCGCCGGACGCCGCGCGTCGCTGAAGTTGAACAAGATCTGATCTTTTCCATTCGTATGAAATCGCCGGCCCCGCGACTGGCTTGGAAAAGGATCCGCCTCCGCAACGGTCCACCGCGACGGCATATTGCGATTCTCCCGCCGACCGACTATAATGGTCAAAAGGACTTGCCGAAAACCGATTCTGCTTGACGGCGCGTCCGGATGGAACGTTTGGAGCGGCGATGATGTATCGGATCGGCATTTGCGACGACAATGAAGCGGACATTGCGTATCTCACATCCCTGGTGAGCGCATGGGCGGCGTCCCGCTCTGTTAAGGCGTGTGTTTTCCCCTTCCTGTCCGCCGATTCATTCTTGTTTCATGCCGGCGGAACTCAGGATTGTGACATTCTGCTTCTGGACATTCAAATGGGCGGCATGGACGGCGTTACGCTGGCGAAGACGATCCGGATGGAAAACGAGGCCGTCCAGATCGCCTTCGTCACCGGCTATGCGGACTATATTTCGGAAGGATACGAGGTTTCGGCGCTCCATTATTTGCTGAAACCGGTCGATTCCGCGAAGCTGGACGCCGTGCTCGACAGGGCGGTTCGCAACCTCGGCAGGCAGGAAAGGGTCTTCGTTTTTTCCGCGAACGATGAAACCGTGCGCCTTGGGGCAAATGAAATCACGTCGGTGGAATCCTTCGCCCACACCTGCGTCATCTCGGCCCCGCGCGGCCGCGTCGAGGTGAAAACCGGCATTTCAGACATCGAAAAGCAGTTGGGGGAAGGGTTCGTCAGATGTCACCGCTCGTACCTCGTCGGCATCCGGTTCATCCGCAGCATCTCCAGGACGGAGGTCTCCCTGGACGACGGCCGGAAACTCCCCCTGTCGCGGGGCAATTACAACGCGGTGAATCAGGCGTTTATCCGCTATTACAGGGGTGACTGACGTGGGAATCATGAATCTGCTCTTTGGCCGCATGCTTGACCGCCGCATCGCGGCGTACCAAAGCGACCTCATCGAAAAGCACTGTGACGAGGTGCAGAATATCTATCAAACCATGCGCGGCTGGCGACACGACTATCACAACCACATACAGACGCTCATGGCCCTGTCCGAAGACCCCGAAAAGACGCGCGAATACCTTCTCAAGCTGAACGGCGACTTAACCGAGGTGGATGCCGTCTTAAAAACCGGCAACGTGATGGTGGACGCGATCCTCAACAGCAAGCTGTCGCTCATCAAGGCGCGGAAAATCGCCGTGAACGCCAAGGCGGCGGTGCCGTCGGAACTGGCCGTTTCGCAGATCGATCTGTGCGTCGTGATCGGGAACCTTTTGGACAACGCCATGGAGGCGTGCCTTTTGCAGCCGGAAGATGCCGGGCGGATTGTCCGCGTGTTCATCGGCGTTCTGAAGGGGCAGCTCTACATCTCGATCGCAAACTCCGCGGGCGGCGGGACGCGAAAATCCGGGAAAGCGTACCTGTCCACCAAGGGGATCGCGGGGCACGGCTTCGGCCTCGCGCGCGTGGACCGGATCGCCCAAAAATACGGCGGCTACGTCAACCGCCAGAGCGAGGAGGGTGCGTTCGCGACGGAGGTCATGCTGCCGCTGTGACGCAATTCGTGCTTCCCATGCGACCGTTCGTGCGAAAAACAACACACGGGCGGTCTTTTATGATACCATGGCGGCGGGAGGTGAGCAAATGCGGAATGCGGAAAAAGGCTCCGGCGGGCTGGACATCACGGAACACCCCGTCGGAAAGAACGTGCTCTTCTGTCTGAAAAGCACGCTTGACAGCTATCCGCCGCTGCTTATGTGGTGCGGGATCGCGGCGCTCGCGGGCGCCGTCTTGCCGATCCTCGCGACGTTTCTGCCGAGGGTTGTCATCGAGCGAATCACGGAGGGCGGCGGCATGGACGGCCTGATCGCCGTTACCTTGGCCTTTACGCTGTCCATCGCCTTTCTGTCGGGCCTCAGGCGATTGGCGGACAAGAACCTTGATCATCACAAGTACAAGATGAATACATATTACTCGCGCATGGTTGCGCGCAAGGGCATGACGACCGATTATTGCAATCAGGAAAAGGACCGCTTCAGAAAGCTTTTAAACGAAAGTTTCTCAAGCTGCAACGGGCATTCATCGCCGATGACGCGGATTTATGACGTAGAAATCGCCCTTTTCTCAAACGCGCTGGGGTTTGCGGTGTATCTGGGCATTCTGGTGAAGCTGAACATTCTCGTCCTTTTGCTCCTCATCGCCACGACGCTCGTCGGGTATTCACTGAACAGGCGCATCGTCCGATGGGCGGCTTTCAACAACCGGGAAAAAGCCGGATACGGGCAGAGAACCGGTTATATCACCGGCATATCCGGCGATCTGCGCGCCGCCAAGGATATCCGGCTCTACGACATGTTCGGATGGTTCCAAAGCGTCTACGAAAACAATCTCAAGGGGCTGGCGGACTGGTATGGGCGCTACGCGGCGAAGGTCTATGGCGTGTCCGCCGCCGACAGCGGGCTTTCGCTTTTGCGCGAGGGCGTCGCGTACGCGTACCTCCTGTTCCTCGTTTTCCATGGGCGGATCGGGGTGGCGGATTTCGTTCTGTATTTCGGCGTGATCACGGGATTTTCCGTGTGGCTCGGCGGCATTCTGGAGCAGGTCAACGCGTTTTCCCAAATCAATCTCTCCATCAATCATCTGCGCACGTTTCTCGAATATCCGGAAACCTATCGAAGGGAAGGCGGCGCCGGGACGGACGGTCTCCTTGCGCATCCCAAAGTGATCGAATTGAGGGATGCGTGCTGCCGCTACGAGGGCGCGGAAACGGACGCGCTCCAAGGGATCAACCTGACGATCCGCCCCGGGGAGCACGTCGCGGTGGTCGGGCGCAACGGCGCGGGCAAAACCACGCTGGTCAAGCTGATCTGCGGGCTGCTCGATCCCACCGCGGGCACGGTTTGTTACGACGGCGTCGACGTGCGGGACTACGACCGCATTGCCTATTACAGGCTGTTTTCCGCCGTGTTTCAGCAGTTTTCGATCCTTCCCGTGACCGTTCGGGAAATCGTCGCCGAGGCGGTTTCCGCGCGGGTGGACGACGAAAGGGTCGAGCGGTGCCTCCGCCACGCGGGGCTATGGGAAAAAATCGCCGCGCTCCCCAAGGGAACGGGAAACGAATACGGCAAAATGATCCGCGATGACGGCATCGAGCTTTCGGGCGGGGAGACGCAGAAGCTGCTGCTCGCCCGGGCGCTGTACAAGGCTGCGCCGGTGCTGATTCTTGACGAACCAACTGCCGCGCTCGATCCCATCGCCGAAAGCCGGCTTTACGAGACCTACAATGAGGTCATGCGCGACAAGACCACAATCTTCATTTCCCACAGGCTCGCCTCCACGCGCTTCTGCGACCGGATCCTCTTGATCGAGGGCGGAGCGGTGATCGAGGAAGGTACCCACGAGGGCCTGCTCCTTCAAAGGGGCCGGTATTTCGAGCTGTTTGAGACGCAGGCGAAGTACTACCGGGAGCATCCCGAAGGCGAGGCGGCGGTATGAAGGGGCGGATGGCGGTCAAGGAGCGCGTCCAAATCACCGCGCGGGGATTCGGCATCCTGAACAGGTACTGCCCGGGGCTCGCGCGGGGAAAGGCGCTGTCTGCGCTCGTTTCGGCGCTTCAGCCGTTCGCGTCCATCTGGTTTTCCGCGCGGATCATCAATGAGATCGCGGGCGCGCGCAGGATAAACGCCCTGGCCCTGTATGTCTGCGCCGTGATCCTCGCGAACTTCCTTGCCTCCATGCTGCGAAACGCCATCGACCGGATCACGAACGAAAAGGAATCGCAGATGTGGGGATTTTTCGGGAAGGTGTTCGCCGACAAGCAGATGTCCATGGATTACGCGGATCTAGAGCGCGCCGAGATTCAGCGGCAAAGGAAGCTCGCCGAAGAAGACCTTTACATGTTCGGCAACGGACTGGGTCAGCTCGTCTGGGGCACCGCGGGGCTCGTCAGCGCGTCGGTGAGCATCCTTGTTTCCCTCTCCATGACGCTGACGCTGTTTATGCGGCGGTCGGGGAATCCCGTCATCGATTCATGGGGTTGGGCGGTGGCGCTGTTTGCCGTCATTCTGCTCGGGGGCCTCGGCAACGCGCGGGCGACCGTGGGCGAGAACCGGATTTTCGAGGAATGGAGCAAGGGCCTGGTTTGGTTTAACCGGGCCAACGGCTTCTTCGGGCGCGACCTGTACATGAGCCCGGAGCGCGCGAAGGACGTGCGCATCTACGGGCAGGAGGGCATCGCCGACCACGCGCTTGAAAAGCTGCACCGGTACAACATCGAGAGCAGCAAAACGATCTTCCGGATGGCGGTACAACCGTCGCTTGCGGCGCTGGGGATCGGCGTCGGAAGCGCGGCGTGCTACCTGTTTGTGGTGCTCAAGGCGTTTTTCGGCGCGTTCGGCGTGGGCAGCATCGTGCAGTACGTGGGCGCGCTTTCGCGCCTTGGCGAAGGGGTGCAGGGAATGATGTATACCCTTGCAGACAACGAGGTCTACTGCTCGCATCTGAAAAGCCTGTTTCAGTACCTCGACATTCCAAACGGGAAATATGAGGGCACGCTCCCCGTCGAAAAGCGCGCGTTCTGCGCGGGGGGCGACAACGAGTATGAAATCGAATTCCGCGATGTGTCGTTCCGCTATCCGGGCGCCGAGACCGATGCGCTTCGTCATGTGTCGATGAAATTCCGCGTCGGGGAGCGTCTCGCGGTGGTGGGGCAAAACGGAAGCGGAAAGACGACGTTCATCAAGCTGCTCTGCCGCCTGTACGACCCCACGGAAGGCGCGATCCTGCTCAACGGCATCGACATCAAAAAGTACGACTACAAAGAGTACCTGAGCATATTCTCGGTGGTGTTTCAGGATTTCCGGCTGTTTTCCTTCCCGCTGGGCCAGAATGTCGCGGCGGGAATCGAGTGTGACCGTGCGCGCGTCGAAGCCTGCTTGCGGAAGGCGGGCTTTGGGGAGCGCATGCGGAATATGCCGGACGGCGCGGAAACGTATCTCTACAAGGATTTCGACGAAGGCGGCGTCGATCTTTCGGGCGGCGAGGCGCAAAAGATCGCGCTGGCCCGGGCGCTTTACAAGGACGCGCCGTTCATGATCCTCGACGAGCCCACCGCCGAGCTGGACCCCATCGCGGAATATGAGGTCTACGCGAAGTTCAACGAGATTGTGGGCGGCAAGACGGCCATTTACATCAGCCATCGCCTGGCGAGCTGCCGCTTTTGCGACGACATCGCCGTGTTCCACGAAGGCAGGCTGATCCAGCGCGGAAACCACGACGCCCTTGCGGCGGATGCGCGGGGGAAATATTGCGAACTGTGGAACGCGCAGGCGCAGTATTACAAGGCTGGCACAGTGTAAAGACAGAGCGTTCGGCCTTCCGGCACCGCCCGAAACGCGAAAGGCCTCAGCCGAAAGGGACGGCTGAGGCCTGATGCTCTATCGGTCGTACCATTTCGCCTGCTCCCGGTACAGCCGCGCGTATTCCCCGTTTGTCCGGATCAGCTGGTCGTGGGTGCCGTCCTCGACGATCCGTCCGCCTGAAAACACCACGATTCGGCTTGCGAGGGACGCGACGCTGATGCGGTGGGTGACCATGACGAGGGTCCGCCCGCCCGACAGCGTCAGGTACCGTTCGAAGACATCCGCCTCTGCCTTGGCGTCCAGATTTCCTGTGGGCTCGTCCAGCAGAATAAAGTCCCGGTTTCGGTAGTGCGCCCGGGCGATGGAAAGCTTTTGCCACTCGCCGCCGGAGAGCTCGATCCCGCCGACGTCCTTGCCCAGGAGCGCGTCCGGGTCCGCACCGTCGAAACCTGCCGCCTCGAGCGCCTTCGGGACGCTTCCCGCACGCGCCACGTCCCCGAGCTTCACGTTTTCGGCGACGGTAAACGTGTAATATTTCGCGGGCGATTGGAGCACCGTGGCCATAGCCTGCCTCTGCTCCGCCCCGTCCGCGGGCGTCCCGTTGACCACAAGAGCGCCCGCGGAGGGGGAGAGCATGCCCGTGAGGATGCGCACGAGCGTCGTCTTGCCCGCTCTGTTTTCGCCCACGAACGCCACGTGCTCTCCCTTGCGGATGATGAGGTTCACGTCCTTCAGCGCCCACTTTTCCGTCATGGGGTAGCGATAGTCGATCCCGCGCGCCTCAATTTCGCCGATCTCCGCAACGTGCCGATCGGGTGCGGCTTCTTCCGGCAAATCCATCAAATCGAAAAACTGCGCGGCCTCGTTTTTCTTGGCCAGAAACCCGCCGATGGCGCCGAACAGCCGGTCGGTGTCGTCCATAAGCGAGCGGATCAGGCTGATGGCCGCCCCCAGTCCGCCAATGGAAAGCCGGCCCTGGGTCATGCGCACGATGGCCAGCACCGTCGCGCCCCCGCTGGCCGACCCGGTCAGAAGGTCGGAGACGAGTTCAAGGAGCGCCGACGCGCCCTGCGCTTTGCGCTCCTTCGCACTGTAGTCCGCAATGCGCCCGCGCCACTTTTCGTAGATGAAGTCGTGGAGCCGGAGCGCCTTGATCTCCTTGGCGGCGGGGCCGCGCATCAGCTTTTCGAAGTACGCCGCCTCGCGCTTGGTCTTTGTGTTGTCCTTGACGAAGCGTGCGCGGATTTTTCCCGCCGCGAAGGTGGTATACAGGGTGGGGATGGGCGCGATGAGCGCGATGTAAGCAAGCGTCGGCTCGAGGAGGTACATGGTCGCCGCGATGGAGACCACCGAGACCGCCTTGGAGGCGATCATGTACCCGCGCACCATCACCTCGCGGTTGAGCCCGCTCCAGGCGTCCTCGGTAAACTGGAACACGCGCTCCACGCGGTCGTTTATTTTGGGCGCCTCGAAGTACTCGCTTGGCAGCCGCGCGAGCTTTTGATACATTTTGCGGTCCAGCCTTTCTTGGAATCGGTTTCGCTGTACCACGTCCAGCCGCTCGATTTCCTCATAGGACTGGGTGTACCGTTCGAGGAGTCCAGCCAAAAAGTCGATCAGGTAGTAGGAAAGAAGCAAGACGGCCAGCGCCGTCACGGAGCCGAACGCGCTCGCCGTGTCGATGAACCTCCCCCATATGATTGCCAGAACCGGACGCAGAAGGGAGAGAAGCGTCGAGAGCGCCAGGAAGGTAAGGCACATCCCCCGCGCGGCGCCGAACACATAGCCGAACAGCCGGAACAAATGCCGCAGCGCGGGCGCGTTCTCCCGGGCGATGGTCTCCTCGATCCGGGTGGTGAAGTCCGTCATGACGCCGCCTCCTGCCTGTACCACTTCTTCTGTGCCTCGAACATCTCCGCATAGATGCCGCCCCGGGCCATGAGCGCCTCGTGGGGCCCTTCCTCGGCGATTTTCCCGTCCGAGATCACGAGGATGCGGTCGGTGATCATGGTGCTCGCCAGCCGGTGGGTGATGAAGACGGCGGTCTTGCCCCGGGAAAGCTCACTGAATTCCGCGTAGAGCCTGCTTTCCGCCATGGGATCGAGCTGGGAGGTGGGCTCGTCCAGGATCAGAACCGGCTTGTCCCCGAGAAACGCCCGGGCCAGCGCCACCCGCTGCCACTGTCCGCCCGAGAGGTCGACGCCGCCCTCGAAGTCCCGGCCCAACAGTGCCTCCATGTCCGCCGCGTCCGCCGCCTGCGCCTTTTCGGCGGCCAGCCGGATGGCGTCGTCGTCGTCCAGAAGCGATATGTTCCCGGCGGCGATGTTCTCCCTGAGCGTGATGCTGAACCGCGTGAAATCCTGAAACACCGGCGCGAAAACCGCCGCGCGGCTCTTCCGGGAATAGGTGTCGATGGGCCGCCCGCCCAAGAAAATCTCCCCCTCGTCGGGCTCAAACAGTCCCAATAGCAGCTTGATCATGGTGGACTTGCCTTCGCCGTTTTCGCCCACCACGGATACGCGCTCGCCCTCCGGGATACGGAAGGTAAGTCCCTTGAGAATCTCCCTTTCCGTGCCGGGATACCGGAAGCGCACGTTTCGGAATTCGATGTCGAAATGCTCCGGCGGCGCACCGGACCCTTCCTCGTCCTCGGAGAGCGCGAAGAACTGGTTGTACGCGTCAAGGGTCTTGATGTGGAACCCGCTCCACGGCACGAAGCCTGCCATCATCTTGAGGTATGCAAAGATGCCCGAGAAAATCACCGGCATGAGCGCGGCGAGGGTGCCGATGGTGGCGTGGCCCTGGAGGTATAGAGAAAGCAGAAGAAACGCGTTCCCGATGATGGCGAGCTTCGCGATGTTCCCGGTGAGGAAGTGCCGCCGCAGGTACTTGAGATAGAACCCCTCGTAAATGCGGTTTCGGGCGTGAAGCCGCTTTCCGTATGCGTCGATGAGGAAGTCGGAGGAGCCGTTGAGCTTCCCTTCGGAGAGGTAGTCGCGGTTTCGCAGAAAGCCCGCGGGAATTTTGTAGCCGCGTTCGCGCTTCCAGTAAGCGTCCATCTCTTCATAGATGTTGTAGGAGTGCTTCGCCTGCCACCATGTCTCGACGGCAAAAGGAATCAGAATCGTCGCGAGGAACCACGGGCTCACCCGCGCGAAGGTCACAAGCAGGAAGCACGCGGCGATCATGCACCACACCGCGTTGAAGGCGTACATGGGGAACATGTGCCGCGCGGAGTTGATCGCCCGGTCGAACGCCTTGTCGATGACCTCCATGCCCTTCTCGCTTTCCAGATGCTCGTACCGGAGCTTCTTGAGCTTTTGGAGCATCTCGCCCTTGTAGGAGGTCTCCAGAATCAGGAGTACCCGCGGCTGGATCAGGCCGTAGACAATCATCCCGCGCAGAATGGACGGCGTCACCGCCGCGGCGATCATGGCGGCGAGGAAGGGCGTGAACGCGGAGAAGGGCATTTCCCCTGCCGCCACGCGCAAACCGTCATCGATGATGTGCCGCCCCGCCCACGCGGCCAGCGGGGGAATGAACCCGCTGACCACCGCGCAAACAAAGGTGGCGACGACGATCCACGGGGACGCGCGCCACAGGATGCCGAGGAGCGCCCGATAGGAGCGGAACACGCGCCTCATGCGCCGCCTCCCAGATACGGGCGGTTGCGGATGCCGTTATACCACGAGAAGCTGGCCGGCGGCGCGCACATTTCGTTTGTGAAGGTCAGAAAGCCGATGAGCGACGGGTTCGGGCGCGCGGCATAGACCTCGATGGATTCGTCGTCCAGATCGAGGGCGCTCACCGTCACAAGCTCGTATTCCGCCAGTGTTTTCAGAATTTCCCGCCCCCGCGCCTCCGGGATCGAAAGCTGCTTTTCCAGAAGCCGCGCGGTGAACGGATTCTTGTCCCGCCTGTGCAGGAGGATCAGGACGTCGTAGACATCCCGCTGGGAAAGCAGCGCGAAGAGCTTCACGTGGGCGTCCGGATTCACGAGCCGCGCGTCGCGCCCGCCCTCCGGCTCCGGGGAGAGAAAAAAGTAGTGGTTCAGCTTGTCGACCTTCATGAGCGTGATGCCCCTGTCCGCGTGAAACTGGGAGTAGATGTCGTGCTCTCTGCAAATATAGCGGTCGATGCCGTCGGCGGGCTCGAGCTCCCGCGCCCCGGCAAGACCCCGCTGCATCGCCCAGCAGAGTTCGAACGCCCGGCGGATCCGTTCCTCTCTCGGTGTGTCCACGATCTCCCGGGCGATGGCCGCCTCCGCGTCGGCAGGCGCCGCGTCCAGCCCGAACAGCGCGTCGGTGGACGCGCCCAGCGCCTTCGCGATGGCGGGGATGAGCGTCGCGTCCGGCAGCCCGCCGTTCTCCCACTTGCTCACCGCCTGCATGCTCACACCCACCAAAGCGCCCAATGCCTCCTGGGTGAGTCCTTTTTCCCGCCGGAACCGCGCGATGTTTTCTCCGAGCGCCATCCGTACCCCCTCCAAACCGTTCTGGTTTGCACAAGCATAACACAACTGAAGGTTGAACGCAATGGAGGTGTTTTGATTTAGTCAAATTTCAGTTGTCCATGTGCGGCGTGCCATCTCACAATCGAACCGAAGTGGTGAATGTGCGGGTCGGTTGAGGGCGAAAAGGCGGTTCGGTCGCCTTTCATGTGTGCCGCGCTTTGCATATGACGCCCTTTGATCCACATCCGGCGGACGGGTATCATTTTTCAACGCCATGCCCACACGCGCGCCCCAGTGCGCTCATCATTTACAGCCGGAACCTCGTCCTGCGCGATCGCCATTGGCTCGTGCAACACCACGGCGGTTTCGTCGATCCGGCGGACGGTCCGAACGCACGACCGCGGAAGCCATCCGCGCCGTCTGGGGGGGCAAAGTGAAAATTGCCGGCGCCCACGGCGCGGCCGAGATCGCCCGCCCGTTTCGACGCGGGAGCAGAAA
>JAEYRW010000080.1 GCA_023435435.1 Bacillota bacterium | reverse complement strand
CCCTTTGGCCCTTTGGCCCTTTGGCCCTTTGGCCCTTTGGCCCTGAATGATTGTATTCCTTCCACCCGCACTGTCAAGCAATCCATACGGCGCGCAAAAATTTAAAACAAGTACGGCAAGTCGGGCCACGGGCCATTATACTTCCTCCGCGCACGCCGTCAAATCAACTTAGAGCAATCCACAGAAATACCGAGAAACCCCGCGCGTCTTTTGGCCCAATCCTGCGTCGCTGTCAGCTCGACGTAGCGCTGCTACGTCAAGCGGAGAGCGGCATAGCCAGGCGAAAAAAGATCCAGCCATATCGCGGGAATCAGGCTTCGCGGACTACTAGACGCGCTTACATTTGACAAAAAGGAGAGGGTTGCCCCTCTCCCGTTTCAGGCTCATCCCTTCCGGGCAATCGCCTTTTTGACCTTTTCCGCGATATGCGCCGCCGTCAGGCCGAACCTCTTTTGCAGGTAATCCTGCGGCCCGACTTCGCCGAATTCATCCTCCACCGCCACGTATTCCACCGGCGTCGGCAGGTTGAGCCCCAGCGCTTCGGAAACCGCGGCGTATAGTCCGCCCACGCGGTTGTGGTTTTCGGCGGTCACCACCGCGCCCGTGCGCTTCGCCGCCGCGACGAGGGAATCGACGTCGAGGGGTTTCACGGTGAACATGTCGAGCACGGTCGCTTCAACGCCTTCCATGGAAAGCGCCTCCGCGGCCAGCATGGCTTCGCCCACCATGATGCCGCTGGACACGATGGTCACATCGCCTCCACTTCTCAGTTCGATGGCCTTGCCGATCTCGAAATGCCCGCTTTCGTACATCCTGTACGCCTGCTTCCGGCCCACGCGCAGGTACTTGACGCCCTTTCGGTCGGGAAGCTGCCGGAGTACGGAGGCCAGCATGGCGGTATCCGCGATGTCGATGACCGTCGAGCCGGGGATCGCGCGGTAGAGCGCCATGTCCTCAAAGGGCATGTGCGTGCCGCCGTTGAAAGCCGCGCAAACACCGGGATCGGACCCGATCACCGTGATGTCGTTCTTCGCGTAGCCCGCCGACAGAAACACCTGGTCGTAGCAGCGGCGGGAGGCGAAGGTACCGAACGTGTGGGCGATGGGCTTGAAGCCCGCCGAGGCGAGCCCCGACGCGATGCCCATCATGTTGGCCTCCGCAATGCCGCACTGAATGCCCCTGTCGGGATGCTTCTCGGCATATTTCGCCGTGCCGATGCAGCTCATGAGATCGGCGTCGAGGTAAATGGTGTTCGGGTCTTCATCCAGAAGGGCGGTGATGGTTTCCCCCAGCACGTCCTTGAATGCGCGCGGGTCGAGCGTTCCGTCAAAAATGATTTTCACTGTCCCTCGCCCCCTTCCAGCGCCCTGAGCTCAGCCCGGAGGTCGGCGATCCAGCGGTCGCAGATCTCGGCCGTCACGTTCATGCTGTGGTTGGCGGGGGTGTTCATGACTTCCTCGATGCCCGCGCCCTTTACCGTGTCCATGACGATGGCGTGGGGTCTGTTCGGCACTTCCGCGCACGCGGCAATGGCGCCGCGCAGCGCGTCCACATTGTTTCCGTTCACCTTCTGGGCATGGAAACCGAATGCCTCGAACTTCTTTTCAATGTCGAAGTGTTCGAGAATGTCGCAGCAGCAGCCGTCGAGCTGTTTTTTGTTGTCGTCAATGAACCAGATCATGTTGTCGAGCTTCCGGGCGGCCGCGAACATGGCGGCCTCCCATACCTGGCCCTCGTCCAGCTCTCCGTCGCCCACGATGAGGTAAGTCCTGCTGTCCCGTCCCTTGAGCCTGTCGCCCAACGCCATGCCCACCGCCAGGGATGTCCCCTGTCCCAAAGAACCTGTGGTCATGTCGATGCCAATCGTCTTGTTCCGGTCACAGTGGCTGGGAAGGCTCGTGCCCGGCTGGTTGAGGGTCCTGAGTTCCTCATACGGGAAAAAGCTCATGAGCGCCAGCGCCGCGTACACGGCGGGGCCCGCGTGCCCCTTGGAGCATACAAGCTTGTCCCGCTCGGGCCAATGGGGATCACTGGGGTTGTAGCGCATGACGTCGCCGTAGAGGACCGCCAGAAGATCGCACACGCTCAGGGAGCCCCCGATGTGCCCGAACCCGCGGGCCTTGAATTCCTCCACCGCGCCGATGCGAATTTTGGTCGCAAGCATCCTTAAATCCATGATGCCTCCTTATATCCGCGCAACGCCCGAATCGCGGGCGGCCTTGGCGACTGCCTTCGCCACCGCGTCCTTCACGCGCGGGTCGAACGGCGCGGGAATGATGGACTCTTCGCTCAACGCGTCCTCCGCGATGAGCCCGGCAAGCGCTTCCGCCGCCGCAATCTTCATGGCGTCGTTGATGTCGGAGGCGCGCACGTCGAAGGTGCCCCGGAAGATGCCCGGGAAGGCGAGGACGTTGTTGATCTGGTTGGGGTAGTCGCTGCGCCCGGTGGCAATGACCCGCGCGCCGCCCGCCTTGGCGTCGTCAGGGAAGATTTCCGGCGTGGGATTGGCGCAGGCGAACACGATGGCGTCCTTGGCCATGGATTTGACCATTTCCGTTGTGACCGTGCCCGGCGCAGAAACGCCGATGAACACGTCCGCGCCCGCCATTGCGTCGGCAAGGGTACCCTTCTGGCCCTCCAGGTTCGTGAGCTCAGCCATCTCGTCCTTGATAGGGTTCATGCGGTCGCGGCCCTTGTAGATGATGCCGGAGCGGTCGCAGAGCTTGACATTTTTGAAGCCGCAGGACAGAAGGAGCTTGGTGATCGAGATGGACGCCGCGCCCGCGCCGTTCATGACAATCCTCACATCTTCCTTTTTCTTGCCCACAACCTTGAGTGCATTCAACAGACCCGCCAACGTCACCACCGCGGTGCCGTGCTGGTCGTCGTGAAAGATGGGGATGTCGCACTTTTCCTTGAGCTTTTTCTCAATCTCGAAGCAGCGCGGCGCTGCGATGTCCTCGAGGTTCACGCCGCCGAAGGAGCCGGAAATGAGGTAGACGGTGTTCACGATCTCGTCCACGTCCTTGGATTTGATGCAAAGCGGGAACGCGTCCACGTCACCGAAGGACTTAAACAGCACACATTTCCCCTCCATAACGGGCATGCCCGCCTCGGGGCCGATGTCGCCAAGTCCCAGAACGGCGGTGCCGTCCGTCACCACGAGGCACATGTTCCAGCGGCGCGTGAGTTCGTAGCTCTTGTTGACGTCCTTTTGAATTTCAAGGCAGGGCTGCGCCACGCCGGGGGTGTAGGCCAGCGAAAGATCCTGCTTGGTTTTGGTAGGCACGGTGGCAACGACCTCGATCTTCCCCTTCCATTCGCCGTGAAGCCTGAGTGATTCCTTTGCGTAGTCCATTTACAGTTCCTCCTGTTTGATGACTTGTGGGAGCGTGGAGCCGCCGTAGGGCATTGAAATGACCGTCGCACTCCTGCCGCACTTTTCAAACGCAGCGTCGAGCGCGGCCTGGGCCGTCGAAAACGGCTTCAGGAACATGCGCGTGACGAAGTCCGGCGGAAGCTCGCTGACCAGATAGATGTCCGCGTCCGCCAGCACCATGGCGATGGCCGCCGCCTTGTGGCCGCCCAGCTGGAAGTCGCGCCGGATGCGCTCGATCATGAATTGCGGCGAGGGGGACTCGGTCATCCACTTTTCAAACATCCCCTCCCCCAATCCTTCCCGGCAGGAGCCGATGAGGATCACGACGCCGCCCTTCTTCACCGCATGCTTGGCATTGTCGAGGGCCTTCTGGGTTTGGTAAAGGTTCAGGTCCTTGGGCGCGCCGCCCTGGGAGACCAGCACAATGTCCGCGCGCGCCTTGATCCGCTTGAGGTACAGCGTATCGAGGAACGCGCAGCCCGCCCGATGGGCCTTTACCGCGTCGCCCGCCACCGCGCGGATAACCTTCTTGTGCTCGTCGAGCACCACATTCAAAATAAAGTCGATGCCGCAGCGCGCGGCGGCTTCCTCGATGTCCTCGCGGATGGGGTTGCCGTCGAGGCGCCCGGCGTGGGCGGCGGGGTCCACCATGCGGGAGTGGTTCTTTTGAATGGCGTCGCGGGTGGAAACGCCCGGCATGAGCGCCTTGCCGCCGCCGGAGTAGCCCGCGAAATAATGAAACTCAATGTTCCCGAGGCAGATTCTGCGGTCCGCCTCCGCCACCGTCCGGGTGATGTCCACCGGCGTGCCGTTATTCGTGACGCCCAGACGGATGCAGTCCTCCGGGTCGGAATCCACGCACCGGATTTCCGAAAACGCCCGCGCGCCCGCGAGCTTTTCCATCTCCGCCGGCGCGTGCTTCCGGTGGCTGCCCAGAGCAAAGACCAATGTAATGTCCTCCGCCTTCGCGCCCGCCGCATACAACTCGTCCAGCAAGAGCGGCATGACCAGGTAGGTGGGCATGGGCCGGGTCACATCGCTGGTCACGATGGCAATCTTTTCGCCGGGCTTCACAATTTCCCGGAGACGCGGCGTGCCGATGGGATTTTGAAGCGCGTTCGCAACGGCTTCCGCGCCCGTGAGACCCAGCGGAACCTCGTTGGGCGTGAGAACGCCGATGACGTTTTCATTCGGGAGGGTAACCGCTTCTTCCCCGTTTCCGTAGCCGAATGTCAATCGCATGTCAGTTTCCTCCCGGGAACGCCGCCGCCGCGTGGCGCAACGCCTTTACGACAGGCAGTTCCTCCCCCGTCAGGAAGCGAATGAGCGCGCCGCCGCCGGTACAGACGTAGCCGATCTTGCTTTCCGCCCTGTACTTCCGGGTGGCGGTGACGCTGTCGCCGCCGCCGACGACGGTGTAGGCATCCGTGTCCGCCAGCGCGTCCCATACGGTCCTTGTGCCCAACTCCGTCTCGGGCTTTTCAAAGACGCCCATCGGGCCGTTGACAAAGACGGTCCTCGCCTGGCGGATGATTTCGGCAAAGCGCAGGGCACTTTTTTCACCGATGTCCAGCGCGCTCGCGTCTTCGGGAAGCGCGCCGACATTCGCCTCGCGCCGGACGCCGTCCTTGAGATAGGCGAGACCGTCCGGCAGCAGAATCCTGTCGGCATACGCGGCCAGAAGCGGCTTCGAGCGCCCGATAAATTCGGAATACCCCGTCTTTTCGATGTAGTCGAGGCTCCCCTGTCCTACCCGCTCGCCCTTGGCGGCGAGAAGGATGTTGGCCACCACGCCGCCGGCGAGCACGGTGTCCGCCGCGCCGCTCTTGAGGACCGTTTCCATCATGAGGAATGCGTCCGCCACCTTGGCCCCGCCCAACACGAACACGCAGGGCTTCTCGGGGCTATCCATGAGCGCCGAAATGACGCAGTACTCCTTCTCAAACAGCCGCCCCATGGCGCTTGGGAGCACCTGCTCAAAGCCGCAGAGGGAGGGCTGATCCCTGTGCGCGGCGGCAAAGGCGTCGCAGACGTAGAGATCCGCCAACGGCGCAAGCTTTTTCACCACCTGGGTTTCCGCCTGCTGCGCGTGGGTGAGCTTGAGTTTCTGCTCAAAGAGCGTCTGTTCCTCCGCGCAGAAGCGTACGTTGTCCAGAAGCAGTATCTCGCCCGGCGCGAGGGCCGCGACGGCCGCCCGGGCCGCCGGGCCGCACACGTCGTCGACGAACCTGACTTCCCTTTCGAGAAGCCCCGTCAGCACCTTCGCGTGCGGCTGGGTGGTGTAGAAATTCTGATATTCGATGTCCCCGCCCTGATGGGCCAGGAGCACCAGCTTTGCCCCCCGGTCCGAAAGCTCGCGCACGGTGGGCACGCAGGCCTCGATGCGCGCGGTGCTCTTGAGCGTACCCGTCGCGCGGTCCACGGGCTGATTGATGTCCACGCGGCACAGAACCGTCTTGCCCGCCACGTCCATCTCGTCCAGTGTGCGGATGCCGAAGCGCATCAAAATCCCCCCTATGCCCGCTTGAATTTGCCGATGCCGAGATACTTGTTGGTCTCGGCGGTGCCTTCCTCGCGCGTCAGCTGCATCTTCATGGCGGCGCGGATGCCGTCCATGGTCTCGGGGATGGTGACGGACTCCTGCGGGATGTTGATGGCGAACATGATGTCGTTTCCGGTTTCCACCACGCTGTCCGCCCACAGACCCACCTCGTACATGTCGCCGCGGGAATTGCCCAGGTCGCGCGCGTACTTGAAGAAGCTTGCGTTGCCCTGAAAGCCTTCGTCGATGGTGACCACGCGGATGCGCGGATGCTTTTCAAAGCAGGCGATGGCGGCGTCCTTGGAAATCTTCTTCCCGTCTTTTCCGCTTGCGACCACGGTGATGATGTGACCGTGGGTCACGGGGGTATGGATGAGGATGCCCGTCGCCTCCACGTGAGGCATGATGGTCATGAGATCCAGCGCCTGATGGCTGGGGGCCTTGTCCATCTGGAGGGCGTTTGTGAGCCCGCGGTGATAGTCGCCCGGGTCCGCCACGCGGCGCACGATGGTGATGGCTACCTTGGAAATGCCAAATTCGCGGTCGAGGGCGTCTACGGTGCGGATGAGCCCGGTCGTATTACAGCTGGTGAGCTTGAGATAGTCCGCGCCCACGCCCTTTTCATAGTTGGCGTAGCCGTGGAAGAAAACGTCCGCGATGGAGTTCTTTTCGCCGCCCTGGAAAATGGCCTTCACGCCCGCCTTTTCGTAGAGCGCCTTGTTTTTTACGCCCACGCCGCCGGGGGATGAGTCGAGCATCACGTCGACCTTGCCGATGAGTTCCTCGAATGTACCCGCCACGGGGATATCAAGCTCGTCGAATTTTGATTTGTCCGCGCCCGCGACCAGATACAGGTCGTAGGGCATGCCCTTTTCCCTGAGCGCGCGGATGGCCAGCGTCGGGGCCAGATCCGCCACGCCCACCAGTTCCATGTCGCCCTGACGCGCCACGCCGTCCGCGAGCCTCTGTCCGATGGTGCCGTATCCCGCCACGCCTACTTTAATTTTACCCATTTGAACGTCCTCCTTCTTTGTCGCCCGCCCGCGCCTTCGGCGCGCGCAGGTTTCGGGCTCCGGTGCGCGCCGCGCTTCCTCGCCCTCCTGTTTCGCTCGTGCGAAACCTCCCGCTTATACCTTGACCGGCGCGCCACCCAGCGCGAGGGATTTGTTCGCCGCCATGGCGATGAGGATGGGCTTCAGGCCGTCCACCGCGCCTACGAGGGTCTCGCCGCCCGTGAGGCACGCGTCCACGAATCCCTTTTCCTCGGTGACAAACGCGTCGTTGTAACGCTCGAGGAAGAACCACAGGGGCTTTTCCTTCTCCACGCGCTCGGCGGTATAATAGGTCGTGTTGTTTGCGGTCTCGTTTTCGGCGGCGATCATGCCCTTGGAGCCGAACACCTCCACGCGCTGGTCGTAGCCGTACACCGCCTGGCGGCTGTTGTCGATGACGCCCAGCGCCCCGTTTTCAAACCGCAGTGTGATGATGCAGGTATCGATGTCCCCCGCCTTGCCGATTTCGGGATCGATCAGGCACGTCCCGAAGGCGGAAACCTCGGCGACTTCGCTGCCGGAGAGGTAACGCGCCATGTCGAAATCGTGGATGGTCATATCCATGAAGATGCCGCCGGAGCTCTTGACGTAAGAAACCGGCGGGGCCACCGGGTCGCGGGAGGTGATCTTCACGATCTGCACATTTCCCACGCCGCCGTCTTTTACGACCTCGCGCACATGCTTGAAATTCTTGTCAAACCGGCGGTTGAAGCCCACCTGATACTTGACCCCCGCCTTTTTCACCTCCGCGAGCACCGCCTCAACCTTCGCGATGTCGTGGTCGATGGGCTTTTCGCAGAAGATGTGCTTGCCCGCCTGCGCCGCCTCAATGGAAATGGGCGAATGCGTGTCGGTGGAGGAGCAGATGAAAACCGCCTCGATTTCCGGGTCGTTCAGAATCTCGTGATAATCCGCGCACGCCTTGGGAATGTTGAGCTTCGCCGCCAGTTCCTGCGCCGCGGGCAGGTAAACGTCCGAAACGCAGTGAACCTGCGCGCCGGGCACGAGGTTTACGAGATTCGCCGCATGAAGCTTTCCAATGCGCCCCGCGCCGATGACGCCGATCTTGAGAGACTTGTCCGCCATATAAAACCCCTCCTAATATTTTCTTGCATCCTTTACGTGCGCGAGATGGTCGCGCCAGCATTCGCGGTTCCGTTCGTTTTCGGAAACCTCCGGAGTACCCACGCGCCACCACGCACCGTAGCCATCGGTCATGGATTTGGGCAACACCTTGATGTCGAAGAGCACCGGGCCCTTGACCCTTTTCGCGTCCTCCACGGCCTTTTCGAGCTCGTCCATGGTGCGGATTTCGTAGGCCTTCGCGCCGTACGCCCGGGCGATTTGAGCGTAGTTCACGTTCATGAACGCGCCGTCGAGCTTGCCGGATTCGGTGCGGTAGCGCAGCTCCGTGGCAAGTGTGTCGTTGCCTTGGGCGGTCTGGAGGTTGTTGATGCAGCCGAAGCTTGCGTTGTCAAACAGGCAGATGCTGATCTTGATTCCCTCCTGAATGGCGGTGAGAAATTCGGAATGCAGCATCACGAAGCTCCCGTCGCCCACCATGGAATAGACGGGCTTCTCGCCCACCGCCAGCTTTGCACCCACGGCGCCGCAGATTTCATAACCCATGCAGGAGTATCCGTACTCCATGTTGTAGCTGTCTGCCGTTTTGGGCCGCCACATCCTCTGCATGCAGCCGGGGAGCGACCCCGACGAACCGATGACCACCGCATCCTCCTCAATGAGCCGGTTGAGCGCGCCGAGCACTTCCGTCTGTGTGAGGGAAGCGTCCAGATCCTGGGCGAATTTGTGCGCCGAAGCGGCGTTTCTGTCGTTTACGACGGGCACGTAGTCCGCGCCGGTATACTGAAGGCTGTCGAGGCGCTCCAACTCCGCGCGCCAGGCGCGGCGGGCCTGCTCGATGGCCACGCCCCATTTGCACACATAACCCGTGAGCGCCTTCTGGAGAACGGGCAGTGCGGCCTTGGCGTCCGCCACCACCTGTACGGCGTCCAGCTTCATCGCCTGGAACGGGGAAACGTTGATGTTGACGAATTTCGCGTCCTTGCGGAACAGCCACTTGGAGGCGGTGGTAAAATCGGTGTAGCGGGTGCCCACGCCGATGACGAGATCGGCATCCTTGGCGATGGCGTTTGCCGCGCCGCAGCCCGTCACGCCCACGCCGCCCATGTTGAGCGGGTGATCCCAAACCACCGCAGACTTGCCCGCCTGGGTCTCACCGAAGGGAATGCCGTATGCCTCCGCGAAGGCCCGGAACGCGTCGTGCGCCTCGGCGTACCGGACGCCGCCGCCGCAGACGAGCATGGGCTTTTTCGCCGCGCGGATGGCCTCGGCGGCCGCACGGATGGCCTCCTCCGTGGGGGGGCGGCGCTCAATGACATGCACGCGCTTTTGAAAGAAGCTTTCGGGATAATCGTACGCCTCGCCCTCGACGTCCTGGGGCATGCATACGCATACCGCGCCGGTGTCTGCGGGGTCGGTGAGCACCCGGAAGGCATTGAGCATGGCGGACATGAGCTGCTCGGGACGGTTTACGCGGTCCCAATAGCGGCACACCGCCCGGAACGCGTCGTTGGTGGAGATGCCCATGTCGTGGGTCTGTTCGATCTGCTGGAGCACCGGGTCGGGCTGGCGGCAGGCATACACGTCGCCGGGCAAAAGCAGCACCGGGATGTTATTCGCCGTGGCGGTGCCCGCAGCCGTCACCATGTTGGCCGCGCCGGGGCCGACGGAGGAAGTGACCGCGAAGATTTCCTTCCTCTTTCTTTGCTTTGCGAACGCCACGGCGACGTGCGCCATGCCCTGCTCGTTTTTGCCCTGATAGACCTTGAGCCGCCTTGTCTCCTGCAAAAGCGCCTGCCCCAGTCCGACGACATTGCCGTGGCCGGGCAGCATGAACACGCCGCGCACGAAGGGATGTTCCCCTCCGTCGTAGCGCACATACTGGTTTTCCAGAAACCGCACCAGCGCCTGGGCCATTGTGAGCCTTACCGTCTTCATTCCGATTCCTCCCGAAGCTGAAAGATGTGTTCATTGGCGTCGGCCTTCCAAAGCCACGCGTGCTCCGGCACGTCGATGCGCGTCTTTTCCCACGGATTTCCCTCGAGGTGGCGGATGCCCCAGACGTACATCATGGCATAGCCCGGCGCGGCGACCTGGGAGTGAAAACCGTTTTGGATGATGGTCAGCCCGTTGTGCCGGGAGGTATGCACCTCCCCGCCTTCAAAGCTCGCGCCAAATCCCTGGGGATGATCGAAGCGATGGAGGTACACCTCCGGCTGCGGATGGAAGTGAGGCGGATAGCTCGACCATTTCCCGGGAAAATTCAGCACCTCGCCCAGAACCATATTGGAATACGGCGCGTTTTCATAGTCAAAAAGCGTCTTGATCTCCCGCCGCATGGCACCCATGAGCTCACCGCGCGCGCCCGCGTGCTGGACAAGCGTGTCCGAGGGCATGTAAAGTTTCGCCGGGAAGGCGCGCGGATTTTTCGCCGCCTGGAGATAGAGCTCGGAATGCGTCAGCGCCTTCACGCGAAACGTCATCCCGGCGGGCGCGTGCAGGCACCAGGGATCATGCCGGAAGGAATCGGGCCGATCCGCCGTGCGGGACTCGTTGTCCCATTCGAAGACAACGCGCCCCTCCAGGAGCAGCGCAGCCGTCTCCCGGTCGGCGTCGTGGAAGAGCTTGCTCTCCCCCGCTTCCAAGGAAAGCACGCCCACGATCATGCCCGTGCCCGCGTCGTCCGATTCGGTGAGATAGGGATTGTAACCGTTTTGAATCGCTTTATCGATGTACATGAGGCCTCCTAGATTCCGGCGTGCTCCCGGATATAGGCGCGCGCCTTGATCGCGTATTCGAGGGGATTGGCCTTCGCCGGGTCCTGCTCGGCTTCCACCAGGAGCCAGCCCTCGTAGCCCGCGTCCGCAAGTGTTTTTAAAATCGGATCGAAATCCACGCAGCCGTCGCCCGGCACCGTGAACGCGCCTGCGCGCACGGCAGTCAGAAAGCTCATGCCCTCGGGCTTCACGCGGTCGACGACGTCCCGGCGCATGTCCTTAAGGTGCACGTGGCCCACGCGGGACGCGTACGCCCTGAGAACCGCCAGCGGATCCTCGCCCGCGAAGGTAAAGTGGCCCGTGTCGTAGCAGAGGAAGACCTTCCCGGCTTCCGTTTCGGCCAGCATCCGGCCCGTTTCCGCGGCGGACTGCACCACCGTTCCCATGTGGTGGTGAAAGCACAGCTTGAAGCCCCGCTGCGCCGCGCGCGCGCCGAGCTTGTTGAGTCCGCTTGTGAACCGCGCCCATTCGGTCTCGTCCATGACGTGGCGGTTTTCCCCCAGAACGGGAACGTCCTTCCCCTGAATGGAGTAGCTCTGTTCGGAAACGTTGATGCGGTTGGCGCCCACCGCCGCGAGGAAGTCCATTTCCGAAAGAAACGCCGCCTCCACTGCCTCGTAGGGCTCCGCCAGCAGGAAGGAGCTGAACCAGCGGGAGGCCACGCGCATGCCGCGCAGATCGAGCTCCCACTTGAGAAGCGCCGGGTCGGACGGATACTTGTTGCCGATCTCGGTTCCGGTAAATCCCGCCAGCGCCATTTCACTGACCGTCTGGCGGAAGGTGTTCTCCGCGCCCAAATCGGGCATGTCGTCGTTGCACCAGCCGATGGGCGCGATGCCGAGCGAAATTCTGTCCTTGTTGAACATGTGCGTTCCTCCCCGCGCGCTGCGCGGTCATAAATCAAAAGCCCAAATACTATCAATTCGCGCCCGATTCACGAAAATCCTGCCGAAGCCCTCAGACGGTCGCCATTTTGCGGGCGCGCGCCTCGACCTTCCTGCGGACGACGTCGATGGTGACCGCGAGGATGATGACCGAGCCAATGACGATGTACTGGATGTCGTTGCCCGCCGCAAAGAGGTTGAGTCCGTTGCGGATTGTGGCGATGAGCAGCGCCCCCAGAAGCGTTCCCCAGATGGTGCCCTTGCCGCCGGTGAAGGACGCGCCGCCGATGATGCAGGTGGCAATGGCGTCGGTATCGTATGTGGCGGCGGAAGCGGTGTTTGCGGTGTTGAGGCGTCCCGCGAGCACCACGCCCGCGACGCCGCACATGAAGCCCGAAATGGTATAGACAACGGTCAGCACATCCTTGGAGCGGATGCCCGACATGCGCGCCGCCTCGGGATTGCCGCCCACGCAGTAAATCTGCCGCCCGAGCGCCGTGTGGTTAAGGAATATATGGAAGAGGGCGTACATGAACAGCACCAGAATGAAGCTCACGGGAAACCCAAACGAAAAGATGGTCTGCTTGCCGATCCAAAGAACCGGATCGATGCCCACGCCGCGCAGCCCTATTGTTTGAGAACTGGTGATGAGAAGCGCGATGCCCCACAAAACGAACTTCATGCCCAGCGTGGAAACGAAGGGATGCGGAAGATCGAGGCGCGTGAGGAGCGTTCCGTTGACAAATCCGGCGAAGGTCGACACGAGAATGCCCGCGCAGATGAGGAGCACGGGGTTTGTGATGCCGAACTTTGTGGCGATGACCGCGATGACGCAGGTCGAAAGGATGGCGTTGTAGCCCACCGAAAGGTCAATGCCCGCCGTGATCAGCGCGAGCAGCATGCCGGAGGCGATCAGGCAGTTGATGGATGTCTGCCTGAGCACGTTCATGATGTTTGCGATGCGCAGGAATTTCTCCGGAATGGTGATGGAAAAGATGATGCACAAAATGGCCAGCACCATCAGCGGGCCGAGCTTCATCAGGATGTCGCCCATGTTCGTTTTTTTCTTCTGCGTCGTCATGCGATACTTCCTCCCCACGCGGCCTTCATAATGTCTTCCTGATTAAAGTGTTCGCTGTCCCGTTCGATGGTCGCCATGACCCGCCCCTCGCGCATCACCACCACGCGGTCGCTCATGCCGAGCACCTCCGGAAGCTCCGAGGAGATCATGATGATGCACTTGCCCTGGGAAACAAGCTGGTTCATGACGTTGTAGACCTCAATCTTCGCGCCCACGTCGATGCCGCGGGTAGGCTCGTCGAAAATGTAGACGTCCGCGTCGCAGTTGATCCACTTGCCGATGACGACCTTCTGCTGGTTGCCGCCGGAGAGCTGCACCACGCGCTCGTTTGTGGTCGGCGTCTTGATCCGAAGCGTGGCAACCAGCTCCGTGCTGTTTTTTTCGATCTCACGGCCCTTGAGGAACGGGCCGCGCCGGAATTTCTTCATATTGGCCAGAATGAGGTTGGTTCTGACGGTCTGGGAGAGCACGAGCCCCTGCCCCTTGCGGTCCTCGGTGAGAAACGCGATGCCGCGCCGGATGGCGCCGCCGGGGTTTTTGATCCGGACCTTTTCGCCCTTTATATGTATCTCCCCGCCGTCGGGCTTCTCCGCCGCGAAGATGGCGCGCATGGTCTCCGTGCGCCCCGCGCCCACCAGCCCCGCGAATGTCAGGATCTCGCCCGCGTACGCCTCGAAGCTCACATCCCGGATCACGCCGATCTGGGAGAGGTTCTTGACCGCGAGGTAGCATTCGCCCCTTTTGCAGCGGACCTTTGGAAACTGGTTGTCCAGCGTCCTGCCCACCATCGCCTGAATGAGCCTGTCGTTTGTCATGCCCGCCATGTCGTCGGTGACGATGTGCTCGCCGTCGCGCATGACGGTGACGCGGTCGCACAGTTCAAAGAGTTCCTCCAGCTTATGGGACACAAACAGAATGGCGATCCCCCGTTCCTTGAGACCCCGCACGGTTTTCATCAGCTGCTTGACCTCGTCCTCCCCCAGGGAGGAGGTCGGCTCGTCCATGATGAGAAGCCTGGCGTTGACGGAGACGGCCTTTGCGATCTCCACCATCTGCTGAAGCCCGATGCCCAGCTTGCCGCACTCTTTTTTTGTATCGATCTCGGGATGCCCCAGCATGGTCAGCGCCTCGCGCGCCTCCCGGTGCATCCGGGGATAGTCGAGAAACCCGAATTTGTTCGTGATCTTCCGCCCCATGAACACATTGTCCGCGACGGAAAGCATGGGCACGATATTGAGTTCCTGATAGACGCAGGCGATGCCGTGCTCGCGCGCACTCACGGGATTGGAAAACGAGACCCGCTCGCCGTCCACATAGATCTCGCCCTCCTCGGGGGTGTGGACGCCCGTGAGCACTTTAATGAGCGTGGACTTTCCCGCGCCGTTTTCGCCGATCAGCCCGTGAATTTCGCCGGGGCGGATCTGTATGTGCATGTCGCGCATGGCGATGACGCCCGGGAACTTCTTGGTGACATGCCTTAACTCAACCACAAATTCCGACATCCAGTCACCTCATCTCGTTTTTTTGTCCGTTTACGAAAGGTGCGGACGATTCGGGACGCAGCCGCAAACCGTCCGCTCATGATCGCAGATTGCTCTTACTTGAGGTAGTCGGCCGCGTTGGAAGCGTCGATGATGACGGTATCGACAACCACGTTGGGCTCGACCGTTTCGCCTTCCAGGGCCTGGAGCGCGGTCTGCACGGCCAGGTAGCCCATGAGAACCGGCTGCTGGGCGACGGTGGCGGTGATTTCACCCGTGGTGATGAGCTGGATGGCGCTCTGGTTGCCGTCAAAGCCCATGATGGTGATGCCCTCGGCGCCCGCCGCCTCGATGGCGTTCAGCGCGCCGATGGCGGTGTCGTCGTTCATGCACAGAACCAGATTGATGCCGTCCGGGTACGCGTTCAGCAGGTCCTCCATGACCTTGGTCGCGCCGTCGGTGGTGTTGTTGCCGGAAAGCTCCGCCACAGCCTCGAGGCCCGCCTCGGTCAGCGCCCGCTCATAGCCGGCCTTCCTGAGGTTGGAGGTGTTGTCGCCTTCCTGGCCGTAGATGATGACCGCCTTGGTGTCCGCGCCGTTGACGGCGATGCCGTACACGCCGCCGGTGTAGGCGGCTTCCTCATTGGAGGTGCCCACGAAGGACGTCTTCAGCTCATACGCGCAATCGGTGTCGCAGAAGATCACGATGCCGGTGTAGCCGCTGGATTCGATGGCGCCGATCACCGCGTCGCCGTCCAGGGGCGCGATGACGATGGCGTCGGGATTCGAGGCAAGCTGCGTCTCAATCTGCGCAACCTGTTCGGCGATCTCGGTCTCGGCTGCCGGGCCCTGCACGTCCAGCGTCACGCCAAACTCTTCGCCCGCCTGATCGCAGCCGGACTTGCAGTTCTGCCAGTACTCGCTCGAAAGCGTCTTGAGGTTGACGGCGATGGTGTAGGTGCCCTCCGCCTGCGCCATCATCGGGATGGCCATGGCCATGACCAACAGCGAGGCGACGAGGATTGCCAACAGCTTCTTCATTCCCTGATTCCTCCTTGAAATATGATTTTCCCTTCACAATGGCGTTTCGCCAACGTTAAGGCAATTATATCGACGCGTTTCATCCTTGTCAATGAATTTTGATTAACTTGCTCAATTTGTACTGAAATTTGTGCAATGTAAAAAACAGAAAATGATAAATACATTGACGCTTACGCAACATTTATGGTATACTTTATAAAATCGAGTGGGTAATTCGGTAGAATTTCCCCTTGGAGGCGGAAATATGAAGGACGCCCGGCTGAACGCAATGGAACAGTATATCCTGCAAAATGAGGAAGTTACCATACAGGAACTGATGGATCATTTCGGCGTGAGCGTCAATACGCTCAGGCGCGATCTGGACGAGCTTGAGGCGCGCGGGCACGTGACGAAGAAGTACGGCGGCGCGGCCGCCTCGACGCCCCCCTCCCTCACCCCCATGCCCAGGCGCTTTCAGATGCATGTGCAGTCCAAGCGCGCCATCGGCGAATGCGCGGCGAGCGTCATCCCCGACGGCGCGACGGTGTTTATCGATTCGGGTTCCACCACCTACAACATCGTCCGCTGCCTCGATCAAAAGCGCGGCCTCACCCTGGTGACCCACTCCCTCGTGGCCCTCAACGAGGCGAGCGCCCTCAAGGAAGTCAACACCATTTCGCTGGGCGGCATCTACAACGCTTCTCTGGGCGCGTTCGTGGGGTTCTCGGCGCTTGAGACGGTGAAAACGCTCTCGGTCAAGATCGCGGTCATGGCCACCACCGGGGTCTCCATCCGGCACGGTCTTTCGAACACCACGTATTTCGAGGCGGAAATCAAGCGCGCCGTCACCGAGCGCGCCGAAAAGATCGTTCTCCTGGCCGACCGCACCAAATTCGGCAAGGAGGCGCTCATCACCTACTGCCCCCTTGAACGCGTCTCCGCCGTGGTGACGGACGTGGCGCCCCCGGCGGAGTACATCCAGTTCTTTCGGGACAAGGGCATCGCCCTTCTGTGCGCGATGAACGCGCGGCGCGAAGGCGCATAAAAAGGGCCGCCCCCGCTTCCATGTCCGGAGCGGGGGCGGTTTTTGATTGAATGCTTACACGGCTGCTTCCGTCTTTTCCTCCGCGAGGCACTCCTTCAGCACCTCTCCCAGTATGGCGATGCCCTTCTCGATCTTTTCGTCGGTGGGCGTCGAGTAATTGAGGCGGAAGGCGCTGCACTTCGCGTCCGGATCGACGGTAAAGGCGGAACCCGGCACCACCGCAACGCACCGCTTCGCCGCGCGTACGCAGAAATCCATGGAATCCATGCCGCCCGGCAGTTCGCACCAGATGAACAGTCCGCCGTCCGGCACCTGATAGGAACAGGCGGAGAGGTGTTCGTCCATGCACCTGAGCATGAGGGCCGACTTGCGCGCGTAAATCTTGCGGATGAACTCGATGTGCGCGTCGATGTCGTAGTCCTCAAAGTATTTGGCCAGAAGCGCCTGGGCGTAGGTGTTGGAGTGGACGTCCGACACCTGCTTGCCCAGCACGATCCGACGGGCGATGGGCGAAGCCGCCAGCGCGAAACCGATGCGGATGCCCGCCGAGAAAATTTTCGAGAACGAACCGCAATAGACCACGATGCCGGCTTCGTCCATGGACTTGATGGTCGGCAGGTCCACGCCGCGGTAGCGCAGCTCGCCGTAAGGATTGTCCTCGATGATGACCACGCCCCGCGCCGCGCACATTTCGTAGGCAGCGCGCCGCTTCGCGAGGGACATGGTGATGCCCGTCGGGTTCTGGAAGTTGGGGATGAGATAGACGAGCTTGACGTTGGGCGTCTCTGCGAGGGCCTTTTCAAGTCCCGCGATGGAAATGCCGTCCGGCTCGCTGTCCACGCCCACCAGATTCGCGTTGTAGGAGCGGAAGATGTTGAGCGCGCCCATGTAACTGGGGTTTTCGCAGATCACGGCATCCCCCTCGTCGAGGAAGGCGCGGCAGGTAAGCTCCACCGCCTGCTGGGAGCCGGATGTGATGATGAGCTCGTCGCCCGGTTTGTCGATGCCATAACGGTTTTTAAGCCACGAAACCACATGTGCGCGCAGCGGCGGGAAGCCCTCCGTCATGCCGTACTGGAAGATGGCGGGGGCCATGCTCTCGAGGATTTCGGAGGAGATTTTCTTAATTTCCTCGATGGGGAACGATTCCACCGCGGGGTTTCCGCCCGCGAGCATGATGCTTTCCTGGGAGGTGAACATCTTCATGATCTCGCGGATTGCCGAGGGTCTGAGCGTCCGCATTCTGTTTGAAAATTCATACTCCATGTATCCTTATACACTCCTTCTCGTCCCACGGCCCGCCGCGATTGTTCGCACAACGCGCCTGCCGGGCTCCCGTTTTCCTGAATGGCACCTATCATATCCGATGGCGTCAAGGTTGTCAACGCAGTTTTCAGTGATTTTGCAATTTGAGCCATCCCAGATTCTTAACGCGCCGCCGCTCGTAAATTCTCGGAAAACCCTGTTGACAAAACAGGGCAGGCATGCATAATAATATCCATGTGATTTGCAGGACACGGTGCCGGATTGTTCATTCTTCCAAACAACATCCCGTGTGCTCAGGGCGGAAGGGAGTGAAACTGCAAGTATGAAAAAACTCACCGTCATTATCAACCCAGGGCGGTTCGACGACATCAAGCAGCTGTTCGAGTCCTGCGCGGTGTACGGCATGATGATCACAAACATCATGGGTTACGGAAATCAAAAAGGGTTCACGACGGTGTACCGCGGGGTCAAGACGCCCACCAACATTCTCATGAAAACCAAGGTCGAAACCGTCTGCGACGACGAGACGGCGGAGGTCCTGGTCAAGCTCATCACAGGGAAGATGTCCACCGGAAACATCGGCGATGGGAAGATCTTTTTGGAGGAGATTCCCGATATCGTTCGGATTCGGACCTGCGAACGGGGCGAAGCCGCGTTATAAACATACAGGCTGTTAATGGAGACAGCGGGGCCGCGAAGGAGCGCCTCGGCTGCCTTTTATTTTAAGGAATTGAGGGATTGAATGAAGGTTGTCGTGATTCAGAGACGAACGCCGGGGAGCGTTCCCACCTACGAGCAGTTGATGGAACTGTGGGAGAAGGAATTCCGCCAAATGGGCCTTTTGGACAGCGTTGCGTTTCACCGGAACTTTACCCCGGAGACGCTGGACGAAATCGTCGGGGACGCGGACGCGGTCCTGGGCATGTGGATTCAGGACGGGGCGATCAGCGAGGAATTCCTGAACCGGCACCCAAACCTCAAATACATATCCACATTCGCCCATGGCTTCGGCCACTTCGACAGGGAAATGACCCGGCGGCACGGGCTCACCATCACCAACACCGTGTACGGCGACGTGACCATCGCCCAGTACGCCATGGCGCTTCTGCTGGACATCTGCCACGACGTCTCGGCCCACGACCGTTACTACAAATTTGACGGCTGGGAAGGCGGGGCGCCGCCCACCTACAAGGCGCTCACCCGCCAGATCGAGCTCTACGAAAAGACGTTCGGCGTTCTGGGCCTCGGCTCCATCGGGCTTTGGGCCGCGCGCATGGCCGCGGGCTTCGGGATGAAGGTCATCGCCACCAGCCGCACCAAAAAGGTCGGGCCGGAATACGACTTCATCGAGCAGGTTTCCCTGGACGAACTGCTTTCCCGAAGCGACGTCATTTCCGTCCACGTGCCCATGTCCCCCGAGAGCGCCAAGATGATCGACAAAAACGCCATCGCCAAGATGAAGGAAGGCGTGATCCTCCTGAACACCGCGCGCGGCGGGCTCATCGACGAGGAGGCGCTCATGGAGGCCCTCAAAAGCGGCAAGATCTATTTCGCGGGGCTGGACGTCCTCACGGGCGAACCGCTTGCCGAGCGAAGCCCGCTCATGGACATCGAAAACACCCGCATCACCCCCCACATTGCGTGGGCGCCGGCGGAAGCGCGGTACCGGGCCGTCCGGCTCGCAGCTGAAAATTTCCGCAACTGGATGGAAGGCCATCCCACAAGCGTAGTCAACTAAAACAAGGGGGCTTTCCACTTGGAGCGAGCGGAACGGATGGGCAGGGATCCCCTCTTCCCCCTGATGGTCAGAATGGCGCTGCCGGGTCTCGTCAGCTCGATGACCACCTTCTTCTATACCGCCATCAACCGGAAGCTGCTCGGGGATTTTACGGGAACGGACGCGCTGGCGGCGGTGGGCGTCCTAAGCCCGGTCAACAACATCATCGCGGGACTTTCGCTGTTTATCACCATCGGCGGCGCGGCGCTGCTCGCCCTCAATATGGGGCGGCGCGACTGGGCGCGGGCCAACGCCATCTTCACCAACATCATCTGCCAGATCGCGCTCATGGGCGGCTCCCTCACCATCCTGTTTCTGTCGCTGACCGGAACGCTTGTGCGCATGTGCGGCGCTTCCACCGCAACGGCCATGTATCCCCTGGCGGTTCAGTACCTGCGCATTCTCGCCATCGGCCAGATTCCCAACATGCTCAACGTCGGGCTCGCGTCGGTAATCCGCGCGGAGGGGAACGCGCGCTACTCCCTCGTCGCCAACATGATCGGCGCGGTTCTCAACCTGATCGTGGGCTACTGGCTGGTGGCGCGGCTTCAGTGGGGCATCCGGGGCGCGGCCATCGCAACGGTGACGGGGCAGACGGCGGGCGCGGTGTTCAGCGCGGCATATTTCCTCAAAAAATCCAGCGCGCTCAGCTGGCAGGGATTCGGGGTCGTCCGGTTTTCCGAAATGCTGCTCATCTCGAAAAGCGGCGTCGCGCCTTCCATCTTTCAGGCGCTGGGGTTCACCACCAACCTCATCGTCAACCGGTCGCTGAAGGCCTATGGCGGGCCAAACCTCGAGACCGCCATCGCGGGCATGTCTCTGGTGATCATGGTCGACCAGCTCGTGGTCTTTCTGGGGGCGGGCATCAACCTGGCCGCGTCCCCCATCATCAGCTTCAATTACGGGAGCCGTCAATACGCCCGGGTCAAAAGCGCGTCGTTCCTCGCGCAGGCGATGACGTTTGGGATCACCCTCCTCGTCTATCTGCCGGCCATGATCGCGCCCCGACTCGTCCTCCCGCTGTTCGGCGGATCGGAACAGGAGCTTCTGGCGTTCGGGTCGATGGCCATGCGCGCCGCCAAGCCCCTCCTCATCTTCACCGGCTACCAGATGCTCGTGTCCATGTACTTCTCGGCCATCGGGCGTCCGGACGTGGCGACTCTGGTGTCGCTTTTGCGAAACGGCATCTTCCTCATTCCAGCGCTGCTCATCCTGCCGCGGCAATTCGGGCTCATGGGCGTTCTGTACGCGAACCCGGTATCGGACGGACTCTCGCTCATCGCGGTGACCGTGCTGTACGTCCGGGAGATGCGGCGGCTCGGAACCCTGGCGGACGGGGCGCCCGCGCCGGCGCGGGGCGTGCGGCGCCGGACGCGCGGGGGG
>JAEYRW010000073.1 GCA_023435435.1 Bacillota bacterium | reverse complement strand
CCCTTTGGCGGCCGCACGAGGGCAGAGCCCTCGCCGTCATTTCCCCTCGGCCAGCTCCAGCGTATCCCGGGCGATGGCGATTTCCTCGTTGGTGGGGATGACCCAGACCTGCACCTTGCTGTCGGGGGCGGAGACCTTGCCCTCGAAGCCGCGGGTGGCGAGGTTGGCTTCGGGATCGATCTTCACGCCGAGGCACTCGAGGCCCTCGCAGACCCAGCCGCGGCTGCGGGCGTCGTTCTCGCCGATGCCGGCGGTAAAGACGAGCACGTCGAGCCCGCCCATGGCGGCGGTGTAAGCGCCGATGTACTTGCGGATGCCGTAGGCCCACATTTCAAGGGCGGTTTTCGCGTCCTCGTTACCCGCGTCGGCTGCCTTGTTCACGTCGCGCATGTCGGAGGACACGCCCGAGATGCCCAGAAGGCCCGACTTTTTGTTGAGGATGGAGACCGCTTCCTTGGCGGTGATGTTCTCGTTGTCGCAGATTGCCTCGACGACGGCGGGATCGACGCTTCCGGAGCGCGTGCCCATGAGCACGCCCTCGAGGGGCGTAAGGCCCATGGAGGTATCAACACACCTGCCGCCCACGCAGGCAGAGAGGGACGAGCCGTTGCCCAGATGGCAAACGATCACCTTGCTGTCCGCGCCCAGGCCCAGAAGCTTCTGGGTGCGCGCGGAGACGTAGCGGTGGCTGGTGCCGTGGAAGCCGTAGCGGCGGATGGCGTACTTCTTGTAATACTCCATGGGCACGCCGTACAGATACGCCTTCTTGGGCATGGTCTGGTGGAAGGCCGTGTCGAACACCGCGATCTGCGGCGTTTCCGGCATGACGGCCTGGCAGGCCCTGATGCCCATGAGATTTGCCGGGTTGTGGAGCGGGCCCAGCGGGATGCAGTCGACGATGGCCTGAATGACCGCCTCATCGATGACGCAGGAGGCGGTAAATTTGTCGCCGCCGTGGAGCACGCGGTGGCCCACCGCGCCGATTTCGGAGATGGAGGAGATGACGCCGTGTTCCTTGTCCACAAGGGCCTCGAGCACCACGCCCATGGCGGCGGTATGGTCCTTGACGGGCGTCTTGAGCGTGAACGCACCGTCCGCGCCGTACTTGTGAACGAGGTTCGAGCCCTCGATGCCGATGCGCTCGACCAGGCCCTTGGCGACCACCGATTCGTCCGTCATGTCGATGAGCTGATACTTGAGAGAGGAGGAACCGGCGTTGATGATCAGAATCTTCATTTGTAACTCCTTAGCCCTGCGCCTGTACGGCGGTGATTGCGACGGTGGCCACGATGTCGTCCACGGAGCAGCCCCGGGAGAGATCGTTGCAGGGCTTGGCGATGCCCTGGAGAATGGGCCCGTAGGCGTTGGCGCCCGCGAGGCGCTCCACGAGCTTGTAGCCGATGTTGCCGGCGTTCAGGTTGGGGAACACCAGCGTGTTTGCCTGCCCCGCCACGGCCGAACCGGGCGCCTTGAGCTTGCCGACGCCGGGAACCAGCGCCGCGTCCAGCTGAAGCTCACCGTCGAGCTGGAGATCGGGCGCCATTTCCTTGGCGATCCGGGTTGCTTCCTGCACCAGCGTCACGTCGTCGTGCTTGGCGGAACCCTTCGTGGAGAAGGAGAGCATCGCGACCTTGGGCTCCATGCCCGCAAGGGACCTGGCGGAATCCGCCGCGCCCAGGGCGATGTTCGCCAGTTCCTCGGAAGTGGGCTCGATGTTCACCGCGCAGTCCGCAAACACGAGAACGCCCTCCTGGCCGAACGCTTTGTTCGGGCATTCCATCAGGAAGCAGGAGGACACGGTTTTGATGCCGGGCTTGGATTTAATGATCTGGAGCGCCGGGCGGAGCATGTCGCCGGTGGAGTGAATCGCGCCGGAGACGAGGCCGTCCGCGTCGCCGAGCTTCACCATCATGACGCCGTAGTACATGGGATCGGCCACCTTCTTGGCGGCCTCTTCCTCGGTCATGCCCTTTGCCTTGCGGATTTCGTAAAGCTTTGCCGCGTAGTCCGCGGCCTTGGGGGACGATTTGGGGTCGACGATCTCGATGCCCGCGAGGTCCGTATTCGTTTCCGCCGCCGCGGCCCGCACCTTCGCTGGATCGCCCAGCATGGTAATCTTCGCAAGTCCCGCCTTGGCGATTTTCGCGGCCGCCTGCACGTTTCGCGTCTCTTCGCCCTCGGGCAGAACGATGTGCTTTACGTCCGTCATGGCTTTGGCCATGATCCTGTCAATGAGCGCCATATGAATCCCTCCGCTATCGGTGATATTTACACTCCTGTTATTATACGACACACAGGCGGCAAAGGAAAGCCGTTTAATCGAAATCTTTCATTCTCCTCGCCTTTTTTTAAAAAATGAATGCAAAACCTGCACGCATTCGTCCGCAAGCAGCCCGCCCTCACACCGGCAGAAGTGGGAAAACGCGGGGTCTTCCGGAATCCGGTAGACGCTGCCCGCGCAGCCCGCGCCGGAATCGTATGCGCCGAACACCAGCCGCGCAATCCGCGCCTGAGAAATCGCGCCCGCGCACATGGGGCAGGGCTCGAGGGTGACATAGAGGGTCGCGCCGGCAAGCCGCCAGTCCTTTTCCGCCGCGCGGCGGATGGCGAGGATCTCCGCGTGGGCGGTGGGGTCGCGGGTCTGTTCCCGCTCGTTGTGCGCGCGGGAGACGATCCCGCCGTTTTGAACGATGACGCAGCCCACGGGCGTCTCGCCCGCGGCGAGGGCGATTTCCGCCTCCCGGAGTGCCTCGCGCATGAAATCCTCATCGGACATATTCAAGCCTCCGTGTTGTATTTTGAGCGTGTTCGAGTATAATATACTTATCCTAAGGCGCGCCGATGGAACGACCGCGGTCGCCCGGCGCAGTCGCGAAGCGACTTGGTTTGCTTTCAACGGACCAACCTTATTATAGTACGAAGGGCGGAAAAAGGAAATGGCTGAAAAACTTCGGATCGGGATCATCGGCACCGGCGGCATCGCGCACTCCCACATGAAGGCCTATCTTGAAATGGACGACGTGGAGATCGTCGGCGCGTCCGACATCGTGCCCGGCAAGGCCCGCGCGTTTTTGGACGAGTTCGGTCTCACCGCCGCGCCCGCGTTTGACGACAACGACGCGCTTCTGGCCCTCAAGCCCGACGGCGTGAGCGTGTGCACATACAACACCACCCACCACGTCTGCGCCATCGCCGCCATGAAGGCGGGCGTGCATGTTCTGTGCGAAAAGCCCATGTCCGTGCGCCTGGAGACCGCCATCGAAATGGCGAAGGTCCAGAAGGAAACAGGCGTGATCCTGACCATCGGCTTCCAGCCGCGCTACGACCCGAACATGCTCATGGTCAAGGAGCTCGTGCGCTCGGGCGAGCTGGGCCACATCTATTACATCCAGACCGGCGGCGGCAGGCGCCGCGGCATCCCCGGCGGCACCTTCATTCAGAAGGACCTGGCGGGCGTCGGCTGTCTTGCCGACATCGGCTGCTACGGCCTCGACATGGCGCTCAATTCCGTGGGCTACAGAAAGCCCGTCACCGTTTCCGCCTACGCCTCCGATTACTTCGGAAAGAACCCCAAGTACACCAAGGACGCCGACAAGTTCTCCGTGGACGATTTCACCTGCGCGCTCATCCGCTTCGAGGACGGACTCGTCATGGACTTCCGCATGAGCTGGGCCATGCACATGGACACCATGGGCGATACCCTCTTCCTGGGCACCGAGGGCGGCCTTAAGGTGAAGTCCCCCAACCCCCACCTCAACTGGGGCGGCGCGTGGGACGGCACCATCGGCGACGTCTTCCTCTACAAGGATGTCTGCGGCAACCAGACCGAGACCAAAATCCCCCTCAAGCAGAACGCCAACAACCGCTTCTATCTCAAGTGCCGCGCCTTCTGCGACGCCGTCAAGACCGGCGGCGAATCCCCCATTCCGTGGCAGGAGATCATCTATAATCAGGCAATCATCGACGGCATCATCCGCTCCAGCGCGGCAAAGCGCGAGGTCGAGGTCGTGATTCCGGAGATCTGACGGGGGAGAGACGGGGAAACGGCGGGGGCTCCGCCCCCCGCACCCTCGCTTAAGGGACCTCGTCCCTTTAGAATCCCAATCCAGGTG
>JAEYRW010000158.1 GCA_023435435.1 Bacillota bacterium | reverse complement strand
GCCCTCGCGCCGCCGGCGGACAATGTCCTTCTTTAAAAATTAGTTTGGGATTCTTGGGACAGCGTTCCTTGAGCATGGGTCCGAGGGCAGCGTCCCCGGCGTCACCTCCGCCTTTTCATCGCCCTCGCCACCACCCACGCGATGATGCCCGCGTTTCCGATGAACACGAGCATGAGAACGTACCAGGTGGAGCCCTTCCATTCGACATAGGGAAGACAGATGAGCCCCAGAATGATCACCAGGATGGAGATGGTAAGCGTGTTGCGGTCAAGGTGGGGAGGCGATTTGGGCTCCTTTTTTTCTTCATCCGCCATCAGATGACCTCCCCCTTATAGGCTTCCGCGCGCGCCTTGAGCTCCCGGTAGTAGTGGCAGGCGACCAGACGGCCGTCCTCTGCGGGGGCAAGGGGCGCATCCTCCCGGGCGCACTTTTCGTCCGCGAAGATGCAGCGCGGGTGGAAGGGACAGCCGGTGGGCGGATTGACGATGGAGGGCATGTCGATGGACTTGAGGGGCAGCCGCTTCTTCGTCTTTTCGAGTTTGGGGTCGGGCACGGGCACGGCGGAGATCAGAACCTGCAAATAGGGGTGCATGGGGTTGCGCAGAATCGGCAGGATGTCGCCGTATTCGACCAGCTTTCCCAGGTACATGACGCAGATTTTACCCGTCTGCGCGATGTAGCGCGCGGTGGCGAGGTCGTGGGTGATGTACACGAACGCGATGCCCAATTCGCGGTTGAGCCGGCTCATGAGGTTGAGGATGGAAATGCGCAGGGACACGTCGATCATGGAAACCGGTTCGTCCGCGACGATGAGCTTGGGGGAAAGCGAAATCGCCCGCGCCATGAGGATGCGCTGCCGCTGTCCGCCGGAGAGCTGATGCGGATACTTCTCGAAGAACAGCTCGGGCGGATTGAGCTCCACGGTGCGCAAAAGCTCGGCGACCCGCGCCCGGGCCTCGACGCCGTTTTTGCAGATCTTTTTTTCGAGCAAAGGGCCGGAGAGCGATTCGTAGATGTTCCTGACGGGATTGAGGGCCGCGTAGGAATCCTGCTGCACCATCTGGACGCTCCTGCGATAGTCCTCGAACTCACCGCGCGGCATGTCCCAGATGTCCTTGCCGCGAAAGAAAACCTTCCCCCTGGCGGGTTTGTACAGGCCGCAGATGGCCTTTCCGAGGGTGGTTTTCCCGCAGCCGGACTCGCCCACCAGCGCGATGATCTCCCCGGCGCGGATGTCCAGAGACAGATCGTGAATCGCCTTCATGGTCGCAATCGGCGTAAACATGCTCTTCCGTTTGGTAAACGCAATGTCCATGTCCCGAATGGACATGAGCACTTTTTTTTCGTCATTCGCCACGGATCAGCGCCTCCTTCCCGTATTCCGCGTCGCCGTACAGGTGGCAGAACACGCGGTGGTCGTCCGAAAGCACGAAGGGCACGGCCTCGATCCGCGTGCAGACGGGTTTGGCGAAGGGACAGCGGTCGATGAGCGCGCAGCCCGCCGGAAGGTTGAAAAGGTCCAAAGGCGCGCTCGTCACCTCGATCTGGGAGGGCGTGTCCTCGGCGATGGAGGGCACCGAGCCGATGAGCTGCCTGGTGTAAGGGTGGCGCCTTTCCTCGAAGACCTTGAAGATGTCCCCCTCCTCCACAATTTTTCCCGCGTACATCACCGCGATCCGGTCGGAAACCTTGGCGACCACGGAAATGTCGTGGGTCAGCAGAAGCATCGTTACATCCATCTCCCGGCGGATGCGCGCGAGGATTTCGAAGATATAATCCTGGGTGATGACGTCGAGGGCCGTGGTCGGCTCGTCGAGAATCAGGAATTTTGGCTCCAGAAGAAGACTGAACGCGATCATGACCCGCTGCTTCATGCCGCCGGACAGCTCGTGGGGATAACTCGCCAAAATCCGGTCGGGCTCGAGCCGGACGAACGCAAGAAGCTCCGCGATGCGCGCGATGATCTTCTTTTCCGGCGTCTTGGGCCGGTGGGCGAGGTAAGTTTCGACGATCATGTCCCGGACGCGCATGACGGGGTTAAGCGCGCTCTGCGCGGCCTGAAAAACCATGGCGATCTCCTCCCACCGGTAGCGGTGGAGCGCCTGGGTCGTCATTTTGACCACGTCCCTGCCCTCGTAGAGGATTTCGCCCCCGGTGATCTCACCGGGAAAGGAAACCAGCTTCATGAGCGCGGTGGCGAGGGTCGTTTTACCGCTGCCGGACTCGCCCACCAGCGCCGTTACCTTGCCCCGGGGAATGTCGATGGAGACGTCCCGCAGCGCCTGCACGGTTCCGTACCGGAGCGGGAACTGCAGGGACAGGTTTTTGACCGAAATAATGGTTTCCATCCTGCGTCCTCCCTCCTCAGTTCTCGCGCAGCCGCGGGTTGATGATCTCCTCGAGGCCCGAGGAGAAGAAGATGCACGCCATCTGGAAAAGCCCCATCACCGCGATGGGGGCGAAGATGTTGAGGTATCCCTTGGTGCTCACGAGTCCGCCGTTGGCGGCCTTGGCCAGGTTGATCATCGCCCCCCAGTTGGTGGACTTGTATGTCACGATGCCCAGAAGCATCAGACCCACCGACATCAGAATGGCGTTGTACATGGTCATGACGAAGTTGATGGCGAGATAACTCGTGATGTTCGGCAGGATTTCCTTAAAGATGATGTAGCGCCTGCTCATGCCCATCATCCGGTCGCAGAGCATGAAGTCACGCTCCTTGAGGGAGAGGATCTGCGCCCGAATCTGCATGGCGAGCCCCGCCCACGTAAAGATGGACAGGATCCCCGCGAAGATGAACACGTTGTTGATGTCCAGCCGCACCGCCAGGATCATGAAAACCGGCGTCTGGGGAAGCGTCAGGATGGTTTTCGCCACAAAGGAAAGCGCCACGTCCACCCAGCCGCCGATGAAACCCGCCGCAGCACCCATCACAAAGCCGATGAGAATGGTCAGGATCGCCGCGATGGCGGCCACCGTCAGAACGTCGCGGGAGCCGTGCACCACCTGGGCGAAGATGTCGATGCCGGTAAAGTCCGTGCCCAGGGGATGCGCCCAGGAGGGCATCTGGTACCGGGCGTCGTAGTCGACGGTCTGGTCGAGGTTCACGACCATCGGACCCACCGTCGCCATGAGCAGGAAGATCACAAGAATCACGAAGCCCACGAACGCCTTCTTGTTCCGGTAGAGGATCATGAAGCTCATTCGGAGGTTGTTGAAAAGGCGCGTCCACACACCCGAGGATTTATGAAGCTTTTCCCATTCCTGGCGCTGCTTGTGCGCCCGCTTTTCCGCGCTGCGCTGTTTTCTCGTCTTTTTCGCATCCATCGTCATTCCTCCGTCCGCACGCGCGGGTCGAGCACCGAGTAGACGAGGTCGGCGATGAGAAGCGCCGCGATGGTGGCCGTGGCGGAGACGATGAGGATGCCCTGCAGGAGGGTGAAATCGCGGAAGGAGAGGGCGTTGCCCATGTAATAGCCGATGCCGTAATATTTAAAGAACGTTTCCACGAACACCGCGCCGCCCATGTACATGCCAAAGGTGGACGCAAACGACGTCACCAGCGGCAGCATGGCGTTTTTCTTGAGATAATATTTGCGGATGCGCCGCTGGGGCACGGACCGCGCGTAGGCGGCGGTGATATAGTCCTCGCCGAGCACGCCGATGGCGCTGGCGCGCATGTTCATCGTCCAGCTCAGGACGGTTGAAATGAATACGCAGGCGATGGGCATGGCGGCGTAATAAAGCACGCTTCCGATAAACGGTAAATTGAAGCCGGGGTCCACCATGATGGAATATTTGCCCGCCACGGGGAACCAGCCGAGCTTGATGCAGAAGATGACGATCATGAGGAGCGGCCATAAGTAGTACGGGATCGACGATACGATGACGTACAGGCCGGTGATGATTGGATCGAGTATCGTTTTCCTCTTCCAGGCCATGAGCGCGCCGAGGTTTGTGCCCACGCCAAAGCTCAACAAAAGCGCCACGGTCACCACCAACAGCGTCCACGGAAACGCGTCCGCGATGATGGACATGACGCTGGTCTTCTGATACTGCATGGAGTAGCCCAGGCTCCCGTGGACGATGTTGCTCACATACGTCCCGAACTGGCGGAGTACCGGCTCGTCGGGGTTGTAATTGAGGATGAACGCGACGCGGTAGCGGGCGACCTCCATGGTGAGGTTCTGCTCCTTCGCGATCTTGATGGCCATGTTCTCGACCACGTCGCCCGGCGTCAGGCGCAAAAGGAAGAACGTGATCGTCACGACCACGATGATGTTGATGAGCGAGATGCCCACGCGCTTCAGAAGAACCGATAGCCGCAAGCGATCCACCCCCCTCGTTTCTTAAATTGGGATTCGACGGGCGGCGGGAGCAGAGC
>JAEYRW010000153.1 GCA_023435435.1 Bacillota bacterium | reverse complement strand
GGCCGAGTCTGCGTTTTGGGAGATGATTCGGTCAAGCGGGGAACGGTTTTCATAGGCTTAGCAATTTACTGCGCTAACACTTTACTTGACTACCGCGATAAAGCGTGGTAGAATACGGATAAAATCGAACCCGGAGGGATGGAAATGGGGCAATTTGCCGAGGACAGACTTTTGGCGGAGCTGGGCGACGCATACGAAAAATACGGCTATGCGCGCTACAAGACCAGCACCTTTGAGGAATATGACTTTTATGCGCGCTACAAGAGCTTTCTGCGCAGCGAGCCCATCGTCTCCTTCACAGGCCCGGACGGGCGGCTCATGGCCTTGAAACCCGACGTAACCCTCTCCATCGCGAAAAACGCCCCGGCGGCGCCTACGGCGGCGCTCAAGGCATACTACCGCGAGAGCGTTTACCGGCAGGGCCGCAAGACGGGCGAGCTGCGCGAGATCACCCAGGCGGGTCTCGAGCTCATCGGCGTCATCGACCGCTACGCCCTCTGCGAGGTGACGCTCATGGCGGTTTTGAGCCTGCGGGCCATCGGCGGGGAGACGGAGCTGGCGGTCTCGCACATGGGCTTTGTGGAGGCGCTTCTCGCGGACGCGGGTCTCTCCGGCGAGGACGCCAACCGCGCCCTTGCGATGATCGGGCGGCGCAGCGCCCACGAGCTGAGGTCCCTCATCGCGGACGAGGCGGCGGCCTCCCGGCTCCTGGCGCTCATCGACTGCTACGGTCCCCTGAAGGAGCGGCTTCCCGCCCTGGAGGCGCTGGACATCAACGCCGCGACCCACGCGGCGCTGGAGGAGCTGAAAAACCTCTGGGACGACCTCGCCGCCTTCGGCGCGGGGGAAAACCTCTCCGTGGATTTTTCCATCATCAACGATATGGACTATTACGGCGGCGTGATCTTCAAGGGGTACGCGGATGGCATCGCCCACTGCGTGCTTTCCGGCGGACGCTACGACCGGCTCATTGAAAAGCTGGGCAAGAAGGGCGGCGCGGTGGGCTTCGCGGTGTACCCGGACGTGCTCGAGGCCCGGCTCCAGACCGGCGCGGAATACGACGCGGACACGCTTCTTCTCTACGACGAAACCACCAGTGCCCAGGACATCGCCCGGGCGGTGGAGATGTTCGGCAAGGGCGGCCAGCGCGTTCTGGTGCAGCGCGACGAGCCCGCGGTGGGGAGATACCGCTCCAAGGTGCGCATGAGCGGAAGGGGGTTCGAGATGCAATGCTGAACGTCGCGCTTCCCAAGGGACGGCTGGGCGAGGACGTCTTGAAGATTCTCGGCCGGGCCGGCTACGGCTACGACGCCGAACCCGGCGACCGGCGGCTGGTCATCAGAGACAAAAACAGGGACGTCAACTATTTCTGGGTCAAGCCCTCGGACGTATCCGTCTACGTGGAATACGGCGCGGCGGACCTTGGCATCGCGGGCAAGGACATCCTCCTCGAGTACGAGCCGGACGTCTACGAGCTCGCCGATCTGGGCATCGGCAGGTGCCGGGTGGCGGTGGCGGGCAAAAAGGGCGTCCGCCCCGACCCGTCTCGCACCCTGCGCGTGGCGACCAAATTTCCGCACATCGCGCGCGCCCACTTTGCCCAAAAGAGCGCGGAGATCGAGGTCATCCGTCTCAACGGCTCCATCGAGCTGGCCCCGCTTCTGAACATGTCGGACGTCATCGTCGACATCGTGGAAACCGGCGCGACGCTCAAGGAAAACAACCTCGAGGTCTACGAGGACATTGTCCCCATCTCGGCCCGGCTCATCGCGAATAAATCCAGCTACCGCTTCCACTTTGAGGAAATCGCGGGCCTAGCGGACATCCTTGGCGCAAAGGAGGGACCCAAGTGATTCAAATCATCGAGGGCAAATTCGCGGCATCTCTCATGCCCGACCGGCGGGAGGAGGACGCCCGGGTGACGGACGCCGTCGCCTCCATCCTTGCGGACGTGCGGCAAAACGGCGACGAGGCGCTTTTCCGCTTAAGCGAAAAGTTTGACGGCGCGCGCCCGGCGACCGTCGAAGTCCCGCAAGCGGAAATCGACGCGGCCGCACAGACCGTCGGTCCGGAATTCATGGAAACCCTGAACGCCGCCGCGGAAAACATCCGCGCCTTCCACAAAAGGCAGATTCGCGAGGGCTACGTCATCGCCGACAAACCCGGCGTGATCCTCGGCCAGCGCATCATCCCGCTTTCCCGCGCGGGGGTCTACATCCCCGGCGGCACGGCGGCCTACCCCTCGACGGTGCTCATGGACGTCATCCCCGCGGTGCTCGCGGGCGTAAACGAAGTCGTCATGGCGACGCCCCCCTCCCGGGGCGGCACCGTCGCGCCCGAAATCCTCGCCGCCGCCAAGGTGGCGGGCGTAGCCCGGGTGTTCCGGGTGGGCGGCGCCCAGGCGGTGGCGGCCATGGCCTACGGAACCGAATCGGTGCCCCGCGCGGACAAAATCGTCGGCCCCGGCAACGTCTACGTGGCGGAGGCCAAGCGCCAGGTGTTCGGCCAGGTGGGCATCGACATCATCGCCGGGCCCAGTGAGATCCTTATCATCGCCGACGGCGCGTCGAACCCGGCCTACGTCGCGGCGGACATGCTCTCCCAGGCCGAGCACGACAAAAATGCCGCCGCCGTGCTCGTCACGGACAGCCGCGCCCTGGCGGACAAAGTCGCAACCGAAATCGAAGCCCAGTGCGCGCGCCTGCCCCGCGCTGAAATCGCCCGCGCCTCCGTGGACCGGAACGGCCGCATCTTTGTGGTGAAGGACCTCGCGGAAGCCGCCGAGACCTCCAACGAAATCGCGCCGGAGCACCTGGAGCTCTGTGTGGAAGACCCCTTTGCGCTCCTGCCGCGCATCAGAAACGCCGCCTCGGTGTTCCTCGGACGCTACTGTCCGGAGGCCCTGGGGGACTACTTCGCCGGCCCCAACCATACCCTGCCCACGGTCTCCACCGCCCGGTTCGCCAGCCCCCTTGGGGTGGAGGACTTTGTCAAGCGCGCCCAGTTTACCTATTATACCAGGGAGGCGCTTGCCCAGGTGGCGGACAAAGTCGCCCAATTCGCGTCACGGGAGGGCCTCGACGCCCACGCCCGCAGCGTTCTGATCCGCACGGAGGAACAGCCATGAGCCGCTTTTTGAATCCCGCCCACGCCGCCCTCAAGGCCTATGTGCCGGGGGAGCAGCCCCAGAACCGGGAATATGTGAAGCTCAACACCAATGAATCCCCGTATCCGCCCGCGCCGGAAGTCATTAAAACCATCGAGGCGGGGCAGGCCGCGCGCCTCAACCTCTACCCGGACCCAGAGGCCAGGGTGCTCATGGAAAAGCTCGCGGCATTCTACGGCCTCAAACCCGAAAACGTCATGCCGGGCAACGGTTCGGACGAAATCCTCTCGATTTTGTTCATGGCCTTTGCCGACCGCGCCCGGGGCGTCGCGTTCCCCGCCGTCAGCTACGGTTTTTACGAGGTTTACGCCGACCTCTTCGGCGTCCCGGCGATGAAAATCCCCCTCAAGCCGGATTTCTCCGTCGATCCCGCCGATTATTTCTCTCTCAACCGGACCGTCGTCATCGCCAATCCCAACGCGCCCACGGGCATCGCCCTCTCCTGTGGGGAAATCGAAAAAATCCTTCGGGCGAACCCCGATTCCGTGGTGGCGGTGGACGAAGCCTACGTGGACTTCGGCGGCGAAAGCTGTGTGTCCCTCATCCCGAACTACGAAAACCTGCTGGTCATCCACACGTATTCAAAATCCCGTTCGCTGGCGGGCGCGCGGTTGGGCTACTGCATGGGCGACGCGGCGCTCATCGAGGACATGAACCGCATCCGCTACTCCCTCAACCCCTACAACATCAACCGCCTGACCCTGGCGGCGGGCGCGGCGGCCATCGACGCGGACGGCTACTATGCCGCCCGAAGGGCGGAAATCAAAAACACCCGCGCCCGAACCAAGGCGGCGCTGGAACAGCGGGGCTTCGCGGTCACGGATTCCCGGGCCAACTTCCTCTTCGCGAAATCCGATCGCATTTCCGGCGGAGAGTACTACGCGAAGCTCAAGGAAATGGGCATCCTCATCCGCCACTTTTCAAAGCCGGAGATCGCCGACTGGAACCGCATCACCATCGGCGCGCCGGAAGAAATGCAAAAGCTCATCGACGCGACCGACGAAATCCTCGGAGGTGTGAAATGAGAAAGGCTGAAATCGTCCGGAAGACCGCCGAAACGGACATTGCGCTGACCCTCGGTCTCGACGGAACCGGCGCGGGAGAGATCGCAACCGGCGTGGGCTTCCTCGACCACATGCTGACGCTGTTTGCCCGCCACGCGCGCGTGGACCTCGACGTCTCCTGCAAGGGCGACACGTGGGTGGACGACCACCACAGCGTGGAGGACATCGGCATCTGCCTGGGCCTCGCGCTGAAAAAGGCGCTGGGCGAAAAGCGCGGCATCGTCCGCTACGGCGAAATCACCCTCCCCATGGACGAGGCGCTCGTGCTCTGCGCGCTGGACGTCTCCGGGCGCGGCGGGCTGTTCATGGACGTCGCATACCCCACGGAGAAAATCGGCGCGTTCGATACCCAGCTTGTGAAGGAGTTCATGGACGCCCTGGCGAAGAACGCGGGGCTCACCCTCCACTTCAAAATGTTCGCGGGGGAAAATGCCCACCACATCGCCGAGGCGCAGTTCAAGGCCCTCGCCCGGGCGCTGAAAACGGCGGTGGCCGTCGACCCGGCGCTCGGGGGCGAGGTGCCGTCCACAAAGGGGGTTTTGTAAATGATCGCGGTCATCGATTACGGCGTGGGCAACCTGTTCTCTCTGGAAAGCTCGTTAAAGGCCATCGGCGCCGAGGCCCTGCGCACCCGGGACGCGGACGCCATCCGATCCGCCGACAAGCTGATTTTGCCCGGCGTGGGCGCGTTCGGCGACGCGGCGGCCATCCTTCGGGAAACGGGCCTCATGGCGCTCATCCGGGCGGAGGCGGGGAAGGGCAAGCCCCTGCTCGGCGTGTGCCTGGGCATGCAGCTTTTGTTTGAGGAATCCCTCGAATACGGGAAGCACGAGGGCCTCGGGCTCATTCCCGGCACGGTGGTCTCCATCCGCCCCCTTATCCCGGCGGACCTGAAGGTGCCCCAGATCGGCTGGAACGCGCTCTCCTTCCCGCGCGCTAGCAAAATCATGAAAAACACCAAGGAAGGCCAGCACGTCTACTTCGTCCATTCCTATCACGCGGCGGGCTGCGACGCCTATACCTGCGCCACCGCGGACTACGGCACCGCCGTCACCGCCGCCGTGGAGCGCGGAAACGTCATGGGCACCCAGTTCCACCCGGAAAAGAGCGGCGCGGTGGGGTTGGACATCCTGCGGGCCTTCTGCGAGGTCGGCGCATGATCCTCTATCCGGCCATCGACGTCTATGGCGAAAAGGCCGTGCGCCTCACCCGGGGCGAGTACGCGCAAATGACCGTGTATTCGGATGACGTGCCCGCCATCGCCAGGTCCTTCCGGGACGCGGGCGCGCGGCGCATGCACATGGTGGACCTCGAAGGGGCCAAGACCGGGGGGACCCCCAACTTCGGCGTCATCGCCCGGACGGTTTCCGAAAGCGGGCTGTTCGCGGAGGTGGGCGGGGGCATCCGTTCGGAAGAAGTTGTGAAAAGATACCTGGACGCGGGCATCTCCCGGGTGATTCTGGGCACCGCCGCCGCCCGCGATCCGGCGTTTCTCGCCGGCATGCTCGAAAAATACGGCGAAAAGATCGCCGTGGGCGTAGACATCAAGGACGGGTATGTGGCCACCCACGGCTGGACGCAAACCACGGACGAGACCTGCGGCCAGGCATTTTCCCGGCTGGAAAAGCTGGGCGTCAGGACCGTCATCCTCACCGACATTTCCCGGGACGGCATGCTCGCGGGCGCGAACAACCAGATGTACGCGCAGCTCGCGGAAAAAACGGCCGTCGACATCATCGCCTCCGGAGGCGTGAGCACGCGGGAGGACATCCGGGCGCTCGCCGCGCTGGGCATCCACGGCGCGATCCTGGGAAAGGCGCTCTACGAAAAAAAGATCACACTGTCGGACGCGCTTTGTGCGGCGGGAGGAAAAGAATGATTACGAAGCGAATTATCCCATGTCTGGACGTCAGAAACGGGCGCGTGGTCAAGGGCGTCAACTTCGAGGGACTTTCCGACGTCTCCTCGCCTCTCGCGCTGGCGAAATTCTACAACGACGAGGGCGCGGACGAGCTGGTGTTTTACGACATCACCGCCTCCGCCGAGGGCCGCAGGCTCTTTACCGAGGCGCTCACCGAAGTCGCGTCCCAGATTTTCATTCCCCTCACCGTCGGCGGCGGCATCAACACCGTGGACGACTTCGACCGGGTGCTCAAGTCCGGCGCGGACAAGGTCTCCGTCAACTCCGGCGCCATCAAGAACCCCGCGCTCATCACCGAGGCGGCGAAAAAGTACGGCGACCAGTGCGTGGTGCTCTCCGCGGACGTGAAGCGCGTGGACGGCCGGTTCCGGCTGTTCGCCCGGGGCGGACGCGACGACACGGGCATCGACGCAATCAAATGGCTCCACGACGGCGTGAAGCGCGGCGCGGGGGAGATCGTCGTCAACTCCATCGACACCGACGGCGTGAAAAAGGGCTTCGACCTGGAGATGCTTTCCGCCGTGTGCGGCGTGGTGGACGTGCCCGTCGTCGCCTCCGGCGGCGCGGGCAAGGTCTCCGATTTCATCGATCTGTTCCGCGCGCTGCCGGGCGTGGACGCGGGGCTCGCCGCCTCCATCTTCCACTTTGGCGAGGTCAAAATCTCAGACCTCAAACGCGAACTTTCCGACGCGGGCGTCAACATGAGGAGGACATAGATGCTGAACATTGACGAGATCAAATTCGACGAAAAGGGGCTCATTCCCGCCATCGTCACCGACGCGGAATCGAAAAAGGTTCTGATGATGGCGTATATGAACCGCGAAAGCCTCGAAATCAGCATGCGCGAGGGCATGACCTGTTTCTGGTCGCGCTCCCGGCGCGCGCTTTGGCGCAAGGGCGCCACCTCCGGAAACTTCCAGCACATCGTTTCCATCGTTGCCGACTGCGACCGGGACACCCTCCTTATTGCGGTCACAAAGGACGGCCCCGCCTGTCATCTGGGCACCGATTCCTGCTTCAACGACGCCCTCTACCGGGGCGAAACCGAGCCCTTCTCCCTCGAGGGACTTGCCGGGCTCATCGAGGGCCGCCGTGCGGACAGGAAGGAAGGCTCCTACACCACCTATCTCTTCGAGAAGGGCATCGACAAGATTCTCAAGAAGGTGGGTGAGGAATCCACGGAGGTCATCATCTCCGCCAAGGCCGACGACCGGGAAAATACCGTCTACGAGATCGCCGACCTCGCTTACCACGTTCTGGTTCTGATGGTGCAGATGGGGATCTCGTTGGGCGACATCAAAAAGGAACTCGCCGCCCGCCACGTCATCGACAAAAAGGTCAAGCAGGAGACCATGAAGTGACGGGGCGGGCACGGGCCGGGGGCGCCGCCCCCGGCATCCCCGACAAAGGGAGAATTGTCCCTTGAGAATCCCATACTGGATGTTATAATGTTATATTGTCCGCCGGATCGCCTGGAGGCCCGATGCGGTCGCGCGGCGATTTTGCTGCCTTTGGCAAACAAGCCTTGCCCTGGGTGACCGAGTCGTTTGAGCGGGAGAAGAGGGATGGGTGTGCGATTTTTTTCGCATACAACTGACATACAACTCGCATACCCGAGGGCCGAAATGACCCACACATGACCCACCCGATCATGTCATTTGACATACACAAATGATGTGAGGGGTGCATTTTTTTACATTTTCTTCCCTTGACATGAATAAAAATAGATGTATAATAATGCAAAACGATTGTATATTTTAAGGCGCGAGGGCAAGAAATGAAGCGGGTATTTATTGACGGAAGCGCGGGGACGACGGGGCTTCGCATTCACGAGCGGCTGGCCGCGCGGGGGGATATCGCACGTTTGACGCTTTCGGAGGCGGATCGCAAAATTCCCGAAAAGCGCGCGGAAATGCTGAACGCGGCGGACGCTGCGTTTCTGTGCCTGCCCGACGCGGCGGCGGTCGAAGCGGTTTCCCTCCTCGATAACCCGGACACAATCATCTTTGACACCTCCACCGCCCACCGCACAAATCCGAACTGGGCCTACGGCTTTCCGGAGCTGTCGGATGCCCACGCGGCGGAAATAAAGGTGTCAAGGCGCATCGCCGTCCCCGGCTGCCACGCAAGCGGCTTTGTGGCCCTTGTCTATCCCCTGGTGGAAGCGGGTCTGCTTCCCAGGGACGCGCTTCTGACCTGCACCTCTTTGACGGGCTATTCCGGCGGCGGCAAGAAGATGATCGCCGAATATGAGGACAAAAGCCGGGACAAATTGCTCGATTCCCCCAAGGAATACGCGCTGACCCAGGCGCACAAGCACCTGCCGGAAATGAAGGCCGTATCGGGTCTTGAAAGCGCCCCGATCTTTCTGCCCATCGTCGCCGACTATTTGAGCGGCATGCAGGTGACGGTTCCCCTGTTCAAATCCCAGCTTTCGGGCACGGCGGAGGATGTCCGGGCGGTCTACCGACGAAAGTACGCAGGCCCCGTCGTCCGGTTCGCGGACTGGGAGGACGACATCGGCTTCGGAAACAGATCGTCGGGTTTTGACGACATGAAAATCGCGGTGGCGGGAAACGCGGAGCGGATTCTGCTCATCGCGAACTTCGACAATCTGGGCAAGGGAGCCTCGGGCGCGGCGGTGGAATGCATGAACCTCGCGTTCGGGCTGAAATGGACGGAGGGTCTGACCCTCGAAGGAGAATGATTATGCAATTCATACCCGGAAATATATGCGCTCCCCAAGGTTTTCTCGCTGCCGGTATGCACTGCGGTATTCGCCGCAACAAATCCAAGCTCGACCTCGCCCTGATTTTTTCGGTCAAACGGGCGGCGGCTGCGGCGGTGTATACGCAGAACCTTGTCAAGGGCGCGCCTCTTTATGTGTGCAAGGAAAACCTTGAGGACGGCATGGCGCAGGCCATCATCTGCAATTCCGGCAACGCCAATACCTGCAATGCCGACGGCATCGAGATCGCGGAAAAGATGTGCAAGCTGACGGGGCTGGCGCTCTCCATCTCCGAAAGGGACGTGGTGGTGGGCTCCACCGGCGTCATCGGCCAGAAGCTCGACATCACCCCCATCGCGGCGGGCATTCCCCAGCTGGCAAAATCCCTTAAAGGCGACGGGACCGACGCCATGTATGCCATCATGACCACAGATACCAAGGGCAAGGAGGCTGCCGTATCGTTTGAGATCGGCGGCGTCACCTGCAAGCTCGGCGGCATCGCCAAGGGCTCCGGCATGATTCATCCCAACATGGCCACGATGCTGGTCTACATCACCACCGACTGCGCCGTTTCCCCGGAAATGCTTAAAAAGGCGCTGTCCAGGGAGACGGAAACCACATTCAACATGATTTCCGTGGACGGGGACACCTCCACCAACGACATGGTGGCGGTACTCGCAAACGGCATGGCGGGGAACGCGGAAATCGCGGCGGAAGGCCCGGAATTTGGCGCGTTCTGTCAGGCGCTGAACGCCGTGATGCTCTCCCTTTCCCGCAAGATTGCCGCCGACGGCGAGGGCGCTTCCAAGCTCATCGAGTGCGTGGTGACAGGCGCGAAGGACTGGGAGACGGCGAAAACGGTGTCGAAATCGGTGATCTGCTCGTCCTTGACCAAGGCGGCCATGTTCGGCGCGGACGCCAACTGGGGGCGCGTGCTGTGCGCCATCGGCTATTCCGGCGCGGACGTGGATGTCCTGAAGATCGATGTCTCCTTCAAGTCCCTGGCGGGAGAGATTCTGGTGTGTGAAAACGGCGCGGGCGTGGCGTTCTCGGAAGAGAAGGCAAAGGAAATTCTTCTGAAGGACGAGATCCAGATTCTGGTCGACCTGAAAGCGGGGGAACAGACCGCCACCGCCTTCGGCTGCGACCTCACTTACGACTACGTTAAAATCAACGGAGATTACAGAACCTGACCGGAAGACGTAACCTGAGAGGTGTATAATATATGAACAATCGACAGCGTGCGGAGGTTCTCGTTCAGGCTCTTCCGTACATTCAGGAGTACGCGGGCAAGGTCGTCGTGATTAAATACGGCGGCAACGCCATGGTCTCGGAGGAACTCAAGACCGCCGTCATGGGGGACATCACGCTCCTTCAGCAGATCGGGGTCAAGGTCGTGCTGGTGCACGGCGGCGGACCCGAAATCACGGAGATGCTTTCCAAGGTCGGCAAAAAAACAGAATTCGTGAACGGGCTGCGTGTGACGGACGCGGAGACCGTGGAGATCGTCCAGATGGTGCTCTGCGGCAAGATCAACAAAAACCTCGTGAACCTTCTGCACATGCACGGCGGAAAAGCCGTTGGGCTGTGCGGTATGGACGGACACATGATCGAGGCAAGGCCCCTCGATCCGGCGCTGGGGTTCGTGGGGGAGATCACAAAGGTAAATCCCGCGGTCATCTCGGACGTGCTGGACGCGGGCTACATTCCGGTGATCTCCACCGTCGGCTGCGACGGGGAAGGGAATTCCTACAACGTCAACGCTGACACCGCAGCCGCGCGGGTGGCGGCGGCATTGGACGCGGAGTGCATGATCTCGATGACGGACATTCCGGGCCTTCTGTTCGACAGGAACGACCCCTCGACGCTCATCCACGCGCTGAACGTGAGTGAGGTGCCGAAGCTCGTCAATCAGGGCGTCATTTCAGGCGGCATGATCCCCAAGGTGGATTGCTGCATCGAGGCCATCCGGCGGGGCGTCAAGAAGGTATTCATCGTTGACGGGCGCGTGAAGCACTCGATTCTCATCGAGCTTTTGACCGACGAGGGCCTCGGAACCATGTTCAAGTGAGGGGGACATTGAGATGAGCGTATTTGAAAAGGATCAAACCTACATCGCCAACACTTACAGCCGTTTTCCCGTGGAGCTGGTGCGCGGAAAGGGCTCCCGGCTCGTGGGCGCCGACGGCAAGGAATACATAGATCTGGGCAGCGGCATCGCCGTCAACGCGTTCGGCGTGAGCGACGAGGTCTGGAAGCAGGCGGTGGTGAAGCAGCTGGACGCGCTGCCCCATGCCTCAAACCTCTATTATACCAGCCCCATGGCCGAGCTGGCCGAGCTGCTTTGCGCAAAGACCGGCATGAAGAAGGTCTTTTTCGGAAACTCCGGCGCGGAGGCCAACGAATGCGCCATCAAGACCGCGCGCAAGTGGGCGCTGGACACCTACGGCGAGGGCCATTCCACAATCATCACCCTGAAAAACAGCTTCCACGGACGCACCATCGCCACCATTTCCGCCACGGGCCAGGACTCCTTCCACACGAACTTCGGGCCGTTTACGCCGGGCTTCGTGCACGCCGAGCCCAACGATCTGGAATCTGTCAAGGCGCTTTCCGAGGAGACCCCGTGCGCGGCGGTGATGCTCGAGTGCGTGCAGGGCGAGGGCGGCGTGGTGGCGCTGGACGCGGACTTCCTCGTGGGCGTCGAAAAGCTCTGCCATGAAAAGGGCATGCTTCTGGTGGTGGACGAGGTGCAGACGGGCAACGGCCGCTGCGGCGCGCTGTACTCCTACATGCGCTACGGCCTCAATCCAGACATCGTTACCACGGCCAAGGGCCTGGGCGGCGGACTTCCCATCGGCGCCTGCCTCATGGGCGAGAAGGTCAAGGACACCCTGACCCCCGGCACCCACGGTTCCACATTCGGCGGAAACCCGGTGAGCTGCGCGGGCGCGGTGTCCATCCTTGAACGGCTTGATGACGCCCTCATGGAGGACGTGAAGAAAAAGTCCGACTACATCGTCGCTGAACTGACGGGCGCGGCGGGCGTGAAGTCTGTAACGGGCCTCGGGCTGATGCTGGGCGTGGAGCCCGCGAACAAGCCCGCCAAGGAGGTCATCGCAAAGTGCATCGAGGGCGGCGTGCTGCTGCTCTCCGCCAAGACCAAGGTCCGGCTGCTCCCCCCGCTCACGATTCCGTGGGACGACCTCAAAAAGGCCATCGACGTTCTCAAGGAGGCGCTCAAATGACCAAGCATATGCTCAAACTCATGGACTATACGGGCGAGGAGATCATCGAAATCCTGAACCTCGCGGACCAGCTCAAATACGAGCGCGCCCACGGCATCGCCCATCCGCACCTCAAGGGGAAAAAGCTCGGCATGATCTTCCAGAAGAGCTCCACCCGCACCCGCGTCTCCTTCGAGGTGGGCATGTATGAATTGGGCGGCTATGCGCTGTTCCTTTCCTCTCAAGATCTGCAGATCGGGCGCGGCGAGCCCGTGGAGGACACCGCGCGGGTGCTGTCCCGGTATCTGGACGGCATCATGATCCGCACGTTCGCCCAGAAGGAAGTGGAGGATCTGGCAAAATACGGCTCCATTCCCATCATCAACGGACTCACCGACGACTATCACCCGTGTCAGGCGCTGGCGGATCTCATGACCATCCGCGAGCACAAGGGCTCCCTCGAGGGACTCAAGCTCGCCTACATCGGCGACGGCAACAACATGGTCAATTCGCTGATCGTGGGCGGTCTCAAGACCGGCATGCACGTGGCGGTGGCGTCGCCCGTGGGCTACGAGCCCAAGGCGGAAATCATGGAATGGGCCAGAGGCACGGGGCGCTTTACGTTTACCAATGACGTGCGCGAGGCCGCGACGGGCGCGGACGTGGTGTATACCGACGTTTGGGCGTCCATGGGTCAGGAGGGCGAGGCGGCCAAGCGGCGCGAGGCGTTCCAGGGCGTCTATCAGATCAATGGAAAGCTCATGGAACTGACCAAGGAAAACTGCATGGTGCAGCATTGCCTCCCGGCCCACAGGGGAGAGGAGATTACGGCAGAGGTGTTTGAAGCCCACGCCAATGAAATTTTCGACGAGGCGGAAAACAGATTGCACGCGCAAAAGGCGCTCATGGTCAAACTCATGAAGGATTAAGGCATGGCGTCGAGGGCGCCGCCCTCGAAGATGGGCGGCGTTCTTTTTGGAATCATCACACTGACGCAATGGAGGAAATGGGAGAATATGAAAAAGGGCTACCTGATTCTCGCGAACGGAATGGTGTTCGAGGGCGAGCGGTTCGGCGCGGAGACGGATGTCATCGGCGAATTGGTGTTCACCACCGGCATGGTGGGTTATCTCGAGACGCTCACCGACCCCAGCTATGCCGGGCAGATCATCATGCAGACGTTCCCCCTCATCGGCAATTACGGCGTCATCGAGCAGGACTTCGAGGGCGCGTGCGCCGCGCTGGGCTATGTGGTTCACGAAAACTGCGATGATCCCTCGAACTTCCGGTCGCAGTACGCGCTGGACCGATTCCTGAAGGAGCGGGGGATCCCCGGCCTCTCGGGCATCGAGACCCGGGACGTGACCCGGATTCTGCGCGACGCGGGCACCATGAACGCCATGATCGGGAGCGCGGTGCCGGAGGACCTTTCCGCGCTTAAGGCGTATCGCGTAGTGAATTCAGTCGCGTCCGTGAGCACCCGGGAGGCGGGCTTCCTGCCCGCGGACGGCGAGGAAAAATACAGGGTGGCTCTCATCGACTACGGCGCCAAGCGCAACATCGCCCGGGAGCTCGCCAAGCGCGGCTGCGCGGTTACCGTGTTCCCGTACGACGCGAAGGCGGAGGACGTCCTAAAAATGAACCCCGACGGGATCATGCTCACAAACGGCCCGGGCGACCCTGCGGACAATGTGGAAATCATCGCGGAGCTCCAAAAAATGGCGGGCAAGAAGCCCATCTTCGGCATCTGCCTGGGGCATCAGCTTCTGGCCCTGGCCATGGGTGCCAAGACAGGCAAGCTGCCCTTCGGCCACCGGGGCGCCAATCAGCCGGTGAAGGACCTCGAAACCGGGCGCACCTACATCACCAGCCAGAACCACGGCTACGCGGTCTTGCCGGAAACGCTCAAAGGCGTGGGCGTGCTTCGGTACACGAACGCCAACGACATGACCTGCGAGGGCGTCGACTATCCGGACAAGCGCGCCTTCACGGTGCAATTCCACCCCGAGGCATGCGGAGGTCCCGAGGACACGGAGTTTCTGTTCGACCGGTTCATCTCGCTCATGGAGGGAAAGTAAATGCCGCTGATTGAGGGAATCAAGAAGGTACTCGTGATCGGCTCCGGCCCCATCGTCATCGGCCAGGCCGCCGAGTTCGACTACGCGGGCACACAGGCCTGCCGGGTTTTGAGAAATCGCGGCATCAACGTGGTGCTGGTCAATTCAAACCCCGCCACCATCATGACCGACAAGGCGCTGGCGGACGAAATCTACCTCGAACCCCTGTCCACCGAGACCATCAAGCGCGTCATCGAAAAGGAGCGCCCGGACGGGCTTCTCGCCGGATTCGGCGGCCAGAGCGGCCTTACCCTCGCCATGAAGCTCGACAAGGAAGGCTACTTTGAAAAGATGGGCGTGAAGCTCCTGGGCACAGACGCCAAGGCCATCGACAAGGCCGAGGACAGGCAGCTTTTCAAGGACACCATGGACGAGCTTAACCAGCCCACCATCCCTTCGGCCATCGCAAACGACGTTCCCACCGCGCTCAAAATCGCGGACGAGATCGGATATCCGGTCATCGTGCGCCCGGCGTTCACCCTGGGCGGCGCGGGCGGCGGCGTGGGGTACACCCCCGAGGAGCTCGCCCAGGTGGCGGAGACGGGGCTCGATACCTCGCCCATCCGCCAGATTCTGGTGGAGCGGTACATCTACGGCTGGAAGGAGATCGAGTTCGAGGTGGTGCGCGACGGCGCGGGCAATTCCATCGCGGTCTGCTCCATGGAAAACTTCGACCCCGTGGGCGTGCACACCGGCGATTCCATCGTCATCGCGCCCGCCGTCACCCTTTCCAACCGCGAGTACCAGATGCTCCGCACGGCGGCCCTTAAAATCATCAACGGACTGAATGTCATCGGCGGCTGCAACTGCCAGTTTGCCCTCAACCCGGATTCCTTCGAGTATGCGGTCATCGAGGTCAATCCCCGCGTGTCGCGTTCCTCGGCGCTGGCCAGCAAGGCGACGGGCTATCCCATCGCCAAGGTCGCGGCCCAGATCGCGCTGGGGTTTACGCTCGACGAGATTCAGAACGAGATCACCGGAAAGACCTGTGCCTGCTTTGAGCCGGCCCTCGACTATGTGGTTGTGAAGCTGCCGCGCTGGCCGTTTGACAAGTTCGCCCACGCGAACCGCAAGCTCGGCACCCAGATGAAGGCCACCGGCGAGGTCATGTCCATTGCCCCCACCTTCGAGATGGCCATCATGAAGGCTGTGCGCGGCGCGGAGATTTCCCTTGACACGCTGAACCGCACGGATCATTCCGGCGAGGACGTCATCGCGCGCGTCAAAAAATGCGACGACATGCGATTGTTCCACCTGTTCGAGGCCATCAAGAAGGGTCACACGCTGGAGGAGCTTCACGACGCTACAAAGATTGATCTGTGGTTTTTGAAAAAGCTTCAGAATCTCGCGGACTTCGAAGCCGTGCTCGCGAAGGGACCCATGACCGATGCGCTCTACATGAAAGCCAAGAAGTTGGGTTATCTGGATCGGTCCATCGCGCGCATTTCCGGCGCGAAGGAGCTTCCGGCCACGCAGTCGTCCTACCGGATGGTGGATACCTGCGCGGCGGAGTTTGACGCCGTGACGCCCTACTTCTACGAGGTGTTCGGCGGCGCATGCGAAGCGCGCGCGTTCAAAAAATCCGGCAAGAAAAAAATTCTGGTGCTGGGTTCCGGGCCTATCCGCATCGGGCAGGGCATCGAATTCGATTATTCGTCCGTCCACTGCGTGTACACCCTGCGCGAGCTTGGCTACGAGGTCATCATCGTCAACAACAATCCGGAGACGGTTTCCACCGACTACGACACCGCCGATAAGCTCTACTTTGAGCCCCTCACCGGCGAGGACGTTCTGCGCATCATCGACGCGGAAAAACCCGAGGGCGTGGTGGTCGCCTGCGGCGGGCAGACGGCCATCAAGCTGACAAAGACACTGGACGACAACGGCATTCGGATTCTCGGCACCTCCGCCGAGGGCATCGACGTGGCGGAGGACCGCGCGCGGTTTGACGCGCTTCTGGAAAAAATGGGCATCAAGCGCCCTGCCGGGCGCGGCGTCCGGACCATGGACGAGGCGCTCCGGGCCGGAAACGAGCTGGGGTACCCGGTGCTTCTCAGGCCGAGTTACGTCATCGGCGGGCAAAACATGCGCATCGCCCACGGGGACGGGGACGTGCGCGCGTACATGAACGTGATTCTCGAGGGCGGCATCGACAATCCGGTGCTCGTCGACAAGTACATGATGGGGCCGGAGCTGGAGGTGGACTGCATCTCCGACGGCGAGGACGTTCTGATTCCGGGCGTCATGGAGCACATCGAGCGCGCGGGCGTCCATTCGGGGGACTCCATCGCGGTCTACCCGCCCTACAGTCTGGACGACGCCATGCTCAAGATCGTCATCGACAATTCCATCAAGCTCGCCAAGGCGCTGGGGACCAAGGGACTCGTCAACATCCAGTACCTTATCTGGCGCAACGAGCTTTACGTCATCGAGGTCAATCCCCGGGCGTCCCGCACCATTCCCTACATCAGCAAGGTGACCGGGGTGCCCATGGTGGACATTGCTTCCCGGGTGATGCTGGGCGAAACCCTCAGGGACATCGGCTGCGGCACGGGGCTTCACAAGGCGCCGCCGTACTACGCCGTGAAGGTGCCCGTCTTCTCCTTCGAGAAGCTCACGGGCGCAAACGCCATGCTGGGGCCGGAGATGAAGTCCACCGGCGAGGTGCTGGGCGTGGGCAGGTCGCTGCCGGAGGCGCTGTTCAAGGGCCTGCGCGCGGCGGGCATCCGCGTGCCCACCAGCGACCCGGGCCACGTGCCGGGGATCATCATCTCCGTGGACGAGCACGAGCACTACGAGCTTGTGCACCTGGCAAAGAAGCTCCATGACCGCGGGATCAGGATGTATGCCACATCCGGCACGGCCCAGACGATCAAGTCTCTGGGCATCGACGTCACCGAGATCGGGGACATCGGGTCGTCCGACGACGCCAAGGAGCTCATTGAGGCGGGGAAGATCACTTTCATCGTTTACACCGGCGCCATGTACGATTCCACCATGGACGAGTTCGCGGCCCTCAACCGGCGCGCGCTCAACCACGCAATCGCGTGCTTTACCTCCATGGACACCGCAAACGCCATGGCCGACGTCATCGCGGGCCACTACAACACCAACAACACGGAGCTGGTGGACATCTGCCACATGAGGTCTGAACGGCAGAGGCTGGACTTTGTGAAAATGCAGGATTTGGGCAACGACTACATCCTGCTCGAAAACCGCAGGGGCGAGATCAAGTGCCCGGAGTCGCTGGCGCTGCAGCTTTGCGACCGGCACAGGGGCGTCGGTGCGGACGGCATCGCGCTCATCGAGGATTCCAAAATCGCCGACGCCAAGATGCGCATGTTCAACCGCGACGGCAGCGAGGGACTCATGGCCGCCAACTGCCTCCGGTATGTGGGCAAGTATCTGCACGACAAGTACATCGCGCGCAAGGACATCATCGATGTCGAGACCATGAGCGGCGTCAAGCGCCTTCGGCTCGTCACCATCAACGGCGAGACGGGCTCGGTCAACGTGGGACTCGGCAAGGCCGTCTTCGCGCCCGCGCGGGTGCCCGTGAAGTCAAAAAAAGAACGGGTCATCGACGAACCCGTTGAGGTGGACGGCGTGGAATACCGCATTACATGTCTGTCCCTCGGAAACCCGCATTGCGTGGTCTTTGTCGGCAACGTGGATTCCCTCGACGTCGCGGACATCGGTCCGCGCTTTGAGAATCACCCCATGTTCCCCGAGCGGGTGAATACCGAGTTCGTGCGCGTGGTCAACGAATCCGTGCTCACCATGCGCGTCTGGGAGCGCGGCAGCGGCGAAACCCAGGCCTGCGGCTCCGGCGCCTGCGCCGCGGTGGTGGCCGCCGTCGAGCTCGGCTACTGCAAACCCGATACCACCGTCACCGTAAAGCTCCTCGGCGGCGATCTGCAGGTGCGCTACGCACCCGACGGGAACGTCATCCTCACCGGCGGGGCATCGCTGGTGTACGAGGGGAGCGTCAGGATATAGGACGGCGAGGGCGCTGCCCCCGCGCGCCCGTCAAAGGGACTGAGTCCCTTTGGAAACCCCAAATGAAAAATGACAGATTGTCCATCGGTCGCCCGGGGGCTCAGCCCCGAGCGACCGTATTTGTTGTTTATTGGGCCGCGCGCTTTTTCATGAAGGGGAGACGGAGTTTGAGGCCGCGCAGGAGGAAGAACCAGAGGGCGGCGGCGAGGAGCGCGGTCATGTAGAGCCCGGAGATGAGGCCGGCGCTTCCGCCCGTAAGGGAGTCCTCCGAGACCGCGTAGAGGGTATAAACCGGGCTTCCGCCGCTGGCGCCGGGGAACGCGAACAGGCAGACAACCGCGTAGCCCCAGCCGAAGCGGATGCCGACGTTCAGCCAGTTGGGCCATTTTTCGCTTACTGCGCACAGCATGGCCGAGAAAAGAAGCATGTTGAAAATTCCCACGATGCCAAGCGCGTAACCGCCCGTCATATAGAGGAAAACCGCGGCCGAGGCGAGATAGCCGAGGGGGCGGTTGCCGCGCCGCGAAACCATGTTCAGCACGTATCCCCGGGCGAAAAATTCCTCCGCGACGGCGGCCGCGAGGGACACGGGCAGGAGGATCGCGGGCGACCATGTGAAATCCGGCGAGGTGGCGGTCATGCGCACGCTGTCCAGGGCAAGAAAGCCCGCCGCCGCCGCGAGCACTGCCCCGGCCCCGGCGAGGGCGCCGACGCCGAGGAGCTTTACCCGGAGGCGGAGCCGGTCCCGCCGGGGCGCGGCAAGATACGCGAAGGAAGCGATGCCCGCGGAGCTCACCACCGAGATGATATTTCCGTAGTTGGCGGCGAGAAAGCGGGCGTAGCCAGGCGCGGCGGAAAGATTCAGCTTTGTGACGCCCCACGCGGTGAAAAGCGCGTCGAACCCGTAGCTCAAAAGCACCGTGATGCCGTTTGTCCAGACCACGTATGCCAAAATGGCCAGCGCGAGCCGCCAGGCGGCGCGCAGTCCGCCGTCCTTTGCCACGAAGGCGCGCTTTCCCAGGCCCAGCGCGCGCGCGGCGCGGTTCGGCCCCTTTCTGTCCCGCTTTTTATTCGATGACATACTTGATCAGTTCCGGCCTTTCCGGCGGCTTCTCCGCGATTGCAAACGCCGCGTTCAGAAGGTTCAGCGCGCCGGCGGTATCCGACGTGGGGTTGGCGTGCAGTTCGCAGAGCGCTTCGCCTTCCTTTACCCTGTCCCCGATCCGTTTTTTTATGATGATGCCCACGGCGGGATCGATCTTGTCCGTCTTCTTTTCGCGCCCCGCGCCAAGTTTCTTCGCGGCGTTTCCGATGTCGTCCGCCTTGACGCCCGCCAGGTATCCGCCTTTTCTGGCGCACACCGCAACGGAATGCGAGGCTTTCGGCAGAAGAGAGGTGTCCTCTGTCACGCGCGGATCGCCGCCCTGGGCCGCGATCATTTCCGCCAGCTTTTTGAGGCCCGCGCCGCTTTCGAGCTTTTCGAGGATCAACCCGCGCCCCGCCGCCACGGACGGGGCCGCACCCGCGTTTTTCAGGATGTGGGCGCCCAGCTCCACCGCGACAGTTTTGAGGTCGCCCGCCGCGCGGCCCGCGAGCACATCAATGGCCTCTTCCACCTCCAGGGCGTTGCCCACGTAGGCGCCCAGCGGCTGTTCCATGCCCGTGACGAGGGCGGAGAACCGTCTGCCCTGGGACGCGCCGATCCGGACCATGGCTTCGGCCAGCTTTTTCGCGTCCTCGGCGGTCTCCGCCAATGCGCCGCTTCCGAACTTCACGTCCAGCACCACCACGTCGCAGCCCGCGGCCAGCTTTTTCGAGACCACCGACGAGACGATGAGCGGCACGCAGTCCACCGTGCCCGTCACATCCCTGAGTCCGTAGAGCACCTTGTCGGCGGGGGCGAGTTCGCTCGTTTGCCCGATGACGGCGCAGCCGATTTCCGCCACCTGGCTTTCAAACCGCGCGGCGTCCAGCTCTACCGAGAAGCCGGGGATGGACTCCAATTTGTCCAGCGTCCCGCCCGTAAAGCCCAGCCCGCGCCCGGACATTTTGGCCATTTTGACGCCGCAAGCGGCCACCAGGGGCACGAGGATGAGGGTTGTGGTGTCGCCAACGCCGCCGGTGGAATGCTTGTCCGCCTTGACGCCGGGGATGCCCGAGAGGTCGAGGGTTTTCCCGGACCGCTCCATGGCGAGGGTGAGCGCCAGCGTCTCCCGGTCGGACATGCCCCGGATACAGATGGCCATGAGCATGGCGGCGATCTGGTAATCCTCCATGGAGCCGTCCGTGACGCCTGCGACAAATTTTCGAATTTCCTGCTCGGTGAGCGCGCCACCGAAGCGCTTTTTGCGAATGATTTCAATATAATTCACGCCGAAGCCGCCTTTCGATCCAAACATTTGATGTTCTCATTATATCAGATTGTGGGGTGTGTGAAAAGTTCCTCTTTCCAAACACTGGCGAATCAGGTATAATTGAATGGAAACAATTCATCCGGACGGAGGGATGCGCGTCAATGGAAGCGTTGCTCGAAAAAAAAGCGTTCATTTGCGACATGGACGGCGTGATCTATCACGGAAACCTGCTGCTGGACGGCGTCAAGGAATTTGTGGAGTGGCTGAGCGAGACCGGCAAGCAGTTCATCTTTCTCACCAATTCGTCGGAGCGTTCGCCCCGGGAGCTCAAGCAGAAGCTCATGCGGCTGGGTCTCGACGTGGGGGAGGAGCACTTTTACACATCGGCGCTTGCCACCGCAAGCTTTCTCAAAAGCCAATGCCCCGGCGGCTCGGTCTATGTCATCGGGGAACCCGGCCTTGTGGGCGCGCTCTATGACGCGGGCTTTTCCATGAACGACATAAATCCCGACTATGTGGTGGTGGGCGAGACCTCGAGCTACAGCTACGAAAAGATATTGAAGGCGGTGGGGCTCGTGCGCAAGGGCGCGAAGCTCATCGGCACCAATCCCGACATCACCGGGCCCATCGAAAACGGCATCGCCCCGGCCACCAAGGCGCTCATTTCGCCCATCGAAATGACGGTGGGCAAGCAGGCGTACTTCGTCGGCAAGCCCAATCCGCTGATGATGAAGCACGCGCTGCGCAGGCTCAACGGCATCGGCCCCTCCGATACCGCCATCATCGGCGACCGCATGGACACGGATGTCGTCGCGGGGCTCGAGGCGGAGATGGATACCGTGCTCGTGCTCTCCGGGGTTACGTCCCAGGAGACCATGCTCGACTTTCCCTACCGACCGACCTACGTGCTCTCCGGCGTCGGAGAGATTCCAAGATTCGCGCGGGGCAGGTGACGGGCGTGGCGAAAATCATGCTTCTGACCGCGCAGTACACTGGGCGCGGGCACATGTCCATCGCCGAGGCGCTGTCCGAGCAGTTTGCCCGGATGGACGGAATCGCGCTGGACGTGGTCGACGGCTTCATCTTTCTGGGGGAGGGCGGGGTCAAGAGTTCGAAGATCTACAACGTCGTGACCCAGCGCGCGCGCTTTGTCTGGAAGGCCGTGTTCAAGGCCACCCAGGGCGGCGATTTCGTGCCGGAGACCATGGCGCTGCTTGTTAAAAAGCGGCTCGACGCCTACCTGCGGGAGACGAATCCGGACATCATCGTGAGCGTTCACCCGATGTTCGTGGGCGCGGTCATCGATACCCTCGAAACCTTCGGGCTGGCGATTCCCGTCGTGGCGGTGGAAGCCGATTTGGTGAACATTCATTCCACCTGGTGCGATTCCCGGGTCACCAGAGCCATTTGCCCGACGCGGGAGGCTTTCGACTGCTCGGTGGCGCTGGGCATGCCGGAGGAAAAGCTCAAGATCATCGGCTTTCCCACGCGCGGGGCGTTCGTCGAGGCGGCGCGGCGCATGGGTGAGCGGACCTACGAGGCGTCGCGCCCGCTTCAGTGCCTCATGACGGGGGGCGGCGGCGGCGCGGGGGACATCGAAGGCTATGCGACCTCCCTTTTGAAGGACACGGACGCGCGGCTCACCATCATTTGCGGTTCCAACGAAAAGCTGCGGATGCGGCTTGTGGAGAAATTCGGCGACAGATACGCCGGGCGCGTGCGCATTCTCGGTTTCGTGACCGACATGGCGGCGGAGTATGAGAAGGCGGACGTGGCCATTTCCCGGGCGAGCCCCAACTGCATGTTTGAGGCAATCGTCATGGCCGTTCCCATGGTCATTACCGGCGCGCTGCCCGGACAGGAGAAGGACAACCCCAACTTCGCCGCGCGCCACAGGCTGGGCATCCTCTGCGAGGAGCCGTCGGACATGGCGGCCCGGATTGACGATCTCACCCGCGACGACGGACGGCTTTGGCGCGAGATACAGCGCGCGCAGATGGACTATCGCGACCTCGACAGCGCGCAGAAGATTGCGGAGTACGTCCGCGGCATGCTGGACGCGCGGGTTACGGAGCCGCAAGAGGCGGTTTACGGGGGCTGAAGACACAACCATCTGATCATCGGCGCGGTCTGCCTGCCGGCGTTTGACGCGCCGGGGTGGATTGCGCCGATTTCGCGTTCGGCGTGTTTTGACCGGGGGCGGCGACTGAAGCGGCAATGAAAGGAAAGCGTATGCAGGTAAAGGAGAGCGGTTTTATTGCGGACATGCGGGAGGCGTGCGCGCGCTTGTGCGAAGCGCTGGGCGCGCGGTTTCCCTATGCGTCCGTGCTTTTGCAGGATACCAGGAGCGCGCGCTGGTCGGTGAGCGCCGCGGGGATCTCCATGCGGGTGAACCCCGCGTTTACCGGACGGGGCGCGGTGATCCGCGTCAACGACGGATCGGGCTACGGGGAGTATGCCCTCAACGATTTTTGCGCGGCGGACATTCCGGCGATCGTCGCGCGGCTTGCCGGGATGTCGCCCCTGCCCGGGGACGACCCCGCGCCGGAAATGCCGGAGGCGCTCAGCTTTCACAAGGCAACCACGTGCGAAATCGATCCGGAGGAAATGGGCGGCGAAAAAATCGTCGCGCGCCTCGAAGAACTGCGGGCGGAGGCGCTTAAGATGGACGCGCGGCTCCTCGACTGTATGGTCGGCTTCGATTATCAGGTGATCCACAAGCGCTTCGTGGCGGGCGGGCGGGCGCTGGAACAGGACCTCATGTGGTCGAGCTGCATGATCAACTGCATCGCGCGCCGGGGCGACGAGGTCAAGGAGTGCTATCGCGCCTTTTCCATGCGCGGCGGCGCGGAGATTCTGGACAGGCTGCGCGCGAGCATCGGGACATGCGTGGACGGCGTGATCGCGCTTCTCGACAGTCAATCCATCGAGCCGGGGGTGTACGACTGCGTGTGCGCGCCGCCGGTGACGGGCATCATCGCCCATGAGGCGTTCGGACATGGCGTGGAGATGGACATGTTCGTCAAAAAACGCGCCCAGGCGGAGGCCTTTGTGGGGCAGAAAATCGCGTCCTCCATGGTGACCATGCACGACACCGCCTCGTCGGCCGCCCAGACCGGTTCGTTCTTTTTCGACGACGAGGGGACGCTGGCGGGCGACACGATCATCATCAAGGACGGCGTGCTTGCCGCGGGCATGTGCGACCTGCTTTCGGCCGAAAGGCTGGGCGCGAAGCCCACGGGAAACGGACGGCGCGAGAGCTTCGAGCGCAAGGCGTACGCGCGCATGACGAATACGTTCTTCGAGGGCGGAACCGATTCGGTGGACGACATGATCGCCTCCATCGGAGATGGGTTTCTGCTCGAAAGCGCGGCCTCGGGCATGGAGGACCCCAAGAACTGGGGCATTCAGCTCATGGTGGACATGGCACGGGAGATCAAGGATGGGAAGCTCACAGGGCGCGTGTTTTCGCCGGTGGTTTTGACGGGCTATGTGCCGGATCTGCTTAAATCCATCTCCATGATGTCGCCGGACGTCGAGCTGAGCGGCGCGGGCGCGTGCGGCAAGGGCTACAAGGAGTGGGCGAAGGTTTCGGAGGGCGGGCCGTACATCAAGGCGCGCATCCGTCTGGGATAGGGAGGAAGCATGATCGACAAAATCAGGCGCGCGCTGTCCGAATTGGGCGCGGCGCAGTATCTTATCCGGCTGTCCCGGGAAGAAGCGGCGGAGCTTTTCTTCCTCCGCGCCCGCCGGGACATGACCCGCATCAAGGATGTGACGCGGTTGAGCGTCACACTGTACCGGGACTTCGAGGCGGACGGCAAGAAGATGCGCGGCGAGGCGGAGGCCACCGTCTTTCCCGGCATGGCGGACGGTGAGCTTCGCGCCGCCCTTCGGGCCGCCTACGACGCGGCGGGCCACGTGAAAAATCCGTGGTTCGAGCTGCCGGATCCCGCTTGCGGCGCCGCGGAGGAGCCGGAAATCGACCTCGTCCAGGCGGCGAACGCGCTGGCGGTGGGACTGTTCGGGGCGGACGAGGCGGACGCGTTTGTCAATTCGGCGGAGATTTTTGCCATTCGCAGGACGGTGCGCATCGTTTCCTCCCGGGGAACCGACGCGCGGTACCTGAAGCACGTCTTCAAGGGCGAGTTCGTGGCGCAGTGCGTGATGCCCGATGACGTGGAGCTCTACGGCGACTTTGAATACGACGCGCCGGACGTACCCGCGCTTTCAAAGGCTGCGGGGGAGCTGGTGGCGGCGGCGCGCGACCGGGCGCGTGCGGCGGAAGCGCCCACTGCGGGGAAATACGCCATGATTCTCGAGGGCAGGTACCTTTCAACGCTCCTCTCGGCGTACCTTGAGAAGGCCTCCGCATCCATGGTGTACGCGAAGTATTCCAATTATGAAGTCGGCGCGTCCGCCCAGGGCGCGGATGTCCGGGGCGAGAAAATCGACATGACGCTGCGCGCCCGGGCGCCGTTTTCGGACGAGGGCGTCCCCATGCGGGACAGGGCGCTCATTAAGGGCGGCGCGCTCAAGGCGCTCTACGGCTCGACGCGCTTCTGCCGGTATCTGGGCATCGAGCCCACAGGCGTCTATCGGAGCGTCCGGGTGGACAGCGGTTCGGTTTCCCTTGAAGAGATGAAGAAGCGGCCCCACATCCGACCCGTGGCGTTCTCGGACTTTCAGATGGACTCCTTCTCCGGTCACTTCGGCGGCGAGATTCGGCTTGCCTACGTGTTCGACGGGGAGACGACGCGGGCGGTGACGGGTGGATCTGTCAACGGGAGCCTGTTCGAGGCGCAGGGGAACCTGACCTTTTCCATGGAGCGGTATGGGGACGCGGATTACGAGGGTCCCCTTGCCGTGCTCCTTCCCAACGTGATGGTGGCGGGGGAATCAGATGGGACTTGAGTTGTTCTCGCGGCACACGCGAGACTGGTTTGCTAGCGCGGTCGGCGCGCCGACGCCCGTCCAGACGGAGGGCTGGCGCGCCATCGCGGCAGGCGGCGACGTGCTCGTGTCCGCGCCCACCGGCACGGGCAAGACGCTCACCGCCTTTTTGTATTGGCTGGATTTTCTCGCCGCGCACCCCAAGCCCGTTCCGGACGAGTGCGTCATCCTCTATATTTCACCCCTCAAGGCGTTGGGCAACGACATCCGCGAAAACCTGCAGAGGCCTCTCATGGGGCTTGGGCTCAAGGACGTCGTCCGCACGGGCGTGCGCACCGGGGATACCACCGCGTCCGAGCGCGCGCAGATGCTCAAGCGTCCGCCCCACATCCTCATCACCACCCCCGAATCGCTGTTTCTGCTTCTCACGTCAAAGAAGGGCCGGGACGCCATTTCCACCGTGCGCTGCGTGGTGGTGGACGAGCTTCACTCGGTCATCGGTTCCAAGCGCGGCGCGCACTTGATGCTCTCCCTGGAGCGGTTGGACGCACTGTGCGGACGGCGGCTCCAAAGGATCGCGCTTTCCGCCACCATCCGTCCTCTTGAGGAGGCGGCCCTTTACATGTCCGGCGGGCGCGGGGCGCAAATCGTCGCACCCAAGGTTGACAAGGCCATCGAAATGCGCGTGGAGCTGGCGGAAAAGGACTTCCGGCAGCTTCCCGAGCACAGCGTGTGGCCCGCCATCGCCGAGAGGGCGTACCGGCTCTCACAGGAGGTGCGCACCACCCTTGCCTTTGTGGATGGCCGCGCTCAAGCGGAGAAGCTGGCCCACGGGGTCAATGCCGTCGCCGAGGATCGGTACGCGCGCACCCATCACGGCTGCGTCTCCAAGGAGCAGCGCCTCGAAGCCGAGCGCGAGCTGCGGTCGGGGGAACTGAAGCTTTTGTGCTGCACCTCGTCCATGGAGCTTGGCATCGACGTGGGCGACATCGACCTGGTTTTGCAGGTGGGCGCGCCGCTGAGCATCGCCGGGGCGCTCCAGCGCGCGGGCCGGGCGGGTCACGGCCCGGGGCGGGTGAGCGAGCTCATCATTTTTCCCAAAACCGAGGCGGATACACTGCTGGCGGCGCTGGCGGCCAAGGGCGCCCTCGAGGGGCGCATCGAGACCGCGCATGTGCCCCAAAAGTGTCTCGACGTGGTTTCCCAGCACCTCGTCTCCATGGCGGCGGCGGGGAGCTATTCGGTGGAGGACGCCTGCGCAATCGTTTCCGGCGCGTACCCCTGCCGAGACGTGACTGTCGAGGAAGTGAAGGCGCTTCTGGGCATGCTGGCGGGAGACTTCGAGCATGCGCGCGACCTGCCCGTGCGGCCGCGCATCCTCTACGACCGCATTCACGCGCTCGTGGCCGGGGACAGTTACACGCGCATGCTTGCGGTTTCCGCCGTGGGTACAATTCCGGACCGCGGCTGGTTCGCCGTTGTATTGCCAGATGGCACGAAGCTGGGCGAGCTGGACGAGGAGTACGTGTTCGAAGCGCGGCTGGGGGACAAGTTCCTTCTGGGCGCGTTCGCCTGGCGCATCCGGGAGATCACCCGCGACCGGGTCATCGTCGATCCGTCGACCCCCGAGGGCGCGCAGTCTCCGTTCTGGAAGGGGGATTCCCTGGGGCGGCCCATGGAAACCGGCGAATACTACGGCACGCTGCTGCGGGAACTGGGCGACGCGGCGGAGGCGCGGCGGCTCAAGAACGCGCTTTTCTCGTTCCCGCTTTCCGGAGAGGCGCGGGCGGCCGCTGAGCACCACATCAAAAAGCAGCTGGAGAGCACCCACTGTCTGCCGGACGACCGGACGATCATCTGCGAGCACTTTGCAGACACGGCGGGGGAGCACCAGCTCATGATCCACTCCATCTTCGGCCGCCGGGTGAACCACGCCCTTTCCATGCTGGCGCGCCACCGGGCGCAGCAGGTGACCGGGCTCGACGTGCGCGGCTACGACGACGACGACGGGATGCTTTTGTTCCTCATGGGCGGGAGCGAGCTGCCCGAGAACATACTTCCGGCAATCGATCCGGACGGCGCGGAGGCCATGATCGACGCGCTTTTACCCGCCGAGCCCATGTTTTCAATGGCCTACCGCTACGCAGCCGCCCGCGCGGACATGATGGGCATGCGCGGCCGGGGCCGCCAGCCCCTTTGGGTGCAACGGCTGCGGGGCGCGGAGTCGCTGGCGGGCGCGGTGACATCCAGGGACCATCCCCTGATCCGCGAGGCGCTGCGGGAGTGCCGGGAGGACCTTCTGGATGTTGCGGGGGCGGTGGAGGTGCTGAAGCGCATTCGCTCCGGCGCCATCCGGGTGATCGAGATGCACACCGAGACGCCCTCGCCCATGGCGCTGCCCCTCCGGCGGCAGGTGGAGGCGGAGCTCATGTACGAGTCGCCCATCCCTTCGGGTGCCCGCAAGCTGTCCGAAACAATGGTTTCCGCCATGGCCCCCGACGCGGAGGCCGTGCAGAAGCGGTACGAGCGCGTCCGGGACATCGGCGAGGCGGAGCAGCTTCACTCCATCCTGATGGCCGAGGGCGACCTCGTCCCCGGCGAGGTGGACGCACCCGCCGCTTGGTTCGAGGAACTGGCGGAGGCGGGCCGGGCGCTGTACGTGGAGCCGGGGCTCTGGATCGCGGCGGAGCACGCGGGGGATTACGAGGACCCCGACTATCCGCGCATCGTGCGCAGATGTTTGCGCTATCGCGGCGCGCAGGACGCGCGGAGCGTTGCCCAGCGCTACGCCATCGGCGAGGAAGCGGCGGAGGCGATCCTCGAGGACCTGGAGGCGGCGGAGAGCGCCGTCCGGTTCGAGGGCATGTGGGTGCACGCGGACGTATATGCCTCCGCCCAGCGCCTCACCATCCAGACGCGCAGAAGCGAGGTGCAAACCGTCCCGCCCGCGCGGTTTGCGCGGTTGCTCGCCGAGGGAGCGGAGACCACGGGTTCCCCGAAAGCGCGGCTTTCCGCCGCCATGGCGCGGCTTTTGAACCTCGAAATCCCCGCCGCCCAGTGGGAGGAAATCGTTTTGCCCGCGCGCGCGCCGGGTTACCGGGCGGATATGCTTGACCTTCTGCTGGCCGAGGGCGCGATCGCCTATTCCCTGCGCGACGAGGGCGGCAAGCCGTATCTCGCCTTCCGTGCCATCGAGGCGTTTGATTTCGACGCATTTACGCCTGTTGAGGGGGAAATGACCGGCGACGAGCGGGCTGTGCTCGACATTCTGGAAAAGAGTGGCGCGCAGTTTGATTATGTGATCTCAAAGCGAATGGGCGGAAGGCCCGTGGGGGCAATCCTCCAGAAGCTCGCGGCGGCAGGGCTCGTCCGGCAGGACGGGTTTACGCCCGTGCGCAGGACGGTGGACCCCAGGCCGCGCGCCCTCAACAAGCCGTCGGCGGGCCGTTGGGAGCGGGCGCACGCGGTGCGCGAATTGACCGCGGACGAGCTCATCGCGGACATGCTCGGGCGTCTGCCCGTCCTGACCCGGGAGACGTGCGACCTGATGCCTTGGGGCGAGGCGCTTTCGCGGCTGCGGGTGATGGAAATGACGGGCGAAATGAGAAGGGGCTACTTTGTGGAGGGGCTTTCCGGCGCGCAGTTTGTGAAGGCCGGGGAGTTCGGCCGCTTGACGGCGGCGCTTTCCGCCGGGCGCGTAGATTGCGCGTGCCTGAACGCCGTGGACCCTGCCCAGGCGTGGGGGCGGTACCTCAAGCACGTCCCGGGCCGGGAGTTCATGCTGGTGCCGGGCACGGCGGTGGTGACGCGCGGCGGACAGGCGGCGTGTGTGTTTGAGCGGCAGGGCGCGGTTCTGCGGGTGTTTGAGGACGGCGCCGAGGCGGTGAAGTGCTTCGGGAAGGCGTTCCGGGCGGGACGCATCTTCCCGGGCCGTTCGCGCGTCACAGTGCGGGAGATTCCGCCGGGGGCGGAGGAATGGCTCGCGGAGGCGGGGTTTTTGCGCGAGGCGCTGGACTGGGTGCTTTACAGGGATTGATATTTTCCATTCGCTAGGGCAATCCCACACAGGGCATGTGCGGAATTGCCTTAAGAGATGAACCGCCTGATTGTGCGGTGCACGAAAGGCCGCGGGAAGGATTTCCGCGGCCTTTGTAATTGCCTGCCCCGGAGGGCTTTTTGCGGATTCAGTGATTGATTTGACACGAACGTTGCGCCTGCGCGAAGGATGTATTATACTGGCGGCAAAACGAGAGAAGAAGGCGCTGTCGCATGGAGGAAGCAAGGCTTTATCCGCCGTACCGGGGTGTCATGGCCGTATTGCTGGTTCTTTGCGCCGCGCTGACGCACATCGGATTTCTCATTACCGCCCCGATGCTCGTCTTTTTGGCGAGTGATTTTTCGGTGGACATCGCCACGGCGGGCTATGCCTCAACGGTGCATATCTTCGCCATGGGCGCGGCGATGTTTATGGGGCCTCTGCTGATCCGGCGAATGGACATCAAAAGGACGCAGCTGACCGGCATCGCCGTGATGCTGGCGGGGGCGCTGGCGTGCGGCTCTGCGCCAAACCTTGCCGCGCTGCTGGCCGCGCGGGTGGTGACGGGCGTCGGGCACGGCATCAGCGGCTCCTGCACCAGCGCCATTGTGGCCGCGTGGTTCCCCCAGCGGGAACGGTCGCTCATCATTACGAGCATCGGGCTGGGGGTTGTCGGCATCACAACCCTCGTTTACACCGCCACCGTGCCGTTGTATTACGCCCTGGGCGGATCCTTTCGGTCCGTGTTCCTCATCCTTGCGGGGGTGTTGGCGCTGGCCGCCCTCGCCTGGCTTTTCTTCGCGCGGGACAATGGAATTCTCAACGCGCACATCAGAGAGCAAAATGAGCTGCGGGGCCTACGGATGAATCTCTTTACCGACATGAAGGATGCGCTCACACGCCGGGATGTGTGGATGGTCTGCCTGTTCATGGGGCTTGGGACAATCGGCGCCAACGGCGTCTCCACATACCTGCCCCAGTTTCTGCAAAACGTGCGGGGGTATTCCGACGTAGACGCCTCCGCTCTTTTCGGCATTACCACCGGCATCGGCGCGGCGGGCACGTTTCTCGGCGGCGTCGCCACCACCGTCCTTGGCAGGCGGAAGATCGTGATTCTGCCGTTCCTTGCAGCGACGGCGGTCTCAATTGCGATGAGCCTTCTCTGGACGGGGCGCTGGCCCATCGCCATTTTCCTGTTCCTCTACGCGTTTACCAACAATTTTCGAACGCCCGCTTCCCAGACCATCACCACGGAGCTTCCCGGCGCGACGCCGACCTTCGCTTCCAGCGCGAGCGCAATGACCTACGGCGTCGGGTTTATGGGCACTTTTTTCGCTTCGCCGCTTTTGCAGCTGGGGATGAAGCTTGCGGGCGAGGAATACGCAATGTTCGCGTTTGTGCCGCTGTTTCTGTTGTCAATCCTCTTCGCGCTTCTGACGCCCGAGACCGGGCCGGGGGGTCGGGCAGTTCAGGAAGCCGAATCCCGCGCGCCCGCCGAGGCATTTTCCGTTGCGGCGGGGCCTACGGTGCTCTGATGGCCGCGATCCGCCGTAAAAAATGCCGCCGGATTTTTCCCGCGCGGCATTTCTTTATTTGAGCGGGATGCGCGCGCCGTCCGCGTCGGCGGAATCCCGCGCCGCGAGGGAGACACGGGTTGCCGCGAGGGCGGAGCGCGCCGATTGATCCGCCGTTCCACTTTCGATGGCCGCGAGAAAGCCCAAAAACGCGCTTTCTGGCGGCGGGAGGGTCAACGCGCGCCTGGGCGCTTCGTTTTCAAGGAAGACCCGCCCGTCGACGACCTCGATCATGCCCTTTGTGCCCGTAAGCCGAAGCCGGTCGTCGTCGTGGCGCGCGGAGCCGTCCGGCCTGAAAAAATCCGCCGTCACCGTGCCGATGCCGCCGCCTTTCATGCCCATGAGCAGCGCGGAGGACACTTCGAGTTCGCCGTTTCCACGGTTGAACGCCGCGCTGTGGGCCGCGCTCACCCATTCGCAATCCCCGAGAAACGCCAGCACCCAGTCGATGGCGTGGATCGCTACCCACGGGATGATCCCGCCCATGAGGTCCCGCTTTTTGTAAAATTCCGGCCGGACGCCGAGCCGGTAGCTTTTTTGGCCGTGGGCCATGCGCGCAGGGCCGATTTCGCCCGCGTCCACCGCGCCCTTCATCGCCAGAAACCACGGCGCGTGCCGGTAATTGAACATCCCGCCCAGCGCGCGGCCGGACGCGCGCCATGCCGCTTCCAGATCGCGCAGTCCTTCGCGGGTGGTCGCGAGGGGCTTTTCGGAATACACGTGGATGCCGCGCTTCAGGCATTCGATGGAGATGCCCGCCGCGTCGGCGAACCAGGGGTTGACCACCGCGACATCGGGATTTTGTCCGTCGAGCAGCACGCGGTAATCTTCAAAGACGGGTGCGCCCATCTTTGCGAGGGGGGAGATGTCCTCATCGGAACGGCCCGGCGCGACGCCCGCCAACGCAATGTCCGGCTTGACTGCCATGGCGTCGAGGGCCAGATGGTGGTGGCCCGCCGCGCCGATGATGGCGATTTTCATACGACCTCCGAAAGCAGCGCGCGATTTTCGTAGCACGCGATCAGCTTCTTTTCCAGTCCGGGGACATAGACGCGCGCGTCCGTTTCCACCGCGCCCTCGAATTCCTGCGCCTCGGGGGCGGCGACCAGCAAAAGCTCCATGGCCTGCGCGTGCCTGAGCGCCGCCTCCGCCGGGCAGGGAATGGGCCCGCCCGTCCGGACGGCGTCGAGCATCATCCAGATTTTGTCGTCCGACTGGCGCGCGCTCTCGCCGTAGCTTTTTACCCGCCCGTCCGCAAACGCCGCGGTGAGGAGCCCGCCCTTTTCCCCAAAGCCGCCGAACCGCGCCGTGGCGTTTTCAAATTCGTACTCGAACATGGGCTCCTGCTCCGCGCCGGGCATCGTGGCGTGGGAGGCGGCAAACAGCATCTCCGCGCCGCGTTCGAGCCGCGCGCGCAGGGTGACGGTGTCGAAGGTTTCCACCGGATACGCGCGAAAGGTTTCAGCTTCCATCATGGCGACGCCCGCACCGGAAAAACCCCGGCCCGCGATCCAGAGCATGTTTTCAATGTAGTGGGCGGTGGCGTTGGAGGCGACGCTGTCGAAGACGGGCCGCCCCTGGGCGTCGAATTTTTTGCCCGCCCAGCCCGTGCCGCGCGCGTAATACGCCTTGTCCCGCGGCCAGATCACCAGCGCCCGCAGCTTTTTCGGCGCGCCGAAGAGCCCTGCGTCGACGTCGTGCTTGAGTGCCAGCATCGCCGGATCGTAGCACCACTGAAAGCCCACCGCGAGCTTCACGCCCGCGCCCTTTGCCGCCTGATCGATCCGCCGCGCCGCCGCCAGCGTCCCGGCCATGGGCTTTTCCAGAAGCACGTGGCTCCCTTTTCCGATGGCGAAAAGCGCCTGCTCCTCGTGGAGGGCGATGGGCGTCGAGATCACCGCGAGCTCCGCGCGGTGCGCCGCATAGAATTCCGCAAGGGTCCCGAAAAAAGGCACGTCCAGCTCCTTGAGCGCCGCAAAGCCCGGCGCCTTTTCGGCATAGGGGTCGACGACGCCCGCGATTTTGTAACCCGCGCGCTTTTTCTCGTTGCACAGCGCGTTGACATACGTGTTTCCGTAGCCGCCGATGCCGACGAGTACGATTCCGATTTCGTTCATGCGATCACCTCTCCTCTTATTGTAAAGGATTCACCCATGTGTTACAATATCCCAAACGAATTTTCATGGCGGAGGCATTGAAATGACATACGGACTCCCTGAGAATCTCTCGGCGAAATACGTCAACTGTTTGGCGCTGGAACTGGAGGGCGCGCGATGAAACGTCCCGACATCGTCTTTCTTTTCATGGACGACATGGGCTGGCGCGATCTGGCCTGCACGGGTTCCGACTTCTACGAGACGCCCAACATCGACCGGCTGAGCCGGGGCGGCATGCGCTTTCCCGCCGCCTACGCCGCCTGCCCCGTCTGCTCGCCGTCCCGGGCGAGCTATCTCACGGGCATGTACCCGGCGCGGGTGGGCGTGACGGACTGGATCGACGGGGAAGGAGCCATGCATCCCCTCAGGGGAAAGCTCATCGACGCGCCTTACTTGAAACATCTGCCCGGCGGGGCCCGCACCGTCGCCCGCGCGCTGCGGGAAGGCGGCTACCGCACGTGGCACGTGGGGAAGTGGCATTTGGGTGGGGAGGGGTATTTGCCCCAGGATTTTGGCTTCGAGCTCAACATCGGCGGCTGCGACTGGGGGCATCCGAAATACGGCTACTTCAGCCCCTATCAGATTCCGAATTTTCCCGAGGGGCCGGCAGGCGAGTACATCACCGACCGGCTCACCGACGAGGCGATCCGGCTCATCGAGGGCGCGGGGAAGGAGCCCTTCTTCCTGAGTCTCTGCCATTACGCCGTGCACAATCCCATTGAGGCCAAGGAGGCGGACATCCAACGCTTCCGGGAAAAGGCGCAGGCCCTTCACCTGGATGAAATCTCGCCCTTCGCGGATGGCGAGCGCCATCCCGTGCACGCGGGGCACGTGCGGCGCAGGGTGATTCAGTCGAATCCAGCCTATGCCGCCATGATCTACAACCTCGACTGGAATATCGGGCGGCTGTTGGACGCCCTCGAGCGGGCGGGGCGGCTTGAGAATGCGCTGCTCATCTTTACCTCCGACAACGGCGGCCTTGCCACCACCGAGGGCAGTCCCACCTGCAACGCGCCCGCCCGGGAGGGCAAGGGCTGGATGTACGAGGGCGGCACGCGGGTGCCCATGATCGCCCATTGGCCGGGAAAAATCGCGCCCGGATCGGTGTGCGAAACGCCCGTCACCACGCCGGATTTTTATCCCACATTCCTTGCGGCGGCAGGGCTTTTGCCGGACACCCGGCCCGGAATCGACGGTGCGAACATATTGCCCCTCCTCGAGGGCGGAAAGATCCCCGAGCGCCCGCTTTTCTGGCACTACCCCCACTACGGAAATCAGGGAGGTACCCCCGGCTCGTCTGTGCGGTTGGGCAAGTACCTGCTCATCGAATTTTTCGAGACGGGAAAGGTCGAGCTCTACGACGTGGAAGACGACATTTCCGAAGCGCGGGACCTGGCTGCGGCGCTGCCGGAGATTACCCGAGACATGCGCGACATCCTGTGCGCGTGGCGCGACGAGGTGGACGCGAGGTACCCCGCCCCCAATCCAGAATATCAGATCCCCAAAACGTAAGGAGAAAACCCCGTAGGGCGGGTGGGTGGGGCAACTTTCGTGACCCTGCCGGGTTCGCCCCAAAAGCAATGTTCGGCGGCGCGGGGTTTGAGTCCCCACGCCGCCGACGGATAAGATTGCATTTTCCCGGAATCAGGATGGAATTCCAAAGGGATGTCATCCCTTTGGCGGGGGTGCCGGGGG
>JAEYRW010000100.1 GCA_023435435.1 Bacillota bacterium | reverse complement strand
GTTTGGGCCCCCGCGCGACCGACGGATGATTAGAGGGATTCTCAAGGGCGCCAGCCCTTGAGCGGGGGTGCGGGGGGCGGAGCCTCCCGCCGCTGACCGTGTTACTTTGCCAGCGCCTCGTTGCAGGCGGTGACCAGCGCGGCCATGGCATCCTCGGCGGTGGAAACGCCGCCCGCGACTTCCTTGGCGGTGTCGGTGAGGGCGTTGCGCACGGCGTTGGCGCCGCTGACGGCGGGCAGGGCGCCGGCGATGTCGAGGTTGGCGGCGACCATGTTCAGGGCCGGCGCGTTCTCGGCGTACGTGGCGTAGCCTTCGACTGCCTGGGTGGTGCCGTAGGGGGACAGGGTGTTGGTGGCCTGAACCCATGCGAAGTTGTTCTCGGGCTGGAGGAAGAACTTGATGAACAGGTAGGTGCCCATGTTCTCTTCCTCGGACTTGTTAAAGGCGATGGGGCCGCGGTTCCAGGACGGATACCACTCGCTGCCGTCCGCCATGCCGCGGATGGCGGGCGCGACCGCATACTCGAACCCGTCGGGGGTGATGTAGGGAACGCCCGCGCAGGAGCCGTAGTAGCTCGCCACGAGACCGGCGTTGAAGTCGTTGGACCAGTAATCGCCCGAGGGAGTGATGGCGAAATAACCCGCCTGCACCTGCTCGCCGAACCACTTGAGCCACTGGATGCCCGTATCGGTGCCGAAGGTCACGGTGCGGGACGCGGTATCGATGTAGCCCGCGCCGGACTGGATGAACAGGGACTGCATGAGGTCGGTGAGGGAATCCACCGCGAAGCCGGGAATGCCCTTGGCCTCGTAGATGGTCTTGGCCTGCGCGGCGAGCTCTTCCCAAGTGGTGGCGGGGGTAAGGCCCAGCTCGTCGTAGAGGGTCTTGTTGTAGAACAGCACGGGACCGGTGGTGTAGGCGGGCAGATAGTAGATGCCGCCGTCGTCGAAGCCCTTGACCTCGCCGTTATAGACGGCGTCGGACATGGAGGAAACGATGTCGGTCATGCCGATGTCCGCGTCCTCAATGTAGCTTGTCATGTCGAAGACGAGCCCGTCCTTGACGTAATCGGCCGCGGCGGACGCGTAGTTGAAGATGATGTTGGGGCCGACGCCGTTGGCAACCGCGTTGTACACGGTGTCAAGGAATCCCGAGTACGCCTGGGACTCGAGAACGACCTCGTAATCCGACTGGCTGGCATTGAAGGCATCCACGATGGACGTGAGTGCCGCCTCCTGACCCTCCGTGAACGTGTGCCAGATGGTCACCTGAACCTTGCCGTCTTCCGCAACCGCGATGGACGACATGGTCGCGAGCAGCATGACCGCCAGGAGCGCGGCCAGAATGGAACGGAACTTCATGGGGACTACCTCCTGCGTTTGACGCATGTATTTGTTAAACGCTCGCGCGTTTAGACCCGCACTGAACATCCGTGACACCAATATTATAGAAAACCGGACCGCAGTTTGTACACCCCGTCCATGTTAAGTTTGGCTCACGCAAGCCGCGTTCACGCAAACTTGAAACATATAAAATCACGATCAAAGATCGCGCTTTTTATTGTAAACCGGCCCCAACGCGGAATACTGGCGGGTAATCCACTTGCAGATGCCGTCGAGGCCCGGGTAAATCATGCGCTCCGAAATGTTGATGTAGTCGAGCTTGTCGCGAATTTCGAGCTTGACGGAGCTTGGGATCACAATCTTCACCGCGCATTCGTCGTCGCAGGAAATGACGTCGTCAAAGGCCGCGCCAGGTTCGCTGGTGACGGAAAAAAGCGCGTACTGGTTGGCGATGCGGTCGAGCATGGACGCGGGTTCGAAGAAAAGCGCATAGGGGGCGCCTTCCGCCTTGAGCGCTTCCAGGGACGGCGCGAGGGATTCGAGCAGCTCCACGGAAAAGATGCGGCTGCGCGTCATGGCGAGCACGTCCCGCATCCGCTCGGGCAAATGTTCGTTGGTCTTGGTGACGTCCAGGGAGAAGATCGCCCCGTCCCGGTCGTACATCGAGACGTCCTCGGTGGCGAAGTGGGCGGCCACCAGGGGCGAATACGTCCAGTCGAGCAGCCGGGTGGGCAGCCCGTGGTGCTGGGCGAGGGGCAGAATCTGCCAGATGGAGGTGTAATTGACCAGATCCGCGTAGGCGTACTTGCGGAAGGAGCGAACCACGGACGCCTCGAGGGTCAGGTCGTGGGCGCACACCCGGTTCAGAGACGGAACCAGTCCCCACCGCTTGTCCGCCGCGCCGCGGTAAACTCGGTTGGCCCGGTAGCGCATGATCCTTTCGTCCCAGACGCCGTCGAACACGGCGCGCTGAAGCTCGTCCCAGTCGCGGATGACAATTTCGCGCATGTACATCCCTCCCATGTTATATATTCGGTACGGCCCGCGCATATCCTGCACGCTCACTTGCGCGCTATTTTTGATTGTGCTATGATGTTGCGGGGGTGACTGACATGGGCAAAATCCTTTTAACGGGCGGCGCGGGCTTCATCGGCGCGCATACCGCGGTGGAACTTTTAAACGCGGGCTATGAAATCGTCGTGGTGGATAATTATTACAACAGCTCCGCCGAGGCGCTCAGCCGCGTTTCCGAGATCACGGGAAAGACGTTCGCCGTCTACGAGGCGGACGCATGCGACGCGAAGGCCATGGACGCGATTTTCGAAAAGGAAAAAATCGACGCGGCCATCCACTTTGCCGGCTACAAGGCCGTGGGCGAATCCGTTCAAAAGCCCATCCTTTATTACCGCAACAACCTCGACGCGGCGCTGACACTCTTTGAGCGCATGGAAAAATACGGCGTGAAGCGGGTTTTGTTCTCCTCGTCGGCCACGGTTTACGGCACCGACGCGGGTGCGGGCTGCCGCGAGGACATGCCGCTTACCTTCACCACCACAAACCCCTACGGCTCCTCAAAATTCATCATCGAACGCATGCTTTGCGACATCGCGGTGGCGCATCCCGAATGGTCCATTGTGAACCTTCGGTATTTCAACCCCGTGGGCGCGCACGAAAGCGGCAAAATCGGCGAAGACCCCAACGGCATCCCCAACAACCTCATGCCCCGGGTCATGCAGGCCGCGCTGGGGAAAATCGCCACGCTGGGCGTGTACGGCGACGACTACCCCACCCCGGACGGCACCTGCCGCCGAGACTACATCCACGTCGTCGACCTTGCCAAGGGCCACGTGGCCGCGCTCCAATACGCCATGGAAAACTCCGGCTGCGAGGCGGTCAACCTCGGAACCGGCGTTCCGTACAGCGTTTTTGAAATCATCAGGACCTTCACCGAAGTGACGGGAACCGACTTCCCCTACAAGGTGGTTCCCCGGCGCGCGGGCGATTTGCCCGAAGCGTACGCGAACGTCGAAAAGGCGAAAAGACTGTTCGGCTGGAAGGCCGAAAAGAACCTTGCCGACATGTGCCGCGACGCTTGGCGCTGGCAAACCACGAACCCCGACGGATACCCCAAAAACTGAAAGGCTGCCGGGCGTCTTCGGACGTCCGGCCTTTGTTTTGCATGAAGAAATTATTGACGGCCGCGTTCCTGCTGTTCTTTTCGTTCGGGCTTTCGTCCTGCGCCGCCGAAACGCGGATTACGGCGGTCTCCGTGGGGAAGGGCGACGCCATTCTCGTCCAGACGGGCGACTACACCTGCCTCATCGACGCGGGGAAGCCCGAAGCCATGGGAAGGGTCAAGCGGGCGCTGCGGGAACTCGGCATTGAAAAGCTCGACGCGGTGTTTCTGACCCATGTGGACAACGATCACGCGGGCGGCATGGCCTGGCTTACAAAAAGCGGCATCGAGGTGGACACCTGGTACGCCTCGGACTGCTATTTCAGTTATAAGGAAAAGAACCACCCCTTGGTAAAGGCGGGCGTAGACGTTCACTGGCTCCGCGCCGGCGACGAAATTTCGGCGGGCGCGGACGCGCATTTCACCGTGCTGGCGCCCATTGAAGAAAACGAGGACGAGGAAAACGACAATTCGCTGGTCCTGCTGCTCGAGACCCCCGACGGGCGCGCGCTCTTTGCCGGCGACATGGAGCTGCCCGAGGAGGCCGAGCTGCTTTCCGCGGGCGCGGACCTCTCCTGCGCGATTCTCAAGGTGGCAAACCACGGCGACGGGGACGCCACCGGCGCGGATTTTGTTTCCGCCGTTGCGCCCCAGATATCGATCATCTCCACCGACGCCTATGAAAAGCCCGGCACGCCCGACCCGGCGGTGGTCGCGCGGCTTGAGGCGGCCGGAAGTTTGGTCTATGTCACACAGGACGCCTCCGCCATCCGGGCAACGCTCAATGGCGGGAAGGCGTCCGCCGAGGCGGTTCATTGGCCGGATGAGGTCCCCGAGGACATCTCGCTTGCGGTCGACCGGGCGGACGAGCTTTTCACGCTCACAAACGGGGGAAGCGAAACCGTCGATCTGACCGGCTGGTACCTCCATTCGGAGCGGGGCGACGAACTGTTTTCCTTTGAAAGCGCGACGCTTCTGCCCGGCGAAAGCGTCACCGTGGGCACAAAAAGCAGTCCCGGAGGAACATATTCCGTCTACTGGGACGAGAAAAACGTGCTCGCCAATGAAAAGGACGATCCCGTCGGCCTCTACGACGAAAACGGCGCGCGCGTCGCATACGCGCCATGAAAAAGGACAACCCTAACAAGGAGGTGTTGTTATGTCAAAAATCGCAATCATCGGCGCCGGAAACGTCGGCGCGACGATGGCCTATACCTTTGCCCTGTTCGGCACGGCGAGCGAAATCGTGCTCATCGACATAAACGAAACAAAAGCCCGCGGCGAGGCGCTTGACATCTCCCACGGCATGCCGCTCTGCCCGCCCGCCAAAATCTCCGGCGGCGGTTACGAGCTGCTGGACGGCGCGGACATCACCATCATGACCGCAGGCGCCAACCAGGAGCCGGGCGAGACGCGCCGCGCGCTCACGAGCCGGAACATGAAGGTCATGGACGCCGCCAGCCGCGAAATCGTCGCGCGCGCGCCGGAGACCATCCTCATCGTCGTCACAAACCCTGTCGATCCGCTCACGCGCGCGGCCATCGACATGACGGGCTTCTCCCCCCGGCGCGTGCTGGGCGCGGGCACGGTGCTCGACACGCTCCGGCTGCGGGCCATGCTGGCGGAGCACACGGGCCTCGATCCCCGCAACATCCACGGCTTCGTGCTGGGCGAACACGGGGACAGCGAGTTCGCCGCGTGGTCGACCATCTCCATCTCCGGCATGGACATGGACGAGTACTGCCGCAACTGCGGCCAGTGCGACTGGCAGCTTCCCGAACGCATGCGCGCGGCCTTCGACGCGGACGTGCGCAAGGCCGCCTACAAGGTCATCGACATGAAGGGCGCCACGTTCTACGCCGTTGCGGTGGCTGTGCGGCGCATCTGCGAGGCGATACTGCGCGACGAACATTCCATCCTCACCGTCTCCTCGCTGCTTGCGGGCGAGTACGGCGTCGACGGCGTATGCCTGAGCCTCCCGGCGGTGGTGGGCAGGCGCGGCGTCGAGCGCGTCATCCCCTTGAAGCTGGCGCCGGACGAGGAGCTGCTTTTGCGCCACTGCGCCGACGTGGTGCGCGCCATGGCCGCCCGCCCCCAGCTCACATGATTCAAAGTTGAATTCTATTTAGGGTTGCATTCTATTGAAAAAACCAGGAGGCTGTGGTACAATATGCGCACATAAAGGGAGGGAAAAACAATGGAGACTGGAACTACGGAATTCGAACGCGAGGACGTTTCAAAGAATAAGGACACGGCGGCTTTGGGGTACGTGCTGTTCTTTCTGCCGCTGATTACCTGCAAGGACTCGAAGCTCGGGAAGTTTTGCGCCAATCAGGGGCTCCTGCTCCTTCTGACCTACGTGGCTGCGCAGTTCATCCTCGGCATCTTCGACAACATTTTCCTCATCGGTTTCCTGTTTGGCATCGCCAAGTTCCTGGTCTCCGTCGGTTTGATCGCCCTTGGCATCTTCATGGCGATCCAACTCAGGAAGTACGGCCGCGTCATGAAACTACCCTACATTGGGCAGTATATGC
>JAEYRW010000089.1 GCA_023435435.1 Bacillota bacterium | reverse complement strand
GCCCGGGGCAGAGCCCCGGCGTTCCCCTCCAGGAGGGTTTCGATGGAACAACGACTCAGAAAGGCGCTGGGCGGGCTGCCGGGCGCGCGCCGTCTTTTGCGCAGAAGTTATCAGCGCGCCATGTATCTCTTCTCGAAAAAGGTGAAGAGCGAGGGCGCGCTTCGGCGCGCCACCCCCGCCGACGGCGGCGAATGGTTCTTCGGCTACTACGACAAGTCGCCCTGGGATTTGTCCGGCCTGCGCTTTTTGGCGCTGCGCGCGGACGCGGTGAACGCCCCCGCGCCGGACGCCGTGGCGGAGCTTTATCTTATCGAGAACGGGCGGTTCCGCAAATTTGCCGAGACGCGGACGTGGAACGCCCAGCAGGGCTGCATGCTCCAGTGGCTGGGTCCGGACTTCAAAAGCCGCGTTTTGTACAATGATTTCCGGGACGGGAAGTATGTTTCCGTGGCCTTCGACGTCGACCTGGGGCGGGAAGTGCGGGTCTACCCCATGCCCGTCTATGCCGTATCGGCGGACGGAAAGACCGCGCTCACCCTCGATTTTTCGCGCCTTCACCGGCTCAGGCCCGGTTATGGCTATTCGAACCTTGCGGATTTAACCGCCGGCGAGCCCTGCCCGGAATCCCCCTGCGTGTGGAAGATGAACCTCGAAACCGGCGAAACCGCGCCCATCCTCACCTATTCCGGGCTGCGCGCGTTCGAGGAAAAGGCGTCCATGGGGAACGCGGTTCACAAGATCAACCACATCATGATCAACCCCTCCGGCACGCGCTTCATGGCGCTGCACCGCTGGTTCGAGGGGAACGTCAAGCACACCCGGCTTCTGACCTTCGACATGGACGGGAATGCCCCGTTCACGCTGGCGGACGAGGATTTTGTTTCCCACTGCAACTGGCTGTCTGACGAGGAAATCGTCTCCTTCTGCCGGCTGGGCGGTGCGGACGGCTACTACGCCCTCACTGACAAAACGCTGGAGAACCGCCGGCTGTGGCCGTCCATGACCCGCGACGGGCATATGTCGCAGAGCGCGGCCGGGCTGATGGTTGCGGACACGTACCCCGACCGGGCGCGCATGCAGTCGGTCTACGTCATGGACGGCGAAAAGGTCACCCGTCTGGCGCGGGTGTTTTCGCCCTTCCAGTTCGACGGGGATATTCGCTGTGATCTGCATCCCCGGTTCGACCGGTTGGGAGGGCGGATCATGATCGACGCCACCTTCGAGGGGCGGCGCGCCATGTACGAACTGCCTGCCCGCGAAACCGCGCCGGTGCCCAGGGTGCTCACAGTCGTGAGCGTGCCCATGGCCTTCGACGGCCCTACCATGTCCACCCTGCGCTACGCCCGCTCCATGGACCCGGCGCAGGTGAGCGTGGACTACGTGGCCATCAACGATCCGCCCCGGGAGATCCGCGACGAAATCCTCGGGCTGGGGGGCAGGCTCTTTACCGTGCCCCGCACGATGCGCAACCCCTTTTCCTACGTCTTCAGGCTGGCGCGCATCGTGCGGCGCGGAAAGTACCAGGTGGTGCACGCCCACGGCAATTCCTGCACGCTGGCGCTGGAGATGCTGGGCGCGGCGCTGGGCGGCGCGAAGGTGCGCGTGGCCCATTCCGAAAACAGTTACTGCAAGTACCTCACGGCCCACCGGCTGCTCAGGCCGCTGTTCGACCTTCTGTACACCGACGCCTACGCCTGCGGGGCCGACGCGGGCAAATGGCTGTTCGGGTCGCACCCGTTTTCCGTCGCGCGGATTTCCGTCGAGACGGAGAAGTATGCGTTCAACCCCGCCGCCCGGGCGGAAAACCGGCGGGCGCTGGGGGTGGACGGAGAACTTCTCGTGGGCTGTGTGGCGCACTTCACGCCCCACAAGAATCACGCGTTCCTGCTGGAGATGTTCGCGAGCTTTCTGACCCTCAATCCCGCGGCGAAACTGGCGCTTGTGGGCGACGGGGCGCTGCGCCCGGAAGTGGAGAAGAAGATCGCCTCCCTGGGCATCGAAAAAAGCGTGCTGCTCCTGGGCGTGCGCACGGACGTTCCGGCGCTTTTGTCCGCCTTCGACGTGATGGTTTTGCCGTCCCTGTGGGAGGGCTTCCCCAACGTTCTGGTGGAATGGCAGTGCGCGGGGCTTCGGACGCTGGTGAGCGACACGGTGACCCGCGAGGCCCGGCTCACCGGGCTCGTGGACTATCTGCCCATTCATTCCGCCGCGCCGTGGGTGGAGTCCCTTGTACGCTTCGTCCCGCCCGCGGATCGGGAAAGGGTCAGCGCCGAGGCGGTGGACGCCGTGCGCGCGGCGGGCTATGACATTCGCGAAAACGCGCGGGGCATGCAGGAATTCTACCGCGAAGCGGCGCGGCGGTGTCCGCGGTGATCCGGCCTGCGACGCCTGCGGATGTCGATGCCTGGGTGGCGCTGGCCGTCTCAATGAAGGAATTCTACCCCGGGCTCGACCCCGCCGCCCATGCCCGGGCCATCGAAAAATGCGCGGCCTCGGGGGAGGCCCTGACGGCCGAAGCGGACGGGCGGTTCGCGGGTGGGCTTCTGTTTTCGCGGGAGCGGCGGGAGCTCTCGTTTCTCATGGTCGCGCCGTGGGCGCGCAGGCGCGGGCGCGGGCGCGCGCTGGTTGCCCGGATGTGCGAGGAGTTTCCCCGGGGAGAGACGATCTCTGTCACAACCGATCGTCCGGGCGATCCGCTTGGCGCGGCGGCGGGGCCGTTTTACGCGGCGCTGGGCTTCCTGTCCGATGCGGATGTCATCGCCCACGGTCATCCGGAGCGTACGATGACGCTGTTCATTCCCCTCGAGACGCCCGGCCTTTCCATCCGCCCGTTCCGGGAGGAAGATTTCGGCGCGTTCCTCGGGCTTTCGGACATTCCGGAGCTGCCCGGATGGGGCGCGCGGAAGCCGCGCCCACGGGCTTTTTTTGAATTGCTTATGGCGGACGCGCGCAAAATGGACGTGCGGGAGGGCGGCATCTGGTTGGCCCTGTTTGAAAAATCAACGGGCGCGTTGGTGGGCGTCGGAAGGTCCGGCGATCTGGACGAGACGGAGGTCTTTTGCTTCACGCGGCCGGATTTCCGGCGGCGGGGCTATGCCGCGCAGGCGTGCGGCGCGGTGACGGACTGGGCGCTGCGGCGGTTTTCCCTGCCGTTCATCATCGGTGCGGCGGGCGTCGACAATCCGGCGTCCCGGCGGATCCTGGAGGCGTGCGGATACCGGCTTGCGGACGAGCGCGTCCCACAAACGCGCGCTAAATTTGCTTATTACAAAAAGGAGAACGCATGAGTCTGCCGGAGGGATTTGTCCAAAACATGCGCGTTCTGCTGGGGGACGAGTTGGACGCGTTTCTGTCCGCACTGGACGGGGAGCCCGCCCTGGCGCTGCGCGCAAATGCTGCCCGCCCGTTCGCGGCGGCGGAATTTGCGGAAGCCCCCGTGCCGTGGGCGGCGGGGGGATTTTATTTAAAGAACGGCGCGCGGCCCGGCGCGTCCATCGCCCACCGCTGCGGGGCCTTTTATGTGCAGGAGGCAAGCGCCATGATGCCCGCCTCGGTTCTGGCCGTCCTGCCGGGGGAGCGGGTGCTCGATTTGTGCGCCGCGCCGGGCGGAAAGGCCACCCAGCTCGCCGGGGCGTTGGCGGGCGAGGGGATTTTGGTCGCCAACGAGCCCGATGCAAAGCGCGCCCGGGCGCTGTACGGGAACATCGAGCGGCTGGGCGTTCCCAATGCCGTGGTGACCAACGAGTTTCCCGAGCGGCTCGCCGCGCGCTGGCCGGAGGCGTTCGACGCGGTGCTGGTGGACGCGCCGTGCTCCGGCGAGGGCATGTTCCGGCGGGAACCCGCCGCCCGGGCCGAGTGGGCGGCGGGCGCGCCCGCCGGCTGCGCCCGACGGCAGACCGCCATCCTGCGCGAGGCCGCCAAAATGGTGGCGCCCGGCGGGCGGCTGGTCTATTCAACCTGCACGTTCAACGAAACCGAGAACGAAGGGGTCGTCCGGGCGTTTCTCAATGCGCATCCGGAATTTTCGCTCCGCGAATTCGCGCTTCCCGGTCTCGGCGCGTCCCGGGACGGCATGATGCGCGTCTTTCCCCACCGCGTTCGGGGCGACGGCCAATTTGCGGCGCTGCTTTGCAGGGAGGGGGCCGCACCCGCCCCGTCCGAAGCGCCCGTCCCGGACAAAGCCGCCCGCGCGGCGGCGGCGCGGTATGTGGAGGACTATCCCGCACTGCCGGCGGGAAGTGTGCCCGTGCTCTGGGGCGACACGCTGTACGCGGCGCCGCGCCTTGCGCCCGCCGTCAACGGGCTCAAGGTCGTTTCCCCGGGCCTTGCGCTGGCGCGGGTGCTTCCCGGCCGGATCGAGCCCATGCATGCTTCCGCCATGGCGCTGCCCGGGCTCCCGTTCGTTTCTTTGGACGCTGAAGCGGCCCGGGCGTATCTGCGGGGCGAGGCGGTGCCGTGCGCGGATGCGGGCTGGCGCGTGGCGACGTTTGACGCAATGCCCCTCGGCTGGGGCAAGGCGTCGGGCGGGCTTCTCAAGAACCATCTGCCCAAGGGCCTGCGCGGATAAAACGCCCCCCCGGCGAAGCCGAGGGGGCGTTCTTTGGTTACAGGCTCTTTCCGTACAGCGGGCCGAAGTTCTGGCAGGCGCGGAAGTCGGCGCCTTCGCGGTCCTTGGTGCCGAAAGCATTCCAGGCGGAGGGGCGGAACAGGTCCGCGTCGGGCACGTTGTGCATGCATACGGGGATGCGCAGCATGGCGCACAAGGTGACAATGTCCGCGCCCACGTGGCCGTAGACGAACGCGCCGTGGTTGGCGCCCCAGTTGTTCATGACGGAATAGACGTCGGTAAACGCGCCCTCGCCCGTGAGCCGCGGGACGAACCACGTGGTGGGCCATGTGGGGTCGGTGCGCTTGTCGAGGATTTCGTGCACATCGTCGGGCAGTTCCACCGACCAGCCCTCGGCGATCTGCATCACCGGGCCGAGGCCGTCCACGAGGTTCAGCCGCGTCATGGTGATGGGCATGCCGCCCCGGCTTTTCAGGTTCACGGAATATCCGCCGCCCCGGAAGTAGCCGAGATTCGCGTAGCACCACTTAGCGGCGTTGACGCACGCGGCGGCCTCCTCGCCGGACATGTCGAACCAGGGCTTCATGGCGGGCTTGCCGGCCGCGTCCGCGCACATGCCGGAGGCGTCCAGGCAGACCGCGCCTGAATTGATGAGGTGGATGAACCCGCCCGCCGCCATACCGTCCGGCCTCCAGCCGGTGACGCGGGAAACGGCCTCGGGGCTCCAATAGGTGCGCACGTCCGCAAAGCCCGCGGCGCGGTTCGTGACGAGCTTGGAAAACAGCATGGAGAAGCCGTTCAGATGGTCGTTTTCGGTGGCCATGAGGTACGGTTCGCGAATGCCCTCCCAGTCCATGCTGCCGGAGAGCAGGGATTCCATGAAGTCGCCGTTGGGGAAGTGGTCGTTCCACTGGCGCTGGCCCTGGAAGCCGGAGAGGATGGCGTTGTGGCCCACGGCCTCCTCCTCGAAGCCCAGCTCGGCAAGGCGCGGATTGCCCACCATGAGGTCCTTGGCGATGAGCGCCATCTTGACGTTGGTTTCGAGGCACCATCTCTTGTATTCGTCGGTATGCTGCTGGTCCGCCGGGTTGGGGTCCCAGCCCATGGTGAGGTTTTCGTCCACCCACTTCATGGCCGCCTCGAACGCGGCCTCGTCATAGACGCCCTCCTCCCAGCGGCGCACGAACTCTTCCGCGCCGATGGACTCGCTGCGCATGCCAAAGTACTTCTCCATGAGGGGCGGCGAGACGATGGAGCCCGCGATGCCCATGGACGTTCCGCCCATGGAGAGATAGCTCTTCCCCCGCATGGTGGCGACCGCCAAACCTGCCCTGGCAAAGCGGATGAGCTTTTCCTTGACGTCCGCGGGAATCTCGGTGTCGTCCGCGTCCTGCACGTCGTGGCCGTAGATGCCAAACGCCGGGAGGCCCTTCTGGGCGTGCGCCGCCAGCACCGCCGCGAGGTACACCGCGCCAGGCTTCTCTGTGCCGTTGAAGCCCCAGACGGCCTTGGGCGTCAGGGGGTCCATGTCCATGGTCTCGGAGCCGTAGCACCAGCAGGGGGTGACGGTGATGGACACGCCCACGCCCTCGCGCCGGAACTTCTCCTGACAGGCTGCCGACTCCGCCACGCGGCCGATGGTGGTGTCCGCGATGACGCACGCCACGGGCAGCCCGCAGGAATGCTTCAGATTGGCTTCGAGGAAGTTCTTGACGGAGACCGCCATGGCCATGGTCTGTTCCTCGAGGCCCTCGCGCACGCGCGCCTTGCCGCGCCGCGCGTCGATGGTCGGGCGGATGCCGATCTTTGGAAGGTCGCCGACGAGCCGGTTCTTGGGCGCGGTCATCGGAAATGCCGAGGGGTTCGCTTTCATCTCATATGCCTCCCTGTATGCGTTCATTTTTTCCATTATATCCCGATTTTGGATGCGTTGCAATAGAAGGCGGCGGTCCTTATTTTTCCGCGCACGCCGGGCACCCGCCCACGGCCTTTCTGTACCGCTGACTGATGTGCGCGCCGCACGCTTCGCACGTTTCCCACGAAACCATCGAGGGGGCTTCCTCCCGCAGCCGGGGCTCCCGCGCCACGGCGTCCAGAATGCGCGGGCATGGGTCGAGGGCGATTGAGTCGCCGCCGTCCGTGGAAGCAAAGGACGCGAACAGATCCAGAATAAACTCCACCGAGCCCGTCTGATCGGAGGACGTGACCACCGCCACGGCGGGCATGGACGCCACGCCCCGCAGCGCGCTTTCCGCCAGGCGCGGGTTCGTCTCGAGTTCAAGCGTCCAATTTTGCGGCTCCACGCCCGCCGCCCGGGAAAGGGGCACCAGCGTCGCGGCCAGATTCCGGGAGAATTCCGCCACCGCCCGTTCGTCGTAGTAGCGCGAGGTGTCGTTTTTGCGCGGCGGCATGCCCAGCGCCTTGCGCAGGAGCGAGTCCAGCGCGCGGGTGGGGGAGATGGCGGGGTCGGTGCGCTTCAAAAGCACGCGCTTTGCGATGATGTACGAAAAGATGCCCACCACGTAAAGGCACAGAATCACCGCCGCGATGTTGGCGAGGGTGTAGAGGTTCGACGAATATAGAATGGACATCACCACGATGAGTACCCCGGCAAGCACGCTCCACCAGCGGTCGTCCCGCTCGTAGCGCGCCCGATCCTTTGCGGTCTTGGCAAGCGTCGGGTCACCCTCCAGCCGCGCGCGCGCGGCGCCCCGCCCCCCATCCCCCGCCGGGGGGGCGACCCAGTC
>JAEYRW010000195.1 GCA_023435435.1 Bacillota bacterium | reverse complement strand
GCCTTGCCAAGCGCCGGGCCACCCACCCGCCGCGCGCGCGCGGCGCGCGCCGCCTCTTCCCCGACGGGGTGCTCGACCAGTTCGATGAGGTATCTCGCCTTGCGTGTCATGGTCCGTCTCCTTTGCGGTTGATTGCGGCTTTGATTGTACCATGTGGACGGTGAAATTGCAATCGGGCTTGACGGCGGGGTGCTTTCGGGTATAATGAATAATAGAACAGATTCGGAGGGATGCCATCGGGGAAAAGCGGACAGAGGAACAGGTGCCGAAGGGCCTGTTTTGTCGCGTCCGCTTTTCTCTCGCGCGGCGTTCCTCCTTTTTTGCGGGCCGGAATCCGCGCGCGTCCCTTCCTCCTCCCACGACGAAAGGAGAATCGCGATGCTTTCCATTGAATCCCTCGTTCCCCTGCTTGCCAGACCCCGGCCCTACCAAGCCGGCGCGCCCCTTTGGACGGATCCCCACATCGCCAAGGGGATGCTCGAAGCCCACCTTTCCTCCGACACGGACCTGGCCAGCTTCCGGCCCGAAACCATCGCAGCCATCTGCGGCTTTCTGCCCGCCCGGATGGGCCTTGCGCCCGGCGCGCGGATCGTGGATTTGGGATGCGGCCCCGGCCTCTACTGCCGCGAGCTCGCCGCCCGGGACCATCGGATGACCGGTGTCGACTGGTCGGAAAACGCCATTCGCTGCGCCCGGGAACTGTGCGAAGGCCTGCCCGCCGCCTTCCGGTGCGCGAGCTATCTGGAGTCCCTCGGCGAAGCGGAATTCGACGCGGCACTGCTCATCTACGAGGACTTTGGCGTGCTCCCGCCCGGGGACAGAAGGACGCTCCTCGGAAACATCCATCGCGCGCTGAAACCCGGCGGCGCGTTCGCGTTGGACGTTGCGGGCCGCGCGGCGTTTGAAAAGCGGCGCGCGGAGCCCGATGTGTCCTGGGAAACCGCCGTGCGCGGCTTCTGGCGGCCGCATCCCTATGTGACGCTGAACCGGACCCACTTTTACCCGGACATTCCCGCCAGCTGCGACCTGCACGCGGTTCTGGACGGGGAAGCGGCCGTCTACCGCGTGTGGCAGACATACTATACGAAGGAATCACTGGCGGCCGAGCTGGCCGCGGGGGGATTCGAGGTGATGGAATTCTTCTCGTCGCTCAAGGGCGACGCGTACGCGGAGGGTACGCCCGTCATCGCCGCTCTCTGCCGGAAACGGTAAGCACAATTTTTGCGCGGGACCTCTTGACAAATCGAGTGATTGGCGGTATCATATATAAGCACTCGAAGCGAGGTCCCTTAGCTCAGCTGGATAGAGCGTCTGGCTACGGACCAGAAGGTCAGGGGTTCGAATCCCTTAGGGTCCGCCAACGAGTGCGGCGGAAGGACGTGGCTGAAAGGTCATGTCCTTTTGTTTTATCTTTTCCCGCGGAGGCGATGAGATGCCAAGAAGCATACGGAATTCGGCGAAGGCCCTTGTGATCAGGGACGGGAAAATGCTGGCCATCCGGCTGAAGGACGAGAGCGGCATATTTTACATCATGCCCGGCGGCGGACAGGAGCCGGAGGAGCTTTTGCCCGCCGCGGTCTGCCGGGAGGTGGCGGAGGAAGCGGGAATCCGGGTGGAATGTAAGGACCTGCTTTTCGTCATCGAGGGGCTGCGCGGGGAAAATTCCCACAGGGTCGATCTGGTCTTTCACTGCGCGTATCTCGGCGAAATTCCGGACGCGGAAATCCACGGGGACGCGAACCAGATCGGATACGACTGGCTGGAAATCGCGAATCTCAACACGCAGCCCCTGTACCCGTCGAAGCTGCGGCGTCAGATCATGAATTTTTATGAAGGCAAGGCGTACCGCGCCTATCTCGGCAACGAGGACCCGGGCGATCCGGAATGCCTGGATTAGCACATCTCGCGGAGGGAAAGACATGCTTGACCGAAAGGCGATTCTTTCAAAAATCGCGGCGCTTGGCTGGGAAACGAAGGACTACTGGCTCATCACCGGCGCGGCGATGGTGCTCCACGGCGCCAAGGATACGACCCGCGACATTGACATGGGCATGACCACCGCGCTGGCGGACCGGCTGATTCGGGCAGGCGCAAGCTGGTCCGGCGAACCTGGCGCGCGCAAAATCGAGTTGGACGGCGACGTCGAGCTCTTCGAAAATTGGCGCGCGGGGGAGATCGTGACGCTGGACGGCGTGCCCGCGCTGAGCCTTGCGGGGCTCGTCGAGATGAAGACGGCGCTGGGGCGGCCCAAGGACGTGCGGGACATCGCGCTCATCCGCGCGCTTCAAGACCCGAAAACCACCCGCGTCTATTTCGTCCGGCACGCCAGGCCCAACTACGAAAACCACGACGACGCGCGCAGGGAGCTCACCGAGCGCGGCCTCGCCGAGCGCCACCTGGCGGTGGATTATCTCCTGGACAAGAACGTGTCCGCCGTGCTCTCGAGCCCATACCGGCGCGCAATGGACACGGTGCGGCCCCTGGCCGACGCGTTGGGCGTGCCGGTTGAAACCGTCGACGATTTCCGCGAGCGGCGGGTGGACAGCGACTGGATTCCCGATTTCGACGGCTTCGCCCGCCGCCAGTGGGCGGACTTCGACTACAAGCTGTCGGACGGAGAATCCCTCTCCGAGGTTGAGAAGCGCAACGTCGCGGCGCTGCGGGGCGTGCTTTCCCGCCACCCGGGCAAAACCGTCGCCGTGGGCACCCACGGCACCGCGCTTTCCACGCTGATCCATTTTTACGATTCCACGTTCGGCGTGGAGGACTTCATGGAGCTGCGCCCGCGGATGCCCTGGATTGCCAAATTCACATTCGACGGGGAAAGCTGCGTCGGCATCGAAAAAATCGACGTGGCGGGCGGCTGATTTTATGGCGTATGTTTGCGATGTCTGTCCCCGGCTTTGCACCGTGCCGCGCGGGCATGGGTATTGCGGCATGGGGGAAAACCCCGTGGTGGCGCGGGCCGCGCCGCACTTCGACGAGGAGCCGGCGATCTCCGGCACGCGCGGGTCGGGCGCCGTGTTTTTTTCGGGCTGCGCGCTCAAATGCCTGTTTTGCCAGAACGCGGAGATTTCCCACGGGCGGTTCGGGAAGGAAATCACGGTTGAACAGCTGACGGGGATCTACCACGCGCTGGCCGATCAGGGCGTTCACAACATCAATCTCGTGAACCCCAGCCACTGGGCGAACGAGATTTTGAGGTCGCTCGAGGGATTTCACCGTCTGCCCGTGATCTGGAACTCCGGCGGCTACGACCGCGCGGAGACCATTGCGCGGATGGAGGGGAAGATTTCCATCTATCTGCCCGACCTTAAATACGTTGACGCAGGTCTTTCCCGGCGCTATTCCGGCGCCGCGGACTACTTCCGGTTCGCGGGACCCGCCCTCCGGGAGATGCTCCGCCAGACGGGCCCCGCGCGCCTTGACGCGGATGGTATAATGAGTTCGGGCACCGTCGTCCGGCATCTGATCCTTCCCGGCCGCGCGGACGAATCAAAGCGCGTGCTCGATTGGATCGCGGACAACCTGCCCGGCGCATGGGTCAGCCTCATGGCCCAGTACATGCCCATGGGCCCCGTGGCGGGCGTCGACGAGCTCGAACGTCGCGTCATGCGGGATGAGTACGAGGAAGTTTTAGAACATATGTTCGAAATTGGTCTCGAGGACGGCTATGCGCAGGAGATGGAATCCAGCGACCGAAAATATGTTCCGCCGTTTGATCTCACGGGTATAAAGTAACGGGAAGAGACATACATAAAGGACGAAATGATATGGAATTGCGCTTCTCGCCCCTGTTCAGCGGGTCGAGCGGAAACGCGGTCTACGTAGCGGGGCCGGACGCCGAATTTTTAATCGACGCCGGGGTTTCGTGTGCGCGGATCGTGGACGAAATGAAGACCATCGGCGCGGACCCAAAGAACATCTCCGCCATCCTCATCACGCACGAGCACATCGACCACGTCCGGGGTGCGGGCATCTTCGCGCGCAAATTCGGCGCCACGGTATACGCCACGGCGGGCACGTGGGGGGCCATGCGGCAGAAAATGGGGGAGATTCCGGCGGAGCTCGTGCGCGTCATCGAGGCGGAGCGCGACTTTTTTCTGGGCGGAATGAACATACAGCCCTTCGGGACGCCCCACGACGCGGCGGAGAGCGTGGGCTACGTGGTCTCCGTGCCCGGCGGCGCGCGGTTCGCGCTGGCGACGGACATCGGCTGCGTCAAGACCGGCTGGATGAACGCCGTGTCCGGCGCGTCGGCGATTCTGTTGGAATCAAATTACGATCCCGGCATGCTGCGGGCGGGTAAGTATCCCTACGAGCTCAAAAAGCGGATTATGTCCCGGCGCGGACACCTGTCCAACGACGACGCGGCGGAGGCGGCCATTGCCCTCGTGCGTGGGGGGACGCGGCGCGTCGTTTTGGGGCACCTCTCCAAGGAGAATAATTTTCCCGAGCTGGCGCTCAAGAGCTGCCTTTCGGCGCTGGAGCGGGACGGCGCGCCGGATTCCGAGGTGACGGTGGCCCGGCGGGACGGCGCGACGGGCGTGTTTTCCGTCCGGTCGGCATTTTACGAATAGGGAGGCGCGCATGCGGATCGGCTTTCTGGTGGGCGACGCGCGGTACGCGCCCCATGCCTTGCTTTTGCGGGATTCCATCGCCCGGCTGGGCATGGGCGAGGCCCGGGCCATGGTGCCCGCCCACGTGGACGCGGCGCTCCCCGGCATGATTCGCTTTGACGTCGCGCCGAATTTGCGCGGGATTCCCTTCGCGGACAAGCTGCTGGCCGCCGCGGCGTTTGAGCGGGCGGGCGGCGCTTTTTTGTGGCTGGACGTGGACAGCTTCTTTTTCAACAAGCCGGTGTTTTCGGCGGATTTTCCCATTCTCGTCAATCCGGTGGACAAACGGAACATCGGCGACGCGTTCGGCGGGCCGCGCGGGCCCGTCTGGCGGTTGCTCCGCAACCATTTCGGGCTTGAAGCCGACGCGGGGCCTGTTTATGCCTCCGCCTCGGGAGAGGCGATATACCCATATTTCAACGTGGGAATGGTGGCCGTGCGGGAAAACAGGGGACTGTTTTCCGTGGCGGCGCGGGAGATGCGGGGACTGCTTGCCCGCGCGGATGTGGGGGCGCTGCTGGACGCGACCGCCGCGAACCGGATTTTCTTTCATCAGGCGGTCTTCAGCTGCGCGCTCTTGTCGCTGTACGGCGCGGGCGAGATCGGAGCGCTTCCGCGCGGGGTCAACTACCCCATGCACCTGCACGCGGCCCATGCCGCGCCCGTCCCGCCGGAGGAATGGATCACCGTCCGCTACGACACTTATTTTCACGATTGCGCCGCGCCGGAGCCCTGGCGCGACCGGTTTGCCGGAAAAGAGGACGCGCTGCGGATGGCGTGGTACTATGATGAATCATGCTTGGGGGTTGTCATGTACGTCAAATATGTCTGCGCGCCGGGCGCGCTCTTGCCCCATTCCGAGGAAGACGTGATCCGGATCGACGCTGAAAACGGGTTGCCGCTTCTGGAAGGGTTCTTCGGCGTTAAAATGCCGGACGGGGACCGTGAGCACTTCGTTTCCGCGTTCAGGCGCGGGCTTCAGGAGGACTATGGCATCGTCGCGGACGGGGCGCTTGTGGCCCGCGCGGTGGTGATGAATTTTGAATCCGGCGTCTCGGAAATCGGCTGCGTGGTGACGCGCCCGTCCTACCGGAACCGGGGCTATGCCAAACGGATCGTGGGCCGGTGCGCCGCGTCTCTCCACGCCCAAGGCAGGGAGGCCATGGGCATCACCACCGCCCAAAATGCGGCCATGCGCGGGGTGTTCGAGGCGCTGGGCTTCACCGGGACAGAAATCGAAGAGAGGGAACTGCCCTCTTGACGGGAGGCAATCCATGAGACGATCCATCGGCAGACCCGCGCGGGCGCTTCTTCCCCTGGCGCTGGGCGCGCTGGTCCTGACCGGCGACGGTGCGCGGGCGGCGGCGCTGGCGCTTTCCATTCTCGCCGCGCGGCTGTTTTCTCTGGGCGCGGAGGCGGCCTTTCAGGCGGCCACCGGAAAGCTCGTGAACGAAGCGCGGCTGCGGGGCAACTTCCTTACGGCATTGCTGTTGGCGCTGGCGGGCGGGGCGGTTTCTGTATGGGTGCTTTTGCGTTTGAATGGAGCGAAGCTGGATTTGCCTGAGATCGGGGGATGGATGGCCCTTTCCGGCGCGGCGATCATGCTGGCGGAGCTGTTTTCCGCCCGGCTCTATGCCCTCACGGACAAGCTCAGCGCACCCCTGTGCGATGCGCTGGTGGCGCTTTTGACCGCGGCCGGACTGGTAACCTCCCGGGGGGATGACCGGATTCTGTTCTTTTCTGTGCTCGCGGCGCTGATGGCCTGCCTGGTGGCGGTTCTGGGCATCGGCGGCGTCGCGCATCCCCGCCCCGGCGCGCGGGTGCTGGCGGAGATTCCCCGCGCCCTCGTCCGTTCCTGGGTGCCAGCCGCGGTGATGGTCGCTTTTCTGGCGTTCGTGCCCGCCGGGCCCGTGGGCGCGCTGTCGGCGGCGGGCTGGGGCCTGTTTTCCTGGGCGTATGCGCCCGCCCGGCGCACCGGGGACGAAAGCGGTCCCGTGGTGGTGCTTACCACCCTCTTCGCTGCCGCTTCCGTGGGCGCCGCGTTCCTTCTGCCCGGGGCTTGGGCGTTTTCCTTTTTGCCCGTGCTCGCGGCCTGCCTCCTGACCGCCTTTGGCACTGCCGAGCTCGGCGCGCGCGCGGAATTGGGGCTTCTCGCCTACACATTCGCGGCGGCGGCCGCGGGCTGGCGCCTGCTTGCCGGGTTTCCGGAAAGCCTTTTGAGGATTCTGCCCTTTGCCGCGGCCCTCGCGGCCCTTATCGCCGCCGCTCTCGTCGTGCCCGACATTCTCTCGGGCCTGCGCCTCGCCCGGGCGCGGCGGAGACGTCGATGATCATCCCATAAAGAAACCGCGTGCGCTGTTCCGCGCACGCGGTTTTTGTTATCCCTGTTCCTCTACGAGTGCCCTGTACCGCCCGCCCCGCGCCATCAGCGCGTCGTGGGTGCCCTGTTCCACAAGGACGCCGCCTTCCAGAAAGTAGATCATGTCACACGCCCGGATCGTGGAGAGCCGGTGCGCGATGAAAATGGAGGTGCGGCCCCGGGAAATGGTGGCGATGGACTGTTGGATGAGGGCCTCCGTGTTGGAATCGATGTTGGCGGTGGCCTCGTCGAGCACCAGCACCCGTGGATCGTGGGCGATGGCCCGGGCGAAGGAGATGAGCTGGCGCTCCCCGGTGGAGAACGTCGCGCCGCGCTCGGCCACCTCGTGGTGAATGCCGCCGGGAAGCGTCCCGATGAACCCGTCGGCGTGGGCGAGCGCCGCTGCGCGCCGGACCTGTTCGGGGGAAATCTCCGCGTGAATGCGGATGTTGTCCGCGAGTGTGCCCACGAACAGGAACACGTCCTGAAGCACCACGCCGATCTGGCTGCGGAGGGAGGAGAGCTTCCAGTCGTCCAGCGGCACGCCGTCGATGAGAATCTGGCCCTTCTGCGGCACATAGAAGTGGGACAAAAGGCTGATGATGGTGGTTTTGCCCGCGCCCGTCGCGCCGACGAAGGCGAGCTTTTCGCCCGGCTCGCAGCGGAAGGAAAGCCCGCGCAGCACCCAATCCTCGCCTTCGTAGGCGAACCAGACGTCGCGGAACTCAATTTTGCCGCGCATGACCTGGTCGTAGCCCGGGGCTTCGGGTTCTTCGAGGTCCCGGTTGTCCTCCAGAAGGGAGAAAATGCGGTCGGCGGAGACCAAAGAGGACTGCACGGTGTTGTACTTCTCCGCCAGGTCGTTGATGGGCTCGAAAAAGCGGCGGATATAGGTTTGGAAGGCCACGAGCACGCCTACCTCGAGGGGGTTCGTCTCCCAGCCCACCATTTTGAAGCCCACAACGAGCACCAGCGCGATGCCGATGGCGTTTACGACTTCCATGAGGGGCCGGAGGAACGAGTTCATGAGCACCTGAAACACTGTGGTCTTTCGGTAGGCGAGGTTCAGCGCGCGCAATTCCTCATACTTTTCGCGCTCGCGGTTGAACGCCTGAATGATCCGGATGCCCGACAGGCTTTCCGCGATGAAGCCGTTGATCTGGCCGATGAGCGCCTTCATCTTCACAAAATTGCGTCTGAGCGCGCCCCTGCAGGCGAATGTGATCGCCATGATCACCGGCACCACCGACGAGGCCACCAGCGCCAGCCGCCAGTTGAAAATCAGCATGGCGACCACGATGCCCACCAGCAGAAACACGTCCTTGAAAAGCCCCAGCAGTATGTCCCCGTAGAATTCGTCCAGGGCCTCGACGTCGTTGGTCGCCCGGGTGAGAAGCCGTCCCGAGCCCATGGCGTCGAGATTTTTAAGCTTCATTCGGTGGATGTGGTCGAACGCGCGCATGCGCAGGTCGTGCAGAATCCGCTGACAGACCTTCGTCATGAGCATCGACTGGGCGTAGCTCGCCAGCCCGCCGATGAGAATCACCAGAAAATAGGTCGTTCCCAGACCCTCCAGGGTGCCGAGAAACCAGTTTCCCGTGTGCGAGATCACCTCGCCATTGGAAAACGGCGTGAGATAGTCGTCGATGACGATCTCCATGATCACCGGGTTTAAAAGCGGCGCGCCATTGAGCACGATACCCAGCAGGCACGCGAGCAAAACCACCCACTTGTACGGCCCCATGAGGCCCGCGAGCTTGAACATGACGCTGCGCTTTTTCTCGCGGGAAATCGCGTTTCCCGAATGGACGCTTCCCATTCCCTGCATCATTTCCGTTTCGCCTCCTCGCGCTGCTGCTTTTCCCACATGTCGGCGTATTTTCCGGCGCGTTTGAGCAGCTCTTCGTGGGTGCCGCGCTCGACAATCATGCCCTCCTCGAGGTAGATGATCTCGTCAGCGCCCTTCACCGCCGTCAGCCGGTGGGCGATGATGACCGCAGTCTTGTCTTTGAGCTCGCCCGAGAGCGCCGCCAGAATTTCGCCCTCCGTGTGGGCGTCCACCGCGCTCAGCGTGTCGTCCAGCAGCAGCAGTGCCGGATCGCGCACCAGCGCGCGCGCCAGGGAGGCGCGCTGCCGCTGGCCGCCGGAGAGATGGTTGCCGCGCTCGCCGCAGACGGTTGCGTAACCCTCGGGCATGCGCGCGATGTCCCCCGCAAGGCCCGCGGCCCGCGCGGCACCCTCGATCTTTTCCATGGACGCGCCGGAGAAGAAGTCGATGTTTTCTTTGAGCGAAACGTTAAAGAGGAAGCCGTCCTGGGGCACATAGCCGGCCATTTCCCGCAGCGCCACGGCGGGGATGTCGCAAACGTCCCGCCCGCCGACGGTGATCGTCCCGCGCGGCACGGGCAAAAGCTTCATGAATAGCTGCATGAGCGTCGACTTGCCGGAGCCGGTCGGCCCCACCACGCCCAGCGTGCCGCCCTTTTTGATGGTGAGGTTGATGTTGCGCAGGGAAGGCGTGGGCGCGTCGTCGTACCGGAACGTCAGGGACTTGATCTCGATGTCGCCGTCCACCGTTCGTCCATCGGGGGTGCGCTCAAAGGCGGGGATCTCTTCCTCGCGCATGAGGGCATCGAGCCTTTTATAGGAAGCGATGCCGCGTTGGAGTGTATTGGAGATGCGCCCGATCATCATGATTGGGCCTACGATGATCGTGAGGAATGTGTTGAACGAGACATAGTCGCCCAGCGAGATGGTGCCGTTCACCACGAGGGAGCCGCCGTACACGATGCCCACCATGTATGAAATCCCGAACAGCACCGTAATGACGGGGTTCAGAAGCGCCGTCATGCGGTAAAGCCGGATGTTGGACTGGCGCTTTTCGTCGCTTTCCCGCCCGTACGCCTCGGACTGACGTATTTCCTGCGCGAAGGCTTTTAAGACGCGCATGCCGTTGATGTTTTCCTGCACGTGACCGGATAACGTAGAGAACAGCTCTTGCACCCTGCGGAAACGGATTTGAATCTGCTGGCCGATGAGGAGCACGGCCGCCACGGCAAACGGCACGGGGATGAGCGCGTACAATGTCAGCCGCGGGTCGATCTCGCCCGCCATGGACGCTACGGAAAACGCGAACGTGGACAGCGAATTGAGCAGTGAGGCAAACACCATGCCGCTCATCATGCGCACGGCGTTGATGTCATTGATGGCGTAGGCCATGAGGTCTCCCGAGCGGTGCGTACCGTAAAAACGCACGGGCAGAAGCTGCAAATGGTCGTACAGCCGGTCGCGCAGATAGATTTCCATTTCGCGGGACGTCAGCACGATAAAATAGCGCCAGATGTCGCGCGTCACAAACACCCCCAGCGCCACGGCGATCATCATCCAGATCTGATGGACGAAGTCGGCCCAGTCCTGCAGCTTGACCGCGTTGATGGCGCTGCCGAGGATGATGGGCGCGCGGGTGGTCAGCCAGGCGCACAGGAGCAGGAAAACCGCCCCCGGTATGTAGCGCCAGCCATACTTCGCAAAAAAATTCTTGAGCATTGGCCCTCCGTCCCGTCGTTTGTGTTTCACGTGAAACAAAATTGCTTCACGGACCGCCGCGCCGAAGTGTGATGAGGTGCACCTGCGCGCTGGTCCCGAGCCGGAGGTTCGCCGCCTCGCAACCCAGGCCCTCGCTCACGAGCACAAACGTGCCCGATTCCTTGTGCCAGCCGGAAATGTAGCGCGTCTCGCGCGCGGTGAGCCGCAGCATGGTGCGTCCGAACAGCAGTGCCTGTCCGCCGTGGTTGTGGCCGGTGAGCATGAGGTCGCACCACGAACCGGCGTCCTCCGCCTCCGCCGTGAGAACGTTTGTCACCGCCGAGGGATTGTGCGCGGCAACGATGACGTAGTCGCTTTTCGTGAACGCGGACGCCACGGCGCCATAATCCGTCTTTCCGCCCGAATAATCCGAAAGCCCGACCAGGGAGATCCGCGCGCCGTCCTTCTCGAGGGAGACGGCGGCGTCCGAAAGGAGCTTGATCCCACCCAGTGCCATTTCCGCCGCCAGATTCTCGGCGGCCTGCTCGTTGTCGCCTGCCACGGCGAATTTGCCGTAGGGCGCGTCAAAGTCCTTGAGCGCCAAAAACAGCGCGCGGCGCCTTTTTTCCAGCGAAGCCTCCGTCCCGGTTCCGTTGATCCTGTCCCAGAGGGAATCGTTGGCGTAATCGCCCCCGAGGATCAAAACGTCCGGATCGAGCGCCTCCAGCCGATGGAAAAGGCGCGCGACGCCGGAGGCGGTGGTGAGGCCGACCAGATCGATGTCCGAAACATAGAGTATTTTGAGGCCCTCAAACTGGGCGGGCAGATCCGCGGCGGAAATCGTCACCCGTTCCACCCGCACCAACCGCGCGGTCACCGACGCGTCGGCGAAAACGCCCAGCAGGATGACGGCCGCCGCGAGAAAGAGCCAGGCGGCAATCCGCAGCCCGGGCGACCTGTTTTTCTTTTTCTGTTTCATTGGCGCTTCTCCGGATGTTTCACGTGAAACAATTTATTCATGACAGCAAATCGGGGAAGTCCCGGCATTTTTGTCGGCAATTTGCCTATTTTGTTTGCGCGCAGGTCGTTGCAACATGTCACGGCATCCATTATAATATAAACAGCGTCCGTATTCAATACAGGCGGAGTTAAAAAGTTATGCGCCTAACGAAACGGGCGCGGAGGATTCATGGATTCAAATCGCAAGGCGCGCATGCCATGGATCATCGTGATATTGATCGTCTCGTTGGTGCTCACGCTCTCGTTCCTGTTCGCGCTCCTCATCAGGAATGCCACGGATGGGAGCGATTTCGGCAGCTACAAGGCGCTTACCGTCCCGGCAAGCGCGCAGGTTCAGACCACCGGCGACGGCTTTGTCTATTACGATGGTTCGACGATCACCCGGGTGCGGGCGTCCGGCGAGGTCGCGTGGGGATATTTGATCGGCGCCAATGCCACCATTTCCGCGGGCGAGTTGAGCGTCGCCGCCTGGTCGGGGGAGACCATCACCCTCATCGACATGGAAACGGGCGTCGCAACCTATTCAAACGCCCAGGACGAGGACGTGCAGTCGGTGCGCGTGGGCGCCAAGTACGTGGCGGCGCTTCTGGGCTCCGAAACGGACGGAACGGTGGTCGTCATGGAATCGGGCGGAAAGCGCATCTATGAGGCGGAATTCGCCCAGGAGACGGTCATCGACTATGGTTTCTTTTCCGCGGGCAACCTTTTGTGGGTGATGGCGCTCGACACCTCCGGAAGTGTACCCACCTGCGAGATCACCACCTACAAGCCCAGCAACCGGCGCGTGGTGGGGCTGATTTCGGATACGGAACAGCTCATGTACAATGTGACGTTCCAGTCCACCAACATCCGCCTGACGGGGGTCACGTACCTCAAGGTCTACGATTACACGGGCACGGAGGACACCTCGCGCAGGAAGCTGGTCTACGGCTGGACGCTGGTGTCGGCGGGCGTGGGCGACGACCCCATGCTGGCGTTCGTTCCCACGGGACAGTCCGACGGGACAAACGGGATGAAGGACGTGCGCATGGTGCGCGCCGGATTGGACGACATCGTGCGCATGCCGTTTTCGTGCGAGGCCATCGTCGCCCACGGGAACAATGTGTACGGATTTTCCAAGGACGGATACGTGATGGTCGCCACCGCCGGGGAGCAGAAGGTCAACGCCTATCAGATGCCGTTTTCCATCGACCGGGTGGTGGGCGTCACCGACCAGGGCGCGGCCGTCGTCCGCGCGGGCGGCACCGTGTACATCATTTCGCTGGGAAGCTGACAAAATTGGATAGAATCGCCAAAAGCGGGGAACGCTACGCGCGGTCGGATAGATCAGAATATCGGGAGGGGTTCTCATGAATGTCATTGACATCATCATCCTGTTGATCCTGGGTTACAGCCTGCTCGCGGGCATGTACAAGGGATTCATCGCCTCGGGTCTCGCGCTTCTGGGCTTTGTGGCGTCCTGGTTTGGCGCATACTTCAGCTACACAACGCTGATGAACGTGGCGCTCTCCAACGCCACCATCATGGGCTTCTGCTCAAACCTTCTGGAGCCGGACAACTTCCTGGGCCAGAACGCCTCGAAGCTTGTGAGCGACATGGCCAATTCGGACGCGTTCCGTGCCATTGCGGAATCGGTGAAGAGCCAGATTCCCCTTATCGGCGACGCGTTCACGAAAAACGTCGATACCCAGGCATTCGCGGGTCAGGTTTTCGGGTCGACCCAGCTTACGACGCTGGCCCAGTATCTGGATCAGACGGTCTGGACGGCGGTGTTCGGCGTTCTTTCCTTCATCGTGATGTTCGCGCTCATTTACGTGGTGGTGACCCTGTTTGTGAACCTTCTGAACCACGTCATCGCCTTCCCGGTTCTCCGGCGCGTGGACTGGCTCCTGGGCGGGGTGTTCGGGCTTCTGCGCGGCGCGGTGGTGGCGATGCTCCTGTTCGTGGTCGCCAACTACATCATCTCGATGTTCCTCACCGGGGACAGCGCTTCCGGGATCAAGCAGCTTCTGGAGGGCTCGCGGCTGTTGAAACTCGCGGACGGACTGTCGTTTATCCGGGTGGAAAACCTGCTTTCCAAGATCATCGGCGGTTGACGCAGGGCGGTCTGCGGCCCCGGGCACTCGCCCGGGGCTGTTTTTTTGCGCGGGGGAGAAACCTTCGGGCGCGCGCGGACGTCCTATTATACAGAAAGATACAAGCATCTTTACAGATGCATACCGGGTTCGCCCAAATTATGGTCTATAATGATTCTACTTAAGACCGTGCGCGTGGATGCGTGGAGGTGTGACATGGGTTTGGCTCGCAGGCTTACGACGGTGTTTTTTGCGGTCCTTCTGTCCCTGGCGCTCGCCCTTTCGGCACTTGCCGAGGATTATCACGTTCTTTCAAACGGCAGCAGCGACGGCGAAGGCGTGTTTTCCGTCTATTCGCTTCAGCAGCGGCTCATTGAGCTCGGCTATCTGACGGGAAAGCCCGACGGCAAATTCGGCACGGGGACCGAGACCGCCGTGCGCGCGTTCCAGTCGGTCAACGGCCTGGACGCCACGGGCGTCGCCACCGTCGAGACGCAGGAGCTTTTGTTTTCGGATCTCTCCGCCGCAAGCGCCACCACCACGCCCTCCGAAACGGCCGCCTCCCAGGTGATCACGACGGGCGCCTCGGGCAACGACGTATACATCCTTCAGGCGTACATGTTCCTCTGGGGCTTTTCCGTGGACCAGCCGGACGGCAAGTTCGGGGCCGGAACGCGCAAGGCGCTTTCCGAGTTCATGGCGTACGCTTACGACGACATGGTCGCCTACACAAGGGCGCGCCGCGCCGCGGCGACCCCTGCGCCCACCCCCGCGCCCTCGCCCACCCTTGCGGGCGACGAGGGCGGCATGGACGAGGTCATCGACGTGGCGCTTACCCCGGAACCCACCATCCCCGCTGACGGCACCGTCACCGAGGAGTGGTTCGATTTCATCCAGAACGGGTTCGACCCCTATGGGGCCGTGAACCTGGCGGTGGGCTCGTCCGGCACCGAGGTCAAGAGGATGCAGCGCCGACTATACGCGCTCAAATACATCGCGGCGGGCGTCGACGGCGGATTCGGCGAGCATACCGAGGTGGCCCTGGCGTATTTCCAGGAGCGAAACGGGCTGGACGCCACGGGCGTTCTCGACGAGACCACCGGCAAAAAACTGTTTTCCAACAACGCGCTCTCCTCCGACCAGTATGTTTCCATGTACATGGCCAAGGTTTCCATCAAGGATCAGCGCGTCTACATCTACAAGTGGACGGGTTCAGGCTACACCGCGCTGGTGCACACCTTCGTCTGTTCCACCGGCACCACGGAAAACCCCACCATCCTTGGCACTTACCAGGCCAGCGGAAGGAACGGCGAGTGGTACTATTTTGAGGATTCCTACGTCTGGGCGCGCTATGCCTTCGTCATCACCGGCGGCTACTTCTTCCATTCCGTCCTGTATAAGGAGAAGGGCGGCGACCCGACGTCCAGCTCCGTGCGCAACCTGGGTTCCCGCGCGTCCCACGGCTGCATCCGGCTTCAGGTGGAGGACGCCAAGTGGATCTACGACAACTGCGCCGCGGGAATGACCGTCACCATCTACGACGACTGAGAAAATGAAAAAAGGCGCCCCGGCTTGCGATGCGAGCCGGGGCGCTTGTATTTGTGTGGATTATGGTGTATCTTTTTTGAGAACGGGCAAACAGAGAAAGAGGGAGGAACCGCTTTGGCTGAAATTGAGAGGTATGATGTGAATGAGGAGTGGGCCCATTCCGGAATCATCAAAGCTGGGGATTTCGTTTTTGTCGGCTACTGCGCGGCAGGCATGGAGTTGCCCATCGAGGAGCAGATTAACAAGGCGTTCGACCAAATGGAGGACAGGCTTCACTTCGTGGGGCTGACTTTGGAATCCGTCGTGAAGATGGATGCCCTGTTCGGCGATATCCGCGACATCCCAATCATGGAAAAGGTCATCAAGGAGCGGTTTCACGGGAAGTATCCTGTCAGAAAATCATTCGAGCGGGATCATGACGGGAAGAGAAGCTTCCAGGTGGATGCCATCGCCTATAAGTGGGTAACGGAGTCGGCAATAAAAAACAGCCCCGACCGCGCGTCGGGGCGTCTTTGTCTTCAGCGGGCCTGACAGGGCGCGCATACGCATTGGGCTGCGTGCGGCCGGTGCTGGCGCCTTGACAGCAACGCCCGCACCGCTCCGGCAAGCCGGCCCTTTCTGCGGCCGAACACGTCGAACGCCCGCAGGTCCAGGCCGACATCCGTCATCATCATTCTCTGAAACATAGATCACACTTCCTTTCACTGGTTCGATGATACCATCTGGAGTTCACTCCAAGTCAAGGGAATCGCGGGTTAATATTTTGCGACCGCCGTCCGGACGTAAGCCAGGCGCGCGCGGGGGGTTCTGTGGAAAAGTGCCCTGATCCACGCGGGGAGCGTGTGCTTTTTGCGGGGGAACAGTTCGAAGGGCTCCACCGGGCCGAGAATATCGTTCATGAGAACGCGCTTCATTGAAATCATCCTTTCTGGTTTGCGTATATGAAAAGGGGCGACCCCTCTTTTGAGGGCCGCCTCACAGATCGCTGATTGCCGCCGGGGGCGGCTCCTGTCGCCCGTCAGCCGTTCTGGACAGCCGTGCGGGTGAAGAGCCGGTTTCCGCGGGTGGGGCAATTTTCGCCGACGCAGGAGGCGGAGTTGTCGATGGTGCCGGTCTTGCCGTGACGCTTCTTCTGCGGCACGTAGTCGAACGCGACGGGCTGCATGTTGGAAACTTCCTTGCCGTACACGGTGCGCGAGACTTCGTAGAAATTGTTCCTCATGGTCTTTCCCTCCTTGTTTTCTCTGCCGGGTTTCCTGCCCGACGCCTATAGTATAACCGGAAATCCGAGTAAGTAAATAGGAAAAATGTTTGAATCCGGTAAATTCAAAATAGAGATTCGATGGACCATTCTGCTGTCTGAATGTTCTAACTGCCCGTTAACTTTGAACGCCGAAGGGCTTCATTCTTTGTGCATTTCGCTGCAAAAAAGTGGAATGAAATTAGAGCGGGCCAAAAGCACGGAAAAATCAAACGGGGCCGACGTGTGTTCATGCGTGAGCCTTGCAAAATGAAACGACCTCGCGTGGGCGAGGCCGAGTTTCAGCAGACATCACATTGTGTGCGGCTTGCGCCGCGTGGTTCGGGGTTCCCCGTTGGCCCGCGCGCCCTCAAGACCCGGTGGAAAGAGGGAGACGCGGGTGGGGCGACGCCTCACAGGACCGCCTCATTCTCAGCCGTTGGCCACGGCCCTGCGGGGCGCGCGGTAAGAGGGGGTGCGGGGCGTTCTGTGCCGGAAGAAGAGCTCCTTGAGCGACGTCAGGCCCTTGCGGGGGACGCGGCGCGGCACGTAGTCGAAGGGGGCGGGCTCCATGTTGAGCATTTCCTTGTAGCCGTAGACGGCGCGGGCGGCGGCGTAGAGCGTCGCGGGCTCGCTGTTTGCGAACGTCGCTGCGTTCACATCGTGCATGAAATCAAACATATTTTTTCCTCCTATATGCGTCCTTTGGACGCTTCCGTTGATCGAATCAGTTCAGGTGGGCGACCAGCGCGGCCGCGACCAATGAAAGTGTTGTCGCGAGCGCGCCCAGCGTGGCGGCCAGTTTCTTCCGCGCGCGCCTTGTGGGATCATACCGCGTCTCGACGGGTGCGCCGAGTCCCGCATCGTCGGAGAGCAAGCGCAGCATGACGTGAGTCGTTTGGTTCATATCCATCAGTCCTTTCCAAAGCCTCGTTGTCTGCCAACGCTGTCATTATAACCCAGGGGGACGCAAAGTCAATCCGTTTTTTGTGCGGAAATTGTAAATTATGGAGTGAGATTTTATGGTCAATTCTCCTGTCGAAAGTTTTTAACTTAATTTTCATTGGATGTGCGGCGTTTCATCTCTTTTCAGCCGCCCTGTTGAAACCTATGCGCGCAATTTTGACACCCTCTTTTTGTGAGAATCGTGCATATTCCAGAAAGGGGCACCATTGCATGCGACAACCTGCACAACTTAACAAACAACGGAAATCATCAAATGTCGGCAAAAAAGGACGCGCCGTTGTGTGGGGCGCGGGGGATATGCTATAATGGTGAAAAATCCCGCAAGGAGAAGACGGATGACCGAGCATGTGATTCTGGACGCGGGCGGCGTGATCTGCCTGCCGCGCATGGGAAGCTGGCGAACCACCGTGCGCTTCGAGGAAATCATCGGCCCGCGGCGGCTTTCGGCCGTCACCCCGGAAGCAATCGCCGCCGCCATGGAGGCGGCTTCCGCCGTGTACGGAGACGAGTCCCTGCCCATCCCGGACGAGACCGTGGAATTCGCCGTCCGACGCAACTATTTTCTCGACCTGGCCAAAAGGCTCTCCTGGACGCTTACCGACTGGGAGGCGGATGCCCTGGCCCGGGACATGACCGAAAACGACGCCCGTTACGACTTTTACGACGACACCCGCGCGGGCATTGAAAACCTGCGCCGGACGCGGGCCGTATACCTTTTGTCCAACGCCATGCCCTCGCTCAGGCGCGTGCTGCGCAATGCCGGGCTTCTGGAGCTGTTTGACGACGCGCTCATTTCCACCGATGTGGGGTCCGCCAAGCCCGATCCGGCCATCTACCTTGCGCTCCTTGCCCGCAATGAGCTGGAGCGCGCGGATTGCTGCTTCATAGACGACCGGATCGACAACCTGGAGGCTGCCCGGGCGCTCGGCATGCGCACCGTCCACATGGCCCGGGGTGTCGATTCTCCCTGGCCTGAGGCTGTGGGAGACCTGTTCGAGCTGGCGCGGATTTTGTGAATCAGCCGAGGACCGCCTCGTACATCATGTCCCGGAGCGCCGGATGGATCTCACTGTAGACGTAGCCCATGCCCCGTACATGCTGGCAATAGACCGCGGCGAGGCGGTTTTTCGGGTCCATGATCACGTATGCCCCCGCCGCGCCGTCCCAGCCGAACTCGCCGGCGGGGCCTTTGGAATAGGCGGGGTCCACCAGCACGCGCACGCCCAGGGCGTAGTTGTAGCCCAGCCGCCCCAACAGGTCGAAGGATGCCTTGGCCTTTCCCGTCAAGACCCGCGACCGCCACAGGTCCACGGTTTCGGGCGCGAGGAGCTTCCCGCACGCGACTGCTGCTGCGAAGCGCATGTAATCTTCCGCGGTGGTCAGAAGACCCGCGCCGCCGCTCTCGTAGCGGTCCGTCAGCCGGTAGGGATTCGAGAGCCGGGCGAGGGGAATGCGTTTTTTCTGCGCCTCGTCCAGCTGGTAGTGGGCGCAGAGGTTTTCCGTATGATAGGCCGTGGGCGCAAAGCCGGAGTTCTTCATCCCCAGGGGATCGAAGAGCGTTTTTTTCATGTACGCGCCCAGCGTCATGCCGGAAGCCGCCTCGATTACCCCTGCCGCCACGTCGTGGCACAGGCTGTACTGGAAATCCGTGCCCGGCGCGAAGGAAAGCGGTTTTTCGGCCAGCGCCGCGACCACGGTTTTCGTGTCCGCGTCCGGGCCGCAGGCGCGGATGGCCGGGGCGTTTAGGTCGTAATCCAACCCGCCGCGCATGCTCATGAGGTGCTCGATTGTCATCGACGGGTATTTGGAAAACGCCGGGATGAATTCGCACACGGGGTCGTCCAACCGGAGCTTTCCCGCCTCCATGAGTTTGAGCGCGCACGCCATGGTGAGGGGCTTGGTCATGGAATAGACCCAGTACGCCTCCCGCCCATCCATGGGAACCGAGCCGGCCTCGTCCCGCGCGCCGGAAAAGTGCCGAAAAACCGTCTCCCCGTCCACCGTCACCATGAAGTCCCGGGCGGGAATGTTCCGCGCCTCCAGTGAATCCAGATACGCCGTCAGTTTCGAAAACTTCATCTATATATCCCCTTCTTCCGCCGCCTCCTTCAGGAGGCGGTCCATGACTTCCGCGTTGGATATTTCCTCCACCCTGCGCACCTTGGTGGCATCCAGGGATTCGTCGAACAGACAGCCGCGCCGGTAATCGCAGTAGGTGCAAGGGTTTCTCTTTTTGGTGCGCGCCGGGGCGGCGGCGGCATCCCCCGCCCGGATGCCGTCCACGTGGCGGGCGGCGTTTTTGAGCACCCGGTTGATGATGAGCCGCATGCCCAACGGATCGGCCACCGCCGACGTGCGGGAAATGGAGCCGTCCTTGTTGATCCGGATGGAAATGATGTCCTCCGGCGCGGGAGACATGGCCGCGATGACGTCCATGTCCGTGGTGGTGAGCCCGCTGAGCTTCATGGACGCCCGGCGCTTTTCCTCGATGGTTGCCGCGTCCGTGGACTGGTCGGGAACGATGCCCTCGTCGATTTTGAAGTAATAGACCCCCGCGCCCGCTTCCCCCCGGCGGTTCATGGCGGCGGCAAGGTAGGCGATGAGCTGAAGCTGGAGGCCGTAATACGCCTCGCACAGCCGAAGCTCCGTGTTGCCGCGCTTGTAGTCGATCACCCGCAGAAAGCCCTCCGTCGGCGCCACATATTCGTCCACCCGGTCGATGCGGCCCTCCAGCGCGCAGGGCCCTTCCGCCGTTTTCAGCTGAAGCGCCGCGCCGTCCCCCTTTCCGAAGGAAAGCTCAAGCTCCACCGGCGCGAACCGGCTGCCCGCGAGTTGGCGGACCAGGGCCTCGGCGGCTGCCCGGGCGGTGGCCTTGAGCCGCCGCCGTTCGGCCAGGCGCACGGCGGAGTCGAACTTCTCCCCCGCCTCCATCCGTTCGAGCAGTATGTCCGACACCTCGTCCATCACCGTCTGGGCTTCGGCGGGCGCCATTTTCGCGATGTCCGCCCGGGTTTCCTCCAAAAAGCCGCGCACCGCGTCGTGAAAGAAACCGCCCTCGTCCCGCACGGTAAGTTCGAAGGGTTCCACCTTCTCGGGGGAGAGCGCGTAGCGCATGAAGTGGAAAAAAGGACAGCGTCCGAACGCCTCGAGACGCGTCACCGACGCCTCCGACAGCACCCCGTAGATGCGCTTTGCCGTCTCGGGGCGCAGCTGTTCCGCCGCGGCCGAAGCGTCAAACGCGGACAGCAGCCGCCTGACCTGCCTGCCCGGCGTCCGGGTCAGTGTGGAAAGCGCCCGCACGCTCCCAGGTTCGGCAAGCCGCGCGCCCACGGCCCGCAGCGCCGCGCCCGGGGCCGCAAGCCGGTCGAAGGGCTCCGCCGCGCCGCCCTCCTCATGAAGAGCCGGCAAAAGCCGCTTCAAATCTCCGATGAGGGCGGCGGGCCGCTGGGCGGAGCCGTCCGCGCCCGAAAGAGGATAGGTGAAGTCCATCGCCTCCCGCGCCGCGGCCAGCGCGGATTTCATGGAATAGCGGCGCATGAGCGCCCGTTCGCCGCCGTCGGCGCCCAAATACCGCCCGGCGGCACGGGAGAGCCGGGTGAGCTGATAGTCGCTCAAAAGGCCGTCCGATCCGGAATCGATCCGGTCCACGAGTCCCATCAGAATGACGCAGCGCGCGGGACGGGACACCGCCCGATCCGCCGACTGCGCGTATACCGCGTCGCCCGACTGGGGCAGCGGCTTAATGACGGCCGCGTCCAGGGATTCGCGCAGAAGCGCCGCGATTTCCCGGACGGGCAGCCGTCCTTCGCCCATGAGGGACGCCGCCTGATCCAGGCAGAGGACGATGCGGTTCCAGACCTGGGACTCCTCCCCCGCCAGCCGGAAAAGGTTTGCGTCGGTGAGCGCCTTCTGCCGCGCGAGGCTCTCTTCGTACGCGCCGATGTCGGTGAGGTACGAAAACAGCGCCGCAAGCTGTGCCTTGAGCGTCTTTGCTTCCCGGAGCCGGGCGCGCAGCGCGTTTACCGGCATTATGAGCTTTTCCCGGAAGGGCTCCGCTGCTTCGGCCTCGTCGCCGCCCCGGACAAAGGGGTTTTGCAACGCCCGTCCCCGGGGCGCGTATTTGAACAGGTAATTGGCCAGCCGGTCGGCCTCGTCGCCGGTTACCCCCGCGTAACCCGTGCGCAGAAGCGCCAGCGCGTCCTCGGTGCGATCGCCCTTGGAAATGAGCGCCAGCGCGGACAGAAGCGCCTCCGCCAGCGCGTGCCGGGAGGCCGGGCGGCTGGAGGACAAAAAGATCGGAATGGAAAACGCGGCGAACGCGTCCTCGAGCGGCCCCGCGTATTCCCCCACGTCGGGGCAGACCACGAGGATGTCCGACCAGCGCGCGCCCGCTTCCGCCAGTTCCCGGCAGCGGCTCGCGGCGTAGAGCGCCTCGGCCTGGGGATCCTTGAGGCTTAAAAGCCGCACGCCCACCGGCGCGCCGTCCAGGATTTCGGGCCGCGCGGCGAACAGGTTTTTTTCAAGGTGGGCGATGCCCCGGGGCGCGATGCCTTCCGCCGGAACCGTCTCCCGCTGAACGGGCGCGCCCGCGAGCTTTGCTTCCTTCATCAGCCGCCCGACGGAATGCAGAACGGGCAAAAAGGCGTCGGCGTCGGGGGCCTCGGGGTCGGGATCGGCGGCAAAGAGCACCGCCACGTCACACGCCGCGGAAAGCGCGGCGATGAGCGCGTGCAGGGGCCGGGGCATCACGTCGAAGCCGTACACCAGAATTCCGGCCGCCTTCGCCGCCTCAGATTTTCCGGCCCGGGCGGCGGCGTCCAGAAACTCCGCCTCGCCGTCCAAAGAACGGCCCGCCAGCGCGGCCTCATATGCCTCGAGGATTTTCGCAAGGTCCGAAAGCTTCGCCGCGAAAAGGCCCGTCTCGCCGTCCGCCAGCGCGCGCACATCGTCGGGGGAAAGTCCCGCCTGCCGGAGGGCTTCCAGCTCCTTGGCGACCCTGGCCGGGAAGCCGCGCCGCTCCCCCGCCCGGGCATAGGCCTTCAATTCGCCCGCGCAGGATTTCACCGCGCGCCGGGCGAGCATCACCCGCCCCCGGTCGTCCACCCGCTGAAACGCGGGATGCCCCGCCGACTCGAAGATATGGGCGCACAGCCGCTCGGGGGAAAGCACCCGCAGCCGGAACGAGCCCGCGGGCTCCAGCGCGCGGATCAGAAGGAGCTCCGTTTCCAGGGTGAGCTGCTTGGGCACCACCACATAGACCTCACCCGCGCCCAGAAGCCGCCCGGCCTCGCGAACCAACCGCGCCTGCATGCCCCGGGCGCGCCCCGCCAGAATTCTGAGCATCTCCTCGCCCCCTTCGGGAATTATTATACACAATGGATTCATGTCCCGCAAGGCGTGCGGCTTTACCTCATATCCGTTGAAACCATGCGCGGCGCGTGTTATACTTTCCTCAATTTGTGACAACGGAGGGCTCCCGGAAAATGAACGAATTGCTCCAGGGTTTCCAATCCTTGACGTGGCAGATGCTGGTCATGTGGGTGATCGGCGGCGCGCTCATCTACCTTGCCATCAAAAAGGACATGGAGCCGACACTTCTTCTGCCCATGGGCTTTGGCGCGATCCTGATGAATCTGCCCATGCCGGGCGCGGGCATCGAGGGCGTCGCAAGCGTCATCGAGGAACTGTTTGACGCGGGCATCGCCAACGAGCTGTTCCCGCTGCTTCTGTTCATCGGCATCGGGGCGATGATCGACTTTGGACCGCTGCTTTCGAACCCCCGGCTCCTGCTGTTCGGCGCGGCGGCGCAGTTCGGCATCTTCTTCACATTCTGGCTCGCCGCGTACGTGTTCGGTTTTGACCTCAAGGATGCGGGCGCCATCGGCGTCATCGGCGCGGCGGACGGCCCCACCTCGATTCTTGTGGCCACCCAGTTCAAGTCCGACTATCTCGGGCCCATCATGGTCGCCGCGTATTCCTACATGGCGCTGGTGCCCATCATCCAGCCCCCGTGCATCAGGCTCGTCACCACCCGCAAGGAACGGCTCATCCGCATGCCTTACAACCCCAAGAAGGTGACGCGCACCACGCGCATCCTGTTCCCCATCATCGTCACGGTCATCGCGGGCGTCATCGCCCCGGCCTCGGCGGCGCTGGTGGGCTTCCTCATGTTTGGAAACCTGCTGCGGGAGTGCACGGTGCTCAACTCGCTTTCGGACGCCGCGCAGAACGTGCTGGCCAAGCTCATCTCTTTGCTTCTGGGCCTTACGGTGGCCTTCAAGATGAACGCGGAGAGCTTCGTGCAGGGTCAGACGCTCATGATCCTGGGACTGGGCCTCATCGCGTTCGTGTTCGATACCATCGGCGGCGTGCTGTTTGCAAAGCTTCTGAACCTCTTCCTTAAGGAGAAGATCAACCCCATGATCGGCGCGGCGGGCATTTCCGCGTTCCCCATGTCCTCCCGGGTGGTTCACAAGATGGGCCTCAAGGAGGACCCGGAAAACTTCCTGCTCATGCACGCGGCGGGGGTCAATGTTTCCGGGCAGATCGCGTCCGTCATCGCGGGCGGCATGATTATGGCCTTTGTGGGCCCGCTGCTCCATTAACGCGGCCAAAGGAGGATTACGCATGAACTGGTTTAACGGCGACAATCTCGTTCCCACCCTCGAGGTCATGGGCAAGGGTATGCTGGGCATCTTCGTGGTCATGTTCCTCATTTACGCCCTGTGCCTGCTGCTCGCGAAGTTCACCAAGGATTCCAAGGAGGACTGACGCCGGGGCTATTGACAACGCGCGAAAAACCGCTTACCATACCTTTACAGGAATGGAGGCGGTTTTTCCATGTTCAATCCCTACATCGGCCGCGACGGCCAGCTTTTCGGCGTCGAGGAGCATCGGCTCGTGGGCGGGCGCGGCGACGGCATGCGGCTTTTCGAGGTGGTAACGGGCGGCGGGCTTTCCATGACGCTGGCGGCGGACCGCTGCCTTGACGTGTACAGGCTCTCCTTTAAGGGCGTCAATCTCGGCTATTTTTCCGCGTCGGGCTACGTGGCGCCGGCCTATTTCGACAAAAACGGCAACGGCTTTCTCGACGCCTTCACCGGCGGCTTTCTCACCACCTGCGGGCTTACCCACATGGGCGCCGCGTCCATGGACGGGGCGGAGGCGCTGGGCCTGCACGGCCCCATCGGCGGGACGCCCGCCGAGGAGGTGGCGGCTTACGTGGAGGACGGCGAAATCGTGGTGCGCGGGAGCGTCTATCAGGCGGTCCAGTTCTCGGACAAACTTCGGCTGGACCGCAGAATCGCGGCCCCCGTGGGAAAGAGCGAATTTACCATCACCGACACGGTGACCAACTTCGGCGACCGCGTTTCCCCGCTGATGGTTCTCTACCACATGAACTTCGGCTATCCGCTGCTGGACGAGGACGCGGTCATTTCCGTCAACTCTGCAAAGGTGGTGCCCCGGAACGCCCGCGCGGCGGAGGATTTGGCGACTTGGAACCGGGCGCTCCCGCCCACGCCGGGCTTTGAGGAGCAGTGCTACTTTCACTTCTTTGACGGGACGGCCCGGGCGCGGGTGGAGAATCCCAAGCGGAAGGTGGCGGCGGAGCTGTGCTTCGACGTGGGCGTCCTCACCCAAATGACCCAGTGGAAGATGATGGGCGTGCGCGACTACGTGATGGGTCTCGAGCCAGGCACCAACGATCCGGACGGCCGCGCGGCGGCGCGCAGGGGTGGGACGCTGCGGACGCTGGCGCCCGGCGAATCCGTCACCATGGCCGTGCGCGTGAAGGCGGAGGAGATATAGATGAAGATCGGCGTTTGTACCACTGATTTCAAGCCCCGGGACATGGACGGGCTGTTTTGCGCCATTGCGGGCATGGGCTTCGACTGCGTCCAGTTCGCCCTCGCCTCCATTGCGGAATCGGACTTCGTCGAATCCGAATCCATCGAGATTCCGGCGGAGATTCCGTCGGGCCTGCCGGCCCGGGTGGCGGAATGTGCCAAGGCGCACAACCTCGGCATCGTCGCGCTCAACGGTACCTATAACATGGCGCATCCGGACAAGGAGATCCGGGAGGAAGGCGCCCGCAGGTTTCTTAAGCTCATCGACGCGGCGGCGGAAATGGGCGTTCCCTACATCACACTCTGCACCGGCTCGCGCAGCCGGGCGTCCCTCTGGAAGAGGCATCCGGACAACGAGTCCGAGGCGGCGTGGCGCGACATGGCGGCGGGCATGGGCATAATCCTGCCCCACGCGGAAAAAATGGGCGTGACACTTCTCATCGAAACGGAGGCGTCCAACACCGTCCGCACCCCGGCGCGGGCCAGGCGGCTCATGGACGAGATGGGCTCTCAAAACCTTAAGGTCGTGCTCGATCCGGCCAACGTGTTTCTGCCGGGTGCGGCCAGGCCCGAAAACGTGCGCGCGGTTCTGGACGACGCGTTCTTGAATTTCGGGAAGGACGTCGTGCTTGCCCACGGCAAGGACATCCGCGCGGGCGCGGACATCGACTTCTGCGGGACGGGGCTGGGCATCGTGGATTTCCCCTACATGCTCGAACGCCTCGAGGCGCTGGGCTTCGAGGGCGACATGGTTCTCCACGGCATCTACGACGAGACGGACATGCCGCGCGCGCTTTCGCTCATGCGGTCAATTGTGAAAAACGCATAAAAAACAGTGGGCGCGCGGTTTCGCGCGCTTCTGCATTTTATCTCAAATATTCAGCCGTTTTAATGCCACATTTACATAGAAGGTGCCAAAGTTTGGGGAAAAAGCAGGGCAAACCGGCAGCGCGCCAGGTTTACTGTTTTATGGATGGTGCACAGGGGACACGCGTCTTTTTAAAACGTTTTTTATAGTATTTTGGCCTGATGTTTCTATTAATTGCACATTTTGCACGTTTTCTGTTAAATCCCAGTTGACAGACTTTGAATGTTCGTATTATAATACTAGAAGAATCGCGCAAGCGGGCGTCGGATGCCGCGGGCGCGTGAATGGGCATTGCCCAAAAAAATCGGGAGGGAAAAACACAATGAAGAAACTGTTGGTGCTCCTCGTGGTGCTGGCACTGGCGATTCCCGCGTCGGCCTTCGCAGCGCAAATCGACATCCCGCGCAACGAAACGTTGACCTTCGCTGGCAACCAGTGGGGCTCGGTGACCAACTACAACATCTACAACACAGCAGGCATGGCTTGGCCGAACAACGGCAACCGCGAGCTCATGTACGAGACCCTTTACATGTACAACGTCCTGACCAACGAGAATGAGCCGCTGCTTGCCGACGGCCCCATCACCTGGGAAGACGAGTACAACGCAGTCGTCAAGATCAAGCCCGCCGCCCATTGGAATGACGGCGTCGCGCTGACCGCGGACGACGTGGTGTGGACCTTCGAGTCCGCCAAGACCATTTCCACCACATGGTCCGACTTCTGGACCTGGGTTGAGAAGGTCGAGAAGGTGGACGATTACACCGTCCGCTTCACCATCGTCTCCGAGCCCTACAACCTGTACAAGCTGCCCCAGTTCCTCGGCTCCACCTCCATCGTGCCCGAGCACATCTGGGCGCCCATCTTCGAGGCCGAGAACAACGACGCCTCCGCCATCTACGCGCTGTTTACCGACAGCCTCACCCAGACCTCCGTGGGCACCTCGGACGCGGGCGATTATTATCTCGTCTCCTCCGGCGCCTACAAGGTTTACTACTATGACGACACCCGCATCGTCTGCATCCGCGACGACAGCTACTGGGGCCAGGATGCTTCCATGTTTGGCAAGCTCGCGGCGCCCAAGTACCTGCAGCACTCCATCTATTCCGACAACGCCGCGGGCAACCTCGCGTTCCAGAACGGCGAAGTGGACGTCTCCCAGCAGTTCATGCCCTCCGTGTGGGAGCTGATCGATTCCATGAAGGATGCGGACGGCAACACGCTGGTCCACACCTACTTCGACACCTATCCCTATCACCTGGGCTACTCCATCCCGTCCCTCATCTTCAACATGAGCGCGCCGGGTCTCTCCGATTACGCGGTTCGCAAGTCCATTGCGCTCTGCCTTGACTTTGAGGCCATCGGCACCAACGCCATGTCGGGCTACACCCAGCCCATCGTTCCCTCCCTGTTCAACACCTACATCTACGGCCAGTATCTGGACGAGACCAACGAGGAGTACATGGCTCTGCGTTGGGATACCACGGATCTGGACGGCAACGTCGCGGCCGCCAACGCCCTGCTTGACGAGGCCGGCTATGCCGACGTCGACGGCGACGGAATGCGCGAGATGCCCGACGGCAGCAAAATCGAGTGGAAGGCCGAGTGCCCGGACGGCTGGTCCGACTGGAACATGAGCCTTGAGATTCTTTGCGAGTCCGCCAAGGCCATCGGTCTCAACATCGTCACCTACTTCCCCGAGTCCTCCGTGTGGTCCAACGACCGCGACATGGGCACCTTCGACATCCTCATGACCTCCCCGCAGCCCGGCGGTTCCGTCGCGAACCCCTGGAACTGGGCCTATAACATCCTCTACACCAAGAACCCCGCCGGCGAGTACACGCCCAGCAACTATGGCCGTTACTCCAACGCGGACCTTGACGCCCTGATCGACGAGGCGGCCGCCGAGTCCGACATGGAGACGCTCAAGGAAATCTACACCGACATCGACACCATCTACCTCCAGAACCTGCCCACCGTTCCGCTGATGTATCGTCCGCAGAACTTCCATACCACCTATGCGAAGTATTGGACCGGATTCGCCAGCGCCGATGACGGCACCAACACCCCGCCGATGAACTGCTCTGACTACGCGGGCTACAAGGAGCTGTATATGCTCACCGCCACCGGAGCGGAATAAACGGCACAAACCGTCGCCGGGGGCCTCGGCTCCCGGCGCTTTGGTTTCCAAGGACGCATTTCGCGGACGGCGGTGCGCCGGGGACGGATTTCCCCGCGCGGCATCCGGCCGGAAGCGGTACGGCCCCGTGGGCGCGCAGACGCCCGCACAGCCCGCCACACAGGCCCGCGCCAACAACCGAAAAAAAACGGCGCGGCGGTGCAGGGACGGTGGCGGTATTCGAGTGGCGTTTCAGACC
>JAEYRW010000193.1 GCA_023435435.1 Bacillota bacterium | reverse complement strand
GGGTTTGGGCCCCGCGCCGCCGACGGACGATCCGGCATTGATCCAAAAACAGTCTGGGCTTTCAAAGGGGCGGTGTCCCTTTGGCGGGGGACAGGGTGCCCCGCCCCCTGCTTCTCGTCACGCCCCCGCGTCGATCCTTGCCGCCCAGCGCATCATGCGGGCCGCGTCGAAGTGAGGATAGCCGGTGATGTAGTGGTTGAAGTACGCCTTGCCGCCGATCTCCCAGCGGATGAGGATGAGCCTTTGTTCGCCCGCGAGCACGCGGAGGGCGCCGAGGCCGACGTTCTCGTTGGCGGGGGAGTGGGCGCGCCCGGAGAGGAGCACCTCGCCGGTGTCCGCGTCGGTGAGCGTGTAGGAAACGTCCGCGCTTTCGCGGCCGTCGTTTCCGAGGATCACGGCGTGGCCCCAGTCGGAGAGCTCGTCCAGCATCACGCAGACCGGCTCCTGCACGCGCCTGATGTAGGAAAAGGCGCGCTTTTTCACGAAGTAGTAATCGACGATGGCATCGGAAATCTGCGGCCAGCCGTCGAGCATGTTCCACCAGATGATGCCCGTGCGCCGCCACTTGCGGATGCGCGTGCGTTCAATGAAGAATTTCTTCGCCTCCGCCTGCACGATTTGGGAAAGGACTGAAAACGCCTCAAGATTGTCGGGCACGGAACCGAACATGATCCGCACCTGATCCGCCATGAGCTGGTTGCGGTTGTAGCCGCGCCCGCCCTTTGGTATATAGTCCGTATTGTGGGTGTCCCAAACGGCGTTCGCGTAGGGCCAGAGCTTGTCCGCCGGAATGAATTTCGCCAGCGATTCCGGCGCGGGGCAGCCGTGATAGCCGCACTCGCTGATGAAGTGCGCGTTCGAGTGCTTGTAAAAGTCGTCCTTGAAGTACGCGCGCGCGCCCCAGTTGTGCTGTTCGGGCACCTCGTAGCGCGGGACGTCGAAATCGATGTAGGGAGAGGACGGCAGGAACATGCGGAACGGATCGTTCAGCCGCACCGCCCGGGGCAGCGCCTCCCGGGTCACGGCATTGTAACGGTTCCCGATGGGCGCGTACCCGTGCCCGACGTAACCCTCGTCCACCTCGTTGTCCCCCGCCCAGAGAAGAATCGAGGGATGGTTGCGCAGCTTGCGGATCACCCGGGTCGCCTCGTCTTCCATGATATCCAAAAATTCCCGGTCCTGGGGATAGACGGCGCAGGCCATTGTAAAATCCTGCCAGACGAGGATGCCGTACGCGTCGCAAAGATCGTAGAACCGGTGATCCTCGTAGACGTTGCCGCCCCAGCAGCGGGCGATGTTGCAGCCGGCCTCGTAAAAGAGCGCCAGCGCCCGGTCATACCGTTCGGCGTCCCGGCTGTGCATGGCGTCGAGGGGCACCCAGTTGGAGCCCTTGGCGAGGATGGGACAGCCGTTTACCCTGATGAGGAACTCGCCCGCGTCGCCGGGCAGCATCTTATGGTCGATTGCGATGACGCGCACGCCGATCCGCTCGACCCTTTCGTCCACCACGTCGCCGTCATGCAAAAGCTCCGTCTTCACATCGTATAGCGCCTGCGCGCCGTAACCGCGCGGCCACCAGAGCCGGGGGTTCTCAATGGAAACGGTTCCCTCGCCGCTGATGAAGAACGCGTTTTTCGTGACCGCCGTCTCCCCCACCGTCACGCGAATCTGAAATCCGTCCAGGGTCTGCGCGTCGGTGGCAAAGCGGTACTTGTAGACAAGCTCCGCGCGCTTTTCGTCCGCGCGCAGCGTGGCGTAATAAACCTGGGTGAGGCGCGTGGGTTTCTCGAACTCGATGGACACGCCGCGCCACATGCCGGCGGACGGGAAGCGCGGCATGATGTCCCAGCCGAAGCTGTGGGGGGGCTTGCGCTGGCGGGTGTATTCGTCGCTGTTCTCGCCGCCGGAAAGGCTGACGGGGTAGTCCTTCTCCCGGGCGATGTTGGCGGCTGAATAAATGACCACGCGGATTGCGTTTTCGCCCGCCTTCAGTATCCCGGAAACATCAAAGGACTGGGCCACCAGCATGTTTTCGGCATGGCCCACTTTTTTCCCGTTCACGAAAACGTCCGCGTATGTATTGAGGCCCTCGAACACGAGGACGGGCTTTTCCGCCCCCAGCGCGGGAAGATCGAACGTCCGCTCGTAGACGAAGCGGTAAAACTCGTACTTCCGATAGTCGTAGATGTTCTCTGCGTAGAAGGGATCGCCCTCCACGCCCGCGTGGAACAGGTCGAGCTCCGCGTTCCCGGGCACTGCCGCGGGGATCGCGGGCCAGCTCTCCATGTCCGGCATGTCCTTTTCTTCGGGATGATACCTGAGAAGCCAGCTTCCGTCAAGCGAATATCCCATCCGTTGTTCCTCCTAATTTGTGGTACCAGTCGAAAAAGCGCGGCTCCGGGGGCGCCGTAAAGAGCATATGCTCGCCGGTGGTGGGGTGCACAAAGCCGAGCTTCCAGGCGTGCAGAAGTTGCCCCCCCTTCACCGCGAAGGGCGGGTTCTTGTGGCCATAGGTTGGATCGCCCAGCACGGGATGGCCGATGGAGGCCATATGTACCCGGATTTGATGGGTGCGGCCCGTGGTGAGCCTTAATTCAAGCAGCGTCGCGCCCCGCAGGCGTTCCGCCACCCGCCAGTTGGTGCGCGCCGGGCGGCCCGTCGGGACAATGGCCATCTTCTTGCGGTCCGCCGGATGCCGCCCGATGGGGCCTTCCACAAAGCCCGCATCCTCCCGCATGCCGCCCTCCACGATGGCCCAGTAGGCGCGCTCCACGGTGTGCGCGGCGATCTGTTCCGAAAGAAATACGTGGGCGCGGTCGTTCTTGGCGACGAGAAGCAGGCCCGAGGTGTCCCTGTCGATCCGGTGGACGAGCCCGGGACGCAGTTCCCCGCCGATGCCGGAGAGGCTGTCGAGCCGCGCGAGAAGCGCGTTCACGAGGGTGCCGTCCGGATTCCCCGCCGCGGGATGGGCGACCATGCCCGCGGGCTTCAGGACCACCGCCAGATCCTCGTCCTGATAGAGCACCTCAATGGCGATGTTTTGCGCTTCTGCCCGGGCGGGAGCGGGATCGGGAATCTCCAGGACCACCGGTTCCCCCGCGCGCACCTTATGGCCCGCCTTTGGGGGAATTTCCCCCGACACCGTCGCGCGGCCTTCCCGGATGAGCGCCGCCGCGCGGGAGCGGGTGATGTCCGTCTGTTCCGACAAAAGCACGTCCAGTCGATCAGGGCGGGGCGCCACAAACTCAATTCTTTGGGGCATCCTTCCCTCCCTTCCGCGCGTCCTGCCAGAGGAAGCTCGCGATGGCGAGCGCGGCACCGCACGTCACGCAGATGTCGGCGACATTGAAGATGGCGAAGCTGACGAACAGAAAATCAAAAAAATCCACCACGTAGCCGTAGAAAACGCGGTCATAGAGGTTTCCAAGTCCCCCCGCCACCACAAGCCAAAGCCCGTAGCGCGCCGCGCGGGGAATGGATTTGCCCAAAAACAGATACAGCGACACCCCCGCGATCAAAAGCGCGGTCAGTACCGCGATGATCTGCGTGATCCCGCTGAATATGGAAAAGGCCGCGCCCGTGTTCTCCGCGTAACGGAAGCCCAGAACGCCGGGAATGATCGACCACACACCGCCCGCATCCCGCGCCGCCCAAGCCTTGGTGAGCCTGTCGAGGACAAGCACGGCGGGCACGACCCACGCGCCCTTGAATTTCGATTTTATGTCCATTTCATCGCCTGCACGCCTCCACTTCGGCGAGCACCTCCGCAACAAATTTTCCCAGCCCGCTGACGTTGTCGGACGCGATTCTGCCCAAAATGACGAGCACCAGCGCGCCCAGGACCGTGAAGCCAATCATGTAGCCCACCCCGCGCACCATGCCGTAGAATAGGTTCCGCCAGATCATCCGCCTGCGGTTTGTGACATAGTCGAGATACTCGTCCAGCCGCATCCGCTCGAGTACCCCCGCGAGCTTGTCAACCCGCTCCTCCAGACTGTCGCGCACATCCGTCGCCTCCAACGGCAGTATTTCCGGATCGGACGCGTAAAATGCGCCTTGAAATACAAATCGCTTCGAGACGGCCCTGACCCAATGGGTTATGCGCACGACTTTTGCGCCGTCAAGTCATCCGCCGTACGCAAACCGCACCCCTTGGCCCCTTGGCCCCTTGGCCCCTTGGCCCCTTGGCCCCTTGGCCCCTTGGCCCCTTGG
>JAEYRW010000145.1 GCA_023435435.1 Bacillota bacterium | reverse complement strand
GTCGTGGCGTTGCGGACGATGGCGAGGATGTCCTCATTGAAGGTATCCATTTTTTCGCCGGCCCGGACTTTATCGGACATGGTATAGATTTCGGTGACGTCCTTATCCTGGGCGGTGACGGCGACGGTCTGGATATTGGGATCGGCCTGTTTGACGACGCCGGCGATCATTTCGCGGATGCGGTCGGTCATCTCGCCCTTGTAGGCGGAATCAAACTTCACGCCCACGAGCGCGGTATTCCCTGCCACGAGCACGCGCGCGTCCGAGACCTCGGAGAGCTGCATGATGGCGTTTTCGACGTTCTGCGCGCCCATCTGCCAGTCATAGGCGGTCTGGGAAAGGGTCGAGGGCATCGCGGAAACGGCCGAGGTCGCGGCGGCCATCATGGTCGGCGCGGGGGTAGCCACCTGATTCTTGCCGGTATTCATGCAGCCCGTCATGAAAACGGCGATCAGTACGGCCAAAGTAATTGCGAGTGATTTGCGTGGAAACATGGATCTCATTCCTCCTTGCGCACCTATTGTGCGCAAATAAGGTCGAAATATCCACATTTTAAAAGGCTCACTCCAAGTCCGCCTCGCGGGTTGCGGCGTCCACCAGATCCTCCCAAAGATCGGGCCCGTGGATGGTCATCTTCATGGTCGTTTCGGCGCAGCGGAACACGACGTATGCCTCGTCGGCGGAGACGCGGTACGCGTCCAGCCCGTCCGCCTCACAGATCACAACCGAAATATTCTCGCCGCCCGTGGCGCGCGGGAAAAACGCTTTGGTGGCATTGAGCCGCAGGTAAAAGCTCAGCACGCGATACGCGTCCGGGTCCAGCGTACATGTCCTTCCCGCATAGGTCACCTCGACCGTGCGCGCGGGGTCGCCCGGGGCATAGCTGAGGGCCGCTGCATTGAAGGCGGTCTTCACCCGGCCGTCGTAAAGGTCCCCCTGATGGGAGGAAACCACGAGCATCGCCACCGTGACCGCGCCCAGCACAATCGCCGCGCCGAAAATGATGAAAAAGATCCGCCAGAAATAACGCATGGTTCAGTCCTCATCCCTGTAAAAGCAGCAGCCTCCGATGAACTCGCGCAGAATGGAATTGACCGGCACCTCGTCCTCCACGTCGGCTGTGCGGATGTAATTGAGGAACTTGACGAGCCTGCGCGCCATGGTATAGCACGCCGCGTCGCTCCCCACCGCCCGGAGCATCGGGTACACGTATTTTTTCATGATGGGGATCTCGTAGGACAGCGACGAATTGAACATCGCGTCCGCTTCCTCCTGATAGGGGAAAATATAGGTTTCCTCCCCCCGCCGGACGGACGGCCAGGCGGCCATGGTCTCCTCCGGCATGGTGCCGCGGAACAGATAGTCCCGGACGATGCGCCGAAGCAACCGGACGTCCGTGGTGCGGATGCGGTTGTGGTCGTCGAGATTGAGGGTCGAGAGCGCGGAAACGTAAATCTTGAACTTCATCTCCCGGGGCACGAGCCGGGTCAACTCGTCGTTCAGGCCGTGAATGCCCTCGATGATGATGGGTTCCTTGGCATCCACGCGCATCTCGTGGGTCTCCGCCCTGCGCGTGCCGGAGGGGAAATCGAAGATCGGCAAGCGCACCGTTTCTCCCTTGAGAAGCTGAAGAAGCTGCTCGTTCAGGAGCTTCAGGTCGAGGATGTCGAGCCTTTCGAGGTCGCGCCTGCCGTCCGGGCCGACGGGCACCTTCTCGCGGTCGATGTAATAGTCGTCCAACGACACCTTGACCGGCCTCATGCCCAGCACCTTGAGCGCGATGAGCAGCCGGTGAGCGAACGTGGTCTTGCCGGAGGAAGACGGGCCCGCGATCAAAACCACCCGGGCGCCCGAGGCCTTGAACTGGTCGGCAATTTTAGAAACGGATTTCTCGTGCAGCGCTTCGTTGACGCGGATGAACTCCCGCAGCTGCTTTTTTTCCACCATCTCGTTGAGATCGGCGGCATTGGCGACGCCCAGAATCTCCGCCCATTCGTTGGACTGGGCGAAGGTGCGGGCGATTTTAGGCATGTCGCGGAAGGGCGCCACGCGCCTCGGGTCCGCCTTGTCGGGCATCATGAGCACCATGCCGGGGTAGTAGGGCCTCAGGTCGCACACCGAAACGCACCCGGCGGAGGGCGCCATTTCGCCGTAGAAATACTCATAGACGTCTTCCAGCCGGTAGAAGCTGAAATCCTCGTAGTAGCGGTACTTCATGAGACGGAGCTTGTCGGTCTGCTGTGTCTGACGGAAATACTCCACCGCGTCGGCCTTTGTGACGTCCCTGCGGGTAATGGCCAGGTCCGCCGCGATGATCTCGCGCATGGCGTCCCGAATGGCGTCCACCTCCGCGCCGGCGAGAATCCGCCCGTGGATGTAGACGTACAGGCCCTGTCCGAAGGAATGCTCGATGCGCACCCGCGCGTCGGGCATGACCCGCTTCACCGCCGCCAGCAGCACGAATTGCAGCGTGCGCTCGTAGATGCGCCTGCCTTCCTCCTCGCCGTAGGTGACGATGCGCGCCTCCGCGCCGCCCTCCGCTTCCGCGCACAGTGAAATGGTGGCCCCCTTGATGGCTACGCCCAGCGCGCCCTCCGCGAGACCGTTTTCCCTGATGAGCTCCAGATAGGTGGTGCCGCCCGGGCATTCCACATCCTTGCCGTTCAGTTTCAGCTTCATCTCATCATCCTCAGAACATCCTGATGGACGGCAGCGCGTTGAGGTCGAGCCCCGCCGCGCCGCGCCGTAAAACATCATAGTACGCCGCCGCGCCGATCATGACCGCGTTATCGGTGCACAAATTCCGGGGCGGCACATAGACCCGGAGCCCCGCCGCCGCGCCGCACCGCACAATTTCCCGGCGCAGAAGGCTGTTGGCCGCCACGCCGCCGGAGACGGCGAGCCGCCCAATGCCGGAATCCACCGCCGCGCGCACCGACTTTTCCACCAGCGCGTCCACAACCGCGCGCCGGAACGACGCCGCGAAGTCCGCCTGCCGGATGTCCTCGCCCCGGGCGCGCAGATTGTGCGCCATGTTGATGACCGCCGTTTTCAGCCCCGAAAATGAAAAATCATAAGGCCCTTCCGTATGCGGGCGCGGGAAGCGGTAGACGGTTTCGTCACCCTCCTCCGCCAGTTTGTCCAGAAGCGGCCCGCCGGGATAGGGAATCCCCAGGACCCGGGCCACCTTGTCAAACGCTTCCCCCGCCGCGTCGTCGGTGGTCTGGCCCAGCGTCTCGTAGACGCCGTAGTCAAGCACCTTCACAATATGACTGTGCCCGCCGGAGGCCACGAGGGTCACAAACGGCGGTTCGAGATCGGGGTGCGCCACATAATTGGCCGAGACATGGCCCTCGATGTGGTTGACCGCGACGATGGGCAAATTGCGCGCGTACGCGAACGCCTTGGCCCACGCAACCCCCGTCAGGAGCGCGCCCACCAGCCCCGGGCCGCACGTCACCGCCACACAGTCGATGTCGTCCATGGTCACTTCCGCCCGGGCAAGCGCTTCATCCAAAAGGGGATCAAGGGCCTCCACGTGCATCCGGGAAGCAATCTCCGGCACCACGCCGCCGTAGAGGGCATGGGTGTCAATCTGAGAGGCCACGGCGCTCGAAAGCGCGACGCGCCCGTTTTCCACCACCGCCATGGCCGTCTCGTCGCAGGAGGATTCCACGGCCAGTATTCTCACGCGCGCCGCGCGCCTGATCTGCTCGGTCTTTTCGCTTGCGCGCGCCTCGTAACGGGTCAAACAATCACCTTCGCATCCTTTTTCGGTAAAGAAGCGGCCCCGCAATCAGGAGAATGGGCGGAATCAGCGATGCGAGCGCGCAGCGCACAGCCAGAATCGCGGAGATCCGCTCGAAAAATTCCTGGGGCAGAAGCCGGATCAGATAATCGGTATCCGGGTCAAGAAGCCACAGCATGTTGTTGAACAAGAGCCGGTGCATCGCCCGAAACGCGCCGTGAAAATCGATGGCGGCCCAGATGCCGGCAACGGCCAGGGGCGCGAAGAACAACGCGGCGCCCAGTGCGCCGCCCATGGGAAGCGTGCGGGTCCAGCGGGCGTTTTTGAACGCCGCGGCGAAGAGCAGCGCCGCGGCCAGCGGAAAGGCGACGATGCGGATGAGGCGCATGTCCTCGAACAGCCCGTACACGTCCCGCATGTGGGAAACTTCGCGCTCGTTGAACAGCTGGGCCAGTCCCTCGTCGCCGTTCACAAGGTAATCCGCGATGGCGCTGTCGGCCCGGCGAATCATCGGCCCGAGGGCGACCGCCGTCTCGTCATAGGACTGTTGAACGCTTAAGTACAGATCGGCGTCCGTCGCGCCCGCCAGAAAAACGGAAAGCGCCACGGCCACCATGAGCAAAAACGCGCCGAAGGCGGCGCTAAGCGTTCGGATCAATCAGCAACACGCGCGCCGGCGCGCCCTCCACACCCGCGAGCTTCATGGGCATGCAAACGCAGTCGTACCAACCGTCCGCCACGCCCGAAAGCTCCAGGTTTTCCGCGATCCAGCAGCCCTCCGAAAGGAGCGGCACATGGGCCGCCGCCTCGGCCCCGGGCACGGCCACCGACATGGCGGTGGTGCCCAGAAGCCGCACGCCTTTTTCGAGCAGCTGAAGCGCCATCTCCCGGGTCAGTCCCGGGAAATCCGCGCGCATGAACAGCCGCCTGGTCCCGGCGGGAACGCGGGCGAGCGCTTCCCCCGTCTCCACGGTCAGGACGAGGGCCTTCCCCATGAGCAGGTCGAGAGGCGCCTTCTCGATGGTCGCCCCATCCGCCACGAAATGCGCGGGGGCGTCCATGTGGGTACCGCAGTGTGCGCTCATCCGGAAGTTGGTGAGCCGGTAGCCGTTCTTCTCGACGGCGTGGGTGGATTCGCGGAAAAACGGCAAATCCCCCGGAAACACGGCCATCCCCAGGTCGAGGGGCCGGGTTACGTCATAGATCATGTTACTCCCTCACGCCATTTGCAGATACGCGGTCACGAAGCCTTCCAGCTTACCGTCCATCACGGCGTCCACGTCGCCCACCTCGTAGCCCGTGCGCAAATCCTTCACGAGCTTGTAGGGCTGGAACACGTAGGAGCGGATCTGGCTGCCCCATTCGATCTTCTTCATTTCACCCTTGATGTCGCCCATCTGCTCCTGCCGCTGCTTTTCGCGCAGCTCCGCCAGTCGGGCGCGCAGCCAGCGGAAGCACATTTCCTTGTTCTGCACCTGGCTGCGCTCGTTCTGACACTGGACGACGATGCCGGTGGCGAGGTGCGTAATGCGCACCGCGGAGTCCGTGCGGTTGACGTGCTGGCCGCCCGCGCCGGACGCGCGGTAGGTGTCGATGCGGATGTCCTCGGGTCGGATCTCGATGTCGCCTTCGTCCTCAATGACCGGGGCCACGTCCAGCGACGCAAACGACGTGTGCCTGCGCGCGTTGGAATCGAAGGGCGAGATGCGCACCAGCCTGTGGACGCCGCGCTCGCACTTTAAATATCCGTAGGCGTAGTCCCCCGTCACCTCAAAGGACACGGACTTGATGCCCGCTTCGTCGCCCTCCAGAAGGTCGACCTCCTTGACCGAAAAGCCCATGCGCTCGGCGTAGCGGGTGTACATGCGGTACAGCATCTCCGTCCAGTCCTGGGCCTCGGTGCCGCCCGCGCCCGCGTGCAGAGACAAAATGCAGTTGCACGCGTCGTACTCGCCGGTCAAGAGCGTCGTGAGCCGGAGCGCCTCCAGCTCGTCCGTCAGCTTCTCCATCTCGACCTTGATCTCGCCGGCCATGGCGTGGTCGTCCTCTTCCTCCGCCAGCTCCATCATGACCTCGATGTCGTCCGCCCGGGAAACCAGCGCCGCATAGTGGTTCAGCTTCGCCTCCACCCGGTGCGCCTCCGCGGAAACCCTGGTGGCGCGCTCCATGTCGTCCCAGAAGCCCGGCGAGCCCATGTCCTCCTGATGCTCCACCAACTGTTCCTTCAAATGCCCGATGTCAAGCGACTTCTCAGCCTCGGCAAGCTTTTCCCGAATCTCCTCCAATTGTATCTGAAAGCCTTCCGTTTCAATCAAACCAATCACTTCCTTGCGCGGGAGGCGGGGGACACGCCGGGGGCGCCGCCCCCGGACCCCCGCTCAAGGGACATTGTCCCTTGAGAATCCCAGAATAAAGGGAAATCATTTCAAAAATCCGTCGGATCGCCCGGGGACCCAGCCCCGGTCGACCGCGTTGAGGTTTGGGGATGACAGCGTTTGACCCCGACTCAAAAGACCGTAGGTTTCAAGCGAACGCAATCATACATCATCACCCGTTCCCCGCCGCGCAAGCGGCGGAGTATGGGATTCTCAAGGGCGCCAGTCCTTGGGCGGGGGTCCGGGGGCAGCGTCCCCGTCTCTCCCTACGCGTCCTTCCCGCAGCAGTTCTTGTACTTTTTGCCGCTGCCGCAGGGGCAGGGGTCGTTTCGGCCGACCTTCTTTTCGGCATGGACGGGGCGCTTCTGCTGGGGTTCGCCGGAGCCCGCGTGGGTGGCGGCGATGGGGGTGGCGACCTGCTTGCGCTCGGTGGCCTGCTTGTTGATGACGGTGAAGTAGAGGCGGCGGGTGGTGTCCTCCTGGATGAGCCGGATCATTTCGTCGAACATTTCGTAGCCTTCGAGCTTGTATTCGACGATGGGATTGCGCTGGCCGTTGGCGCGCAGCCCGATGCCGTCGCGCAGCTGATCCATGGCGTCGATATGATCCATCCAGCGGGCGTCCACGGCGCGGAGCATGGCCACGCGCTCGAATTCGCGCATGTCCAGATTGTTGTCCTGCCACATCTTCTCGCGGATTTCGTAAATCCGGTCGGCGCGGGCGTTGATGGCGGCGGAGAGGCTCTCCCGGGTGATGTCCTTGGTCTCGTCAAAGACCTTGCGCACGCCGTCCTTGTCGATGCACAGATGCTCGAGGTTCTCCGCGAGGGCTTCGATGTCCCAGTGCTCCACGTCTGCCTCGTCGGGGGCGCATCTTTTGACGGCCTCGTCAACGAGGGTCTTGCGCATGGTGATGACCGCTTCGTGCATGTTCTCGCCCTCGAGCACCTGCCGCCGCTGGCCGTAGATGAGCTCGCGCTGCTGGTTCATGACGTCGTCGTACTCAAGCACGTGCTTGCGCATGTCGTAGTTGCGCGACTCGACGCGCTTCTGGGCGTTCTCAATCTGCCGGGACACGATCTTGTATTCCAGCCGCACCTCCTGGTTGGGGTCCATCTTCTCGAGCATGGGCCGGAACCGGTCGGAGCCGAACAGACGCATCAGATCGTCCTCGAAGGAGATGAAGAACTGGGTGGAGCCGGGGTCTCCCTGACGGCCCGCGCGCCCGCGCAGCTGGTTGTCGATGCGCCGCGATTCGTGGCGCTCGGTGCCCAGGATGTGCAGCCCGCCCAATTTGACGACCTCGTCGTGACCGGCCTTGGTCTCCACGGAGAACTTGGCCATGGATTCGTTAAACACCTTGCGCGCCGCGAGCACCTCTTCGGAGACGTTTTCAGCGTGGCCGAAGGCGTCCTCAATCATCTCGTCCTCGTAGCCGGCCAGACGCATCTGCCTGCGCGCCATGAACTCGGCGTTGCCGCCCAGAATGATGTCGGTTCCGCGGCCAGCCATGTTGGTGGCGATGGTGACGGCGCCCTTTTTGCCCGCCTGGGCGACGATCTCGGCTTCCTTCTCGTGGAACTTGGCGTTCAGAACCTCGTGGGGCACGCCGCGGTTTCCGAGCATCCGGGAAAGGAGCTCCGACACCTCCACGGAGACCGTGCCCACCAACACCGGCTGCCCGGTTTCGTGCCTCTTGATGACTTCCTCAACCACCGCCTCGTACTTGGCCTTTTTGGTGATGTACACCGCGTCGTTCATGTCCTCGCGGATCATGGGCCGGTTGGTGGGAATGGTCACCACGTCCAGCTTGTAGATGCCCTGGAACTCCTCCTCCTCGGTCTTGGCGGTACCCGTCATGCCCGAGAGCTTCTTGTACATGCGGAAGTAGTTCTGGAACGTAATGGTGGCGAGGGTCTTCGATTCACGCTCGACCTTCACGTGTTCCTTGGCCTCGATGGCCTGATGGAGCCCGTCGGAGTAGCGGCGGCCCACCATGAGCCGGCCGGTGAACTCGTCGACGATGACCACCTGGCCGTCCTTCACCACGTAGTCCACGTCCCGCTTCATCATGACGTTGGCCCGCAGCGCCGCCAGAATGTGGTGGTGCAGCTCGTTGTTGGCGGGATCGGTGAGGTTTTCGATGTCGAAGTACTGCTCGGCCTTCTTGACGCCCGCCTCGGTGAGCGTGATGTGCTTGTCCTTTTCGTCGCGTTCGAAATCGCCGGGGGCCTCGTCGTTGTCCTTGTCCGTCTTCTCCGTCAGACGCTGGACGAACCGGTCCGCGCGGGTGTAGAGGTCGGTGGACTGGTCGCCGTGGCCGGAAATGATGAGCGGCGTGCGCGCTTCGTCGATTAAAATCGAGTCGACCTCGTCCACCACGCAGAAGTGGAGTCCGCGCTGCACCATGCGATCCTTGTAGGCGACCATGTTGTCGCGCAGATAATCAAAGCCGTATTCGTTGTTGGTTCCGTATGTGATGTCGGCGTTATACGCCTCCTGCTTTTCCTTCGTTTCCTGGCCATGCACCACCAGGCCCACCGTCAGTCCCAGAAATTTGTGTACGAGGCCCATCCACTCCGAGTGGAATTTCGCCAGGTAGTCGTTGACGGTGACGACATGGACGCCCTTTCCCTCCAGCGCGTTCAGGTACGCCGGGAAAGCCGCGGTGAGCGTCTTGCCCTCGCCGGTTCTCATCTCGGCAATGCGCCCCTGATGCAGTACGATGCCGCCGATGAGCTGTACGTCGAACGCCCGCTGCCCCAGCGCGCGCACGCCCGCCTCGCGCACCAGCGCGAACGCCTCCGGCAACAGATCGTCCAGAGTTGCGCCGTCTGCGAGCCGGCCCTTGAATTCGTCCGTCTTCGCGCGCATCTCACCGTCCGTAAGCTTCTTGATCGCGGGCTCGAGCGCATTGATCTGCTCGACAAGGGGCCTGATCTTTTTTACTTCGCGCTCGTTGCTTCCGCCAAATAACAGTCTAAATACGTTGACCATCTTGCCAAGTCCTTTCGGCGGCGTTTCAGCCGCTTTCCTATTATAACATATCTTGGAATCCCGGGCAACCAGGGGGCGCCGCCCTCTGGCCCCCCGCCAAAGGGACTGCGTCTCTTTGGAAGCCCCATAAAGAGGGGAATCAAACTTTGTTCCATCGGCCGCGCGGGGTTTGGGCCTCCGCGCGATCCGACGGACAATGTTTTATTGATTACCCAGTTCGGAATTCTCAAGGGACAATGCCCCTTGAGCGGGGGACCGGGGGCGGCGCCCCTCCGCCTTCCTACGGAATCTGCGTAAAGTCGCCGAGGCCGCGCAGGACCCGATGGGCGTCGAAACGGAAGCGCTCGGTCTTCTTCATCTGCTGGCGGAAGCGCACGTAGGCGCGCGAGCCGAGGGAAACGAGTTCGCGGGTGGCGCGGTTGCGGGAATAGCGCGCAACGGTGACACCCTTGGCGAATTCAACAAAGTCGGGATTCGCCATGCCGCTTCGGGTGACGCGGAAGGCGAAGGCCTCGGGGGTTTCGCCGCTGAGAGGCGCCTGTCCGAGCTGGGAAAGCAGGGTCAGAAGCGCGCGGTACATGACGATGATGGCCCGGTCAAAGTCCTGCTGCTTTGCGACCATCCGGACGGGATCGGTCACCTCAAGCCTGCGTCTGATCCAGATAAACAGCAGCCCCAGTGCGATGAGCACAAGCAGCACGGCGAGCAGAATCCACAGCCACCGCCCGGATTTCTGGTTCGTTTCGGGGGCGGGATTGGGGTTGTCTGTGGGCTGGCTGGTGGGCTCGGTGCTGGGCACGGAGGAGGGCAGGTCGGTGGGGTTGGGGGTGGGCGTTGATTCGAGGTTCGTGCCCGGGTCGTCGGAGGGCTCGGGAGATGCCTCAGGCGTCGGCGAGGGCGTCGGATTCGTCTGGGCGTTCTCGCCGGTGTTGGGGCTTTCGTCGCGCCCGGGGGTCGGATCGTAGGCCACCCAGCCGATGCCCTTCAAATAGACCTCGACCCAGGCGTGGGCGCTCTCGCCGGTGACGACGGCAACGCCCGAGGGATCGGCGTACACGCGATACCCTTCGACGTAGCGCGCGGGGATCCCCTCGATGCGGCACAGAACCGCCATGGCGGTGGCGAAGTAGGAGCAGTAGCCCTCCCGGGAATCGATGAGAAAGTAGGATACGAAATCCCGGTTGGACGGCGGGTAGGGCACGTCCATGGTGTATTTGCAGCCCGCCTTGAGGCCCTCGAGAATCGCCTGCGCCTTCTCGGCGTCGGTGGTCAGGCCCTCGGTGAGCGCGTCCGCGATTTTGAAGACGCCCTCCTCGATGCCGTCGGGCAGCGCGATGTAGTCCTTCACCGCGTCCTCGTAGAGGGAATCGGTTTTTTCCGCGCGCGCGGCGGCAAGGGCCGAAAGCGCGCCGTAATCGGTCACTTCCTCCGCCGTAAAGGCATAGGTGTCGCCCGTCTCGACGGAACGCGCCAGGAACATCTCGCCCACGGTGTTGTAATAGACCGCGTTCTGAAGCGCCATGTCGAAGTCCGTGAGCCGCGCGGGCACGAAGATGGTGGACGAGCCGTCCTTGAGCATCTCGATTTGCGCCTTCACTTCGGAATACGCGCCCTCGAGGCCCGCGAGAAGGTCGGTACCGAACACGGCCTTGCGCCGGGAAAGCCGCGTGAAGTCGTAATAAAGATTGCGCGCCTTGACCGTGTTGTCCTCCCACGAGTAGCCCGTGTAGGTGCCGCGCACCGTGCCGCGCAAGAGCAGGTCGCTGTCCGTCGTCACCCGCATCACGGGCTGGTCGTCCGGATTCGCCGGCCCGCCCAGCAGATGCGTGGGCGTGTCGTCCTTCATGGCATAGTAGTCGTAGCCCTGCTCGTTGATGGAGAAGGCGATGCGCTCTTCCGTGTAGTTGAAATAATCCTCGTAGAGCTGGCGGACCTTGGTCGCCGCGTCCTCGAGGGGGCCGAAAGTAAAGCCCGACGCCGGGACGAGGGCAAAGGCGATCCCCACGGCGATGAGCGCCGGGATGAGCGCCTTCAGGTGGCCGCCGGTTCTGCGCTGCTCCGCCGAATGGGCAATGGCCGCCGCCGAGCCCACAATGGCGGGCACGAGCTGGACGAGGGCGACGGTGGAACTCACCGCGGCGCAAATGACCGCGGTCCCAAGGGTCACGCCGGTGGCGAGCAATGTGGTCACCGGGCCGCGCTCGGTGAGGAACACGAAGTAAATGAAGCTCATAAACGCCGCGAGCGCAGCGGCGATGACCCCCGCGTTTTCAAGGAGCGCCACCGCGTTTCCGCCCGTGTACGCGGCCTTGAACCCTTCCGCCAGCGCGCGCACCGCGCCGCCCTCGCTCAGCCCGGCAGCGACCCAGGCGCCCACGCCGATGGTCGCCCCCGCCACTGAAAGGATGGCCGTCCACGTGGAAAACGCGCAAAGCGCCGCAACCAGGGCTGCGGCAAGCGCGCCCAGGTACGCCCCGAGCGTGTTGGCCCCCAGCCCAAGTGCGGAAACCACCGTGGACGCGACGGCGCCCGCCATCAGGCAGGTGATGACCGCCGTGCCCGCCAGCCGCAACAGATTTTGCCTTTTATTCATTCAAACACCCTTGCTATTGGGGCTCGATGGCGGCGCGCTCGCTCCAGGGATTCACCCGCTCCACGCGCACGTTTTCCATCTTGAGCCGCTCGCTCAATTCCAGCGACTGGTCGAGCTGTGTGTCAGTGATCCAGATGACCCGGGTCATGACGCCGCTTCTCTGCATCCGGACGGCCAGGTCCGCGATGCGCGTGGTGAGCCGGCCCGTCACCACCGCCGCGCCGCCCGTCCTCTGCATGCGCTGCATCATGAGCATCAACACTTGCTCGTAGTCGTAGGGACTGTCGAAATTCACGCGCATGAGCGCGTCCACAAACTGCGAAACGTCCGCCGGAAACTGGCCCGAAACCTCGGACGGCCGCTGGCAGGTAAGGGGCATCCGGACGGGATAGCCCGCCTGAAGCTGCGCCAGCGCGACGCCCGCGCATGCCTCGCACACGCAGTCCTCGATGGACAGCGCCTGGTCGCGCATGGCGGAAATTTCCGAAAGGTCCGGGATAATCAGCGTGTCCGGCCGCGCGCTTTCCTCGAAGACGCGCACCATGATCTCGCGCTTTCGCATGGTGAGCTTCCAGTGCACCTTCTTGAGGGCGTCGCCGTCCTGCCATTTTCGGATGTCGGACGGGGACGCGGTGTCCTCGACGGCGCGGGAAATCATCTCCGGACCGATGTCGCCGGGCTGAAGCTCCATCACCGCCGCGTCCGGCACGCGGGGGTACACGTCCACCTGCACGAGCTTCATGTCACTCTTGCGCGAGAGCGTCACGAGCCCGAAGAGGTCTGACGCCATGATCCTGGTCACGCCCGCCTCGTACACGCCCCTGTGCGGACAGTAAACACGGTAGCGGAACACGCGCTTCAGAAACGGCATGGTGGACACCGAAACCTCCTGCGTCGGCGCAAACGCCGAGGGCACCGAAAGCCGAAGCCGGATGGACGAAACCGGCAGGAGGGATCTGTGCGTGACCGTAAAGATGGTCATGACCGACCCGCCGCGCTCGACCCGGGGTTTTAGGCCCTTCATGTCGATGCGCACGGTGAAAAGCGCCCACGCGGTTGCCAAAATGGACAGAGCCAGCAGCACAATGAGGGCAAAGGCCACGAGATAATACGCCTGCGCGCCGGTGGAAAGGCCGGAAACGAGCAACGCAAGCGTGAGAATAACGTACGCCGTGAGTCGGGCGTTCATTTCGTTTTCACCGGAACCTGCACGGAGGCCATGACGCCCGCGAGCACCTTCTGGCTCGTCATGTTGCGCATGCGCGCCTCCGGGCTCAAAACCAGGCGGTGGGCCAGCACGGGGTCCGCCATCTTCTGCACATCGTCGGGGGTCACATAGTCGCGGCCCTCCATGAGCGCGTAGGCCTGGGCCGCCTTGACCAGCGAAATCGCCGCGCGGGTGGAGACGCCCAGCTGCAAAGCGCCGCTCCTTCTGGACGCCGCCGCGATCTGCGCGATGTAAGCGCGCACTTCCTTGGCCGCGTAAACGGTTTCCACCTGCTGCTGGAGCTTTAAAATGTCCTGGGAGGTGCAGATGGGCTCAAGGCTGTCCATGGGCCGCGCGCCCGCGGTGTAGCGCTCGAGGATGTCCGCTTCCTCGTCCGGGTTGGGATAGCCGATGGACACGCGCATGAAGAAGCGGTCGAGCTGTGCCTCCGGCAGGGGATACGTGCCTACGAAGTCCACCGGGTTCTGGGTCGCCAGCACCATGAACGGCTGGGGCATGCGGTAGGTCTTGCCGTCGACGGTAACCTGGCCCTCCTCCATGACCTCAAGAAGCGACGACTGGGTCTTGGGCGAGGTGCGGTTGATTTCGTCGCACAGAACCATCTGGCTCATGACCAGACCTTCCCGGTACTCGAGCTCGCCGGATTTGAAGTTCACGATGGAAAAGCCCGTGATGTCCGACGGCGTGATGTCCGGCGTAAACTGAATGCGCTTGAACGAGCAGTCGATGGAGCGCGCGAGGGCGGACGCCAGGGTTGTCTTGCCCACGCCCGGCACGTCCTCAATGAGCACATGGCCCCGGCAAAGCATGGCGATCATGATCAGCTCCACCGCCTCCTGCTTGCCCACGATCACCTTGCCCACATTTTTGGTCAAAAGCTGCGCGAAGCGCTGTGTCACTTGCATTGATTTATCTCCCTTTGGTTTTTCGGTTAGACTCGGACAACCCGCCCCGCGTTCCGCGCGGAATTCTCCGTATATAGTATACGATACCCTCACCCGCGTTTCAAGCGCGGGCAGGTTCGCGACCCCGCGCTGCCGAAATGTTTAATGATGCGGTCGCATTTGCGTCGCAAGTCGGGAAAAAAAAGGCAAATAAACCGCGCGCAACGGGGCTTCCCCGCGCGCGCGGCTCCGGTTTCCGGTTCCTACCTGAGTTGGTCCAGAGGAAGTGTCGCGGCCGTGGCGCCCACAAGGGCCGCCGCCTCGCCCGCCACCGTCACAGTGCCGACGCAGTCGTCCGCGACGGAGGAAGCGCCGTACAAATAGCCCGCGATGGCGCCCGCCGCAGCGCCGCCCGAAATGCTGCCCGCCGCGGTGCAACCCTCGACGCTGAAATCGCCGGGCGCCGCGAAGTAAGCGGTGTAGAGGCTCATGTAAAAGCCGCCGCCTACGATGCCGCCGATGCGCTCGGAGCCCTCACCCACCGTAATTTCGGCGTTCACCGCACAGTCGGAAATGGCGGTGACCGCGCCGTCATAATTCCCCGCGTGGCCCAGAAGCCCGCCCACCATCGCCGCGCCCGCGCCGGTGGCGATAACCACGTCCGCCGTGCAATCGGACACGGTCAGCGACGCCTGGGCGCAGCCGGAAAGCCCGCCCACGGAAAAGACGTTGGCGCCCAGGGCGGTGACGGTTCCCGTTGCGGCGCAAGAGAAGTATCCGCCGTTTTCCGTACCGCCCACTATGACACCCGCGCCCTGGGCGTCGTCGCCGGTCATGACCACGTCCGCGATCACAGAGCAATCCTTCACATCGGAAAACGCGCCTCCGATGAGCCCGCCCACCATGGAGACGCCCGTCACCAAATTCTTGCCCGTCATGGTCACGTTCTCAATGGCGGCGGCGGTCTGCGCAAAGCCGATGAGCCCGCCCACCAGCGTTTGGCCTTGGACGGTCACGTTTTCAAGCGTCAGGTTCGCCACGTACCCTTCCCCGCCGACGACGCCGAACAGGCCCACCGACGCGGTGTCCGGCGCGGAAATGGTCAGGTTGGAAATCTTGTGCCCCTGCCCGTCCAGAGTGCCCGTAAAGGCGGCGTCCAGATTCGGATTTTCCTCATCCTCCGGCGCGTCGGAGGCGGGTTCAAAGGCGCCGATGGGCGTAAAATTCTCGAACCCGGAAAGGTCGATGTCCTCAACCAGAATATAGTGGGCGTCCAGGTCCGCGCGGATCAGGTCAAACTGCTCCGCCGTCGCTACCTGCCAGGGATCCTCCGCCGTGCCCGCTCCTCCCGCAAAGGCCAGCTCTGCAAAAGCGCCCGGGATCAGAACCAGAGCGCTCAAAAGCGCCAGCGCGCACAACGTGGACAGCATCTTTTTCAATTGACGCATGGGACTCACTCCTTGTGGTTTCTTTACTCGCGCCGGTTTCCCTAATATATTAGGATAACCTAACATACTTGCTGAAAAAAGGCCGTCTCCAGCGCGGCAAAGTAATTATATACCCTTTCCCACGTTCCGTCAACCATTCCAATAAAAAAGTAAGAATTCCTCGCCCAAAAGCCAACTCGGCGGCGCGGGGTATGAGCC
>JAEYRW010000032.1 GCA_023435435.1 Bacillota bacterium | reverse complement strand
GTCTATTTGTAGATTGGGTTTGATAACGAGGGGGGTGTTATTTTGGAATATCAGGAGAAAAACGCCGAGATCATCGACGGCTGGGTACGGGAAGACGGCATGTGGGGCGATGTAACCAGCCACGAGGCCTTTCTGCGCGCCAAAGACGGCGATTGGGAAGTTATGCTCACGCCGGAAAAGACGGTGCCCCGGGATTGGTTTCCGGATTTGGCGGGGAAGGATGTGCTGGGTCTGGCTTCGGGCGGCGGGGAGCAGATGCCGATCTTCGCGGCCTGCGGCGCGCGCTGCGCGGTGCTCGATTATTCCGAGGCGCAATTGGGCCGGGAACGGGAAGTGGCCGCGCGCGAGGGATATAAAATCGATCTCGTGCGCGCGGACATGTCAAAGCCCCTGCCGTTTGCGGACGCATCCTTCGATCTGATTTTTCATCCCGTGTCGAACCACTTCGTGGAGGACGTTCTGTCCGTCTGGCGGGAGTGTTCTCGCGTGCTGCGCCCGGGCGGCGTTCTGCTCGCGGGCTTTGAGAACGGGCTGAATCTTGCCTTCGACGAAGAGGAGACGCGGCCGGTCTACCGGCTCCCCTTCAATCCGCTCAAGGACCCGGCGCTCTACGAGGATTCGATCCAAAACGGCTGGGGAATCGAGTTTTCCCACACCGTCGAGGAGCTCATCGGCGGGCAGCTCAGGGCGGGTTTTGCGCTTACCGACATCTATTCTGCCACCAACGATTCCGGCAACTTCCGCGACTACAACATTTCCACGTTCTATGCGACCAGAGCGGTGAAGCGATAACGGAGCCTTATGTGGAAGCCCTCGCGCCCGGGGGCTTTTTTTGTGGATTTCTGTAACAAACGCGGGGCGCGCGACTCTCATAGGTGGAAGGGGGTGAGGGGGTGGACGATTTCGCGGCGCGATGCGTGCCGCATTACCAGATGGTATTCCGGTTCGTATTCTCGCTCTCCGGGGATCGGCAAATCGCCGAGGACGTGACGCAGGAGACGTTCGAGCGCGCGTTTCGGAGCTTCGGGAAGTTCTCCGGCAGGTGCGCGGTCTCCACCTGGCTTTGTCAGATCGCGAAGAATGCGTATTTCGCCCGCGTGCGGAAGGAAAAGCGGTACGTGCTCACGGACGAGGTACCGGACGCCCCCGCCGCCGACCAAAACTTGTGGGAAAAGGAGCAGGCGCTTCAGACCCACAGGGCGCTGCACAAAATGCGCGAGCCCTACAAGGAGGTTCTGACGCTCCGGGTGTTCGGGGAGCTGGACTACGCGGAGATCGCGGCGCTGTTCCAAAAGAGCGAAAGCTGGGCGCGGGTGACGTTTTACCGGGCCAAGGGAATGCTTCGGGAAATGATGGAGGAGGATTCGGATGAGTGAGATGTCGTGCCAAGTGATCCGCGACCTTCTGCCGCTGTATGTCGACGGCGCACTCAGCGACGAGAGCCGCGCGCTGGTGGAAGCGCACCTGGCGGAGTGCGAGGATTGCAAAAGGGAGCTTGCGCGGATGAGGGAGGAGATCCCCGCGCCGCGCGGAGAGGAGCCTGGGGTGGCGGAGGCGCTCAAGGGCCTGAACCGGGCGCTCAAGCGCACAAAATTCAAGGCGATCGCCATCGCGGTGGCCGCGGCGGTGCTCGTTGGTTGGGTGGGGATCGCGGCGTGGGGGCATCTCGCCATGACGTGGGAAGTGCGTATTTCGCCTGAAATGGCAATGATATCGGACTTATGTCATACGACTTCCGGAATGATATTGTACCATAAGTCTATGAAAGACGGGATCGCGGCAAACGGGGGGTCGATGGGCTATGCGCAGGACGAGGAAGCGATTTACATTGATTTTACGCGGCGCAAAATCAATCCCGGGAAGGAATCGCAGCTTGACATGGACGATTGGGAATGGATCGATACAACCCTGCGCGACGGGCAGTTTGTATACCCGACGAAATATGACTTCGATACGGATGAGACGGTCGAATGGGGCATCGTCAAGTCCATTCGCGTGGGCACACCCGATGATTATGTGACGGTGTGGGAAGAAGGCGTGGACATTCCCCTCGCGGACCCGGAAACGGACGAGTGGTATGAGTATTATTGGAATCCCCCGGGAAGCGGAAACGGCTAAGGCAACGCCGCGCAAATCCTACGCGCGCGGGCGGCTGGATTTCCGCCATCTCGCGTCCGCAGGATTCTTGACGTAGGCGGAAAGTCTGCTCCCGGCCGCTGCGCCGTCGAATTCTGCATACACAATCTGCGGGGGCGGCACTGCCGCCGAAAATTCATCTCGCCGGCACGCGCAACCTTTGTGCGGTGCTGCCCTAAACAAGATGCCTCCGGGGACGAAGCCGCCGGAGGCATTCTTTATGTAAGGATCTTGCCGATCTGAAGAAGAGACTGCCGGACCCCCGTTTTGTATGCCTCGCAAACCGCGTTCAGATAGAACACCGGATAAACCAGCTCCTCATACGAATGGTTCATTTCCCCCGTCCGGAGCATCCGCGCGAACGCCTCGCACTCGTGGCGGTAACACAGGGAGATGTCGATCTCGCGCAGCACCGGACGGGCCTTTGTGAACACGGCGGCGGAGTAATACCCTGTGCCGTTGATGAAGTGGTTGGTCACGTCGAATCCTTCATAGTGGGCGGTGGCGGTGACGCTCCCGCCCGCCTCGCTCGCGTCCACGGACGCCGGGCCGTAGCCGAAGACGGTCAGCATGATTTCCGCCAGATGGGACGAATAGAAGAAGAAGCCGCCGTAAGGGTTTTCCATGTTGAGGGGCGCGTTCACCATGCCGCCCAGACACCCGCCCGTTTTGACGAGGTTCTGGAGCGTCAGGACGTCGTACACGTCCTTTGTGGAGCTGCCGCCTACCAGCGGCACCTTTTTGTCCCGCGCCAGCTTTGCCAGCGCCACCGCCTCCGCGGGATCGACGCAGAACGGCTTGTCGACGAACGCCGGAATGCCCGCCTCGAGAAACGGCCGCGCGAATTCCGCGTGTTTGCCGCCGTGCCGGGCGGTCACCATCACGGCGTCTACCCTGCCCAGCATGTCCGAAGGTTTTTCCGCGACGAAGTCCACGCCGCATTCCGCCCTGACCTTCTCGCTTTCCTCTGGCCAATCGCCGCCCACTGCCACCACGCGCATGTCCGGGTAAGCCTTGTCCACGTTGAAGATTTTCGAAAACGCCATGGCGTGGGAATTTTCCGAGCCGATGATTCCGATCCTGAACATACTCATCCCTCCGAAAGCGGGTTCATTTCGTGGCATCTGCGCATGACCGCGATCTGCCTGCGCACCTGCTGGGGCGTCACGGCGAGAGTTGTCCCGTCCGTGAGATGCGCGTAAACGGTGTCGTACATCCTCTTAACGGCGGTGGTGAACGGCGTGTCGTTTTCGCCCGCCATCCATGCGCCCTCGTGCCAGGTAAGCTTTTCAGAGCAGTAGGCCGGGCTGCCGTCCTCCTTCATGAGGGGCGTGCGAATGAGGTGCTGTTCCGGGGCCTCGTCCGCCCGGAAATACCGCCAGTGAAGCTCCGTCATGCTGCCGGAAAGTCCGCCCCGCGTGCCCTGAACGTTGTAGACCGCGCCGGGATACGCGTCACAGCTGGAAATTTCCACGTCGATAAGGGGTTTGCCCGGCGCGGTCAAAATGAGCTTTACATAATCTTCCGCGTCGCCGAATGTGTTCGCCCGGTCCATTCTGCAAAAGATGTCCGGCATGTCGTCGCAGCCAAGAAGCGTCAGCGCCTGATCCACGGGGTGGGGACCGGTGTTGTAGAGGTTCCCCGCGCCGTATTCCTGCACCGTCTGCCAATCCCAGCGCCGGGCGAAGGAGCTAAACCGGATTGTGATTTGCGCGATCCGCCCCAGCACCCCCGCGTCGATGATCTCGCGCACCTTGAGAAAGTACGACGCGAACCGGCTCTGCTGAAAGACGGCAAGCATTTTGCCGCTCCTTTCCGCCGCCGCGATCATTTCGTCCGCCTGTTCGGGCGTTTTCGCCATGGGCTTTTCCGTCATGACGTTGAAGCCGTGGGCGAGGAGGTCGCATGTCACGGTTGGGTGAAGGTGACTCGGCAGCGCGTTCACCACCAGGTCGATGTCGTCCCGGCCAAAAATCTCCGTATATGCGGCATAGGCATCGCAGCCGAACAGCTTCTCCGCCTTTGCGCGCCGTTCCGGCAGCGCGTCCGCCACCGCGGCGACCCGGAACCTGTCCGGGTCGGTCAAAAAATACGCCCCGTGAATGTCCAGTCCGCTGCGCCCCTGTCCCAGGATCGCCACGCTCAGCCGCTTCATTGTTCAGGCTCCTCCTCCATGAATCCCCATGCCCGCAGTCTGTCGTTTAAGTGAATGAGAAAATCCGCCGTCGCCGCCTCGCCCCCGGCGGTGAAGTTGAGACCTGCGGGACGCTTCATCTGCGCCTCGCTCAGCGGGCGGTCGAGCCGGTAGTGGGTTTCCACGGACATCCAGCCCGCATAGCCGTCCGCGCGCAGCGCCTGGAACTGCCCTTCATAGTCCACTTCTCCCGCGCCGAATGCCACCGCCTCGGGCTTTCCGCCGACGCGGCGGGCGTCCTTCAGGTGCATGTGGACGATTTTCCCGCGCACCGCCGCGTAGCCGTCCGGGAAGGGACGCTCGTCGCTTCCGAAGACGACGTTTCCCGGGTCCCACAGCGCGCCCACCCGGGGGTGGGAAACGGCGTCCGCCAGAGACGCCAGCGTTTGACCGTCGGGGGTGAATGTGCCGGGGTCGTTTTCCAGCGCCAGCGTCACATCCGCCGCTTCAAGAATGGGAATCGCCCGCCGGATTTCGTCCGCGATGCGTGCATACGGAATTTCCGCCCCGGCGCGCCAGAAGCCGAAGCCGCGCACGATCCCCGCGCCGAGGTTGCCCGCGGTTTCGGCGCAGTGCTTCAGTTCCTCGAGGTGCGCCCGCGTCGCGGCTTCGTCGCTCAAATCGCACTTGAAAAACGGCGGGGCGATGGCGCAGACGGAAAGCCCCTCGGCCCGGGCGGCGTCCCGGATGGAAGAAACGTCCGCGCCCGTCAGATGATACGCGTCGCGGTCGAACGCGCTTCTGATTTCGAGTCCGGACAGGTTGAATTCCCGCGCCAGCGCCGCCGCGCGGTAGACGTCCTGGGAGATTTCGTCGGTGATGACGCTGAGCCTCCACATGGTCATAAGAGCGACGCGCTGTCCGCGTCCAGCCACAGGGTCGCCCCCGGGCGCGTGCGCAAAATCGAGGCCGGGCACGCTTCCGACACGGGGCCTGTCAGCATGGCGCGCACGGCGGCGGCCTTTGTTTTTGCGGGCACCACGCAGAAGATGACTTCCGGCGCAACCAGCGTGGGGATGGTGAGCGTCATGGCGCGCTTCGGCACGTCGTCCAGCTTTTCGAAACAGCCGTCGTGTACCTGCTGCATGCGGCAGGTCTCGTCCAGCTCCACCACCTTCACGGCCTTGGGATCGTGAAAGTCTGCCACGTGGGGGTCGTTGAACGCGATATGACCGTTCTCACCCACGCCCATGCACATGATGTCGCAGGGGTGCGAGGCGAGCAGCGCCGCATAGCGCGCGCATTCGGCCTCGGCTTCCGCCTCGCTGTTTAAAAGGTTCACGCACCCAAAGACGGCGCGTCCGAACAGCGCCTCCGTGAGAAACGCGGCGAACCGTTGGGGCGCGGCATGCGGAAGGCCCACGTATTCGTCCATATGAAAGGCGTTCACCCGCGTAAAATCCGCCTCCCGCAGCCCCGCCAGAAATTCGTTCTGCGAGGGCGCGGCGGCAAACACCATGTTGAGTTCGTCCTTCTTTGTGAGCGCCTGCGCCATGGCATCGGCGCAGGCTCCCGCCGCCGCCGCGCCCATCGCCGCGCGGCTTTCAAACACCCGTACGGTCAGTAGATCAACCTTGAATTCTCGCAATCCGCTTCGCCTCCCCTGTCGTATACGATTCGTCCGCCGACGATTGTCATTTCCATCCGGATGTCCCGGTCAAAGAGCACGATGTCCGCGTCCCGCCCGGGCGCAAGCACGCCCTTTTTGCGGAACCCCATGATGCGGGCGGGCGTGAGCGTCATCATCCGCACCGCTTCCGGGAGCGACGCGCCCGCGAGATTGACCATGTTCCGCACGAGCAGGTCCGCCGTGGCCACAGACCCCGCGAACGCCGAGCGGTCCGGAAGCTTTGCCACGCCGCCCTCGATCACGCAGGGCTTTCCGTTTTTGAGGCTTCCCAGAACGGAATCCCCTTCGGGCATGCCCGCCCCGCGCATGGCATCGGTGACGAGGGCAATTCGCGCCGTGCCCATCTCCCGAAAAGCGGCGCGCAATAGACTTTCGGGCAGGTGGTGGCCGTCGGCGATGACTTCCGCCGTAAATTCGGGGTAAATCCGTGCCGTCTCGAGCACGCCGGGCACCCGGTATCCGCCTGTGCGCCGGATGGTGGACATGCAGCTGTAAAGGTGCGTGACGTGGGTGTATCCGTTCTCATATGCCGCCAGCATTTCGCCCTCGGTGGCGTCTGAGTGACCCACGGCGGCCAGAACGCCCCGCGCCGCCAGGGCGCGGCCCAGTTCCAAACCGCCGGGGAGCTCCGGGGCGGCGCTCCAGCGCAGAATGTCCCGTCCGCCTGCGTCCAGAATTTTCTCCCAGTGGGCGCGTTCGGGAACCTTCAAAAGCGCCGGGTCCTGGGCGCCCCGCTGGGCGTCCGCGAAGTACGGCCCTTCCAGATGAAGCCCCGGCATTTCCGCGCCGCGGGTGTTTTTCTCCTTCGCGGCGCGAAGCGAGGCGAATGCCTCGAAAATTTCCCCGTCGGCGGCCGAGAGCGTCGTGGGCACAAGGCAGGTCGTGCCGTGGCGCGCGTGGGCTTCCGCCGCGCCCAGGAATGCTTCGGGGGTCCCGTCCATGAAGTCGTGCCCACCGCCGCCGTGGGCGTGGATGTCGACGAATCCCGGCGCGACAAAGAGCCCGTTTGCGTCGACGACGCGGAAGGAAGCGTTCGTCCCGGGATCATATTTTCCCACAGACACGATTTCGCCGCCCGCGAGGCACAACTCCGCATCCTCGAAAATCCGCATGGGCGTGACGACGCGTCCGCCAATGATTTTTACTTTATGCATGGCTTTTCTCCGTCAAGTCGGCAAGGATCATCCGTGTCACCGCCTCGGCGCGCGCGCGCATGGCCGCGGGGGACGCGAGGTCCTCCTTCACGACCCGGGACATGGTGTGGATGTTTGAAAAATAGTTGAACGTGAGGGCAAACAGGGAGAGGATGAGTTGTTTTTCGTCGGCGTCCGGGCGGAACGCCCCCGCCGCCATGCCCCGCCGAAGGATTTCCCGCACCGCCCGGCGCATGGGATCGCGCACGTCGCCCAGCCCCTTTTCGTCGAAACAGCGCGCGCCATTCAGGTTTTCCCACATGACCATGCGGACGTAGCTCTGGTTTTCCGAAAGGAATTGGAAATAGGCGGGGACAATCCGCCGGATGGAATCAATAAAGTCGATCTCCCCGCGCGCCTCCGTCACAAATGCCTCGCATTGGCCGAGCCGCTCGTACACCCGCGCGAGCACAGCCTCGTAAAGCCCGTCCTTATTGACAAAGTAGGCGTAAAGCATGCGCTTGTTGACCTGCGCCTGCGCCGCGATCTCGTCCACGCGCGCGCCCGCGGGGCCTTTTTCAGCGAAAACCGCCTCCGCCGCCGCAAGAATCCGCGCCCTTGTCTCGTCCGCCTTCGACATTTTCCCCTCCAGGTAACTGTTTAGTTACATTATAGCGGCGAAGGGGCCGGTTGTCAATCCGCGGGCCGGAAAAAAACAGGAGCTCTCAGAGCCCCTGTTCCCTGGCATCCTTGACGCCGTATTCCTTCACGGTCATGACGCCCTGGATTGTCTCGATGAATTTCTCCGCGGTGGCGGGCTCGAACTGTCGGCCCTTGCATTCGCGGATTTCCTTGAACGCGTTGGTCACTGTCTTCGCCTTTTTGTAGGGGCGGTCGTTGGTCATGGCGTCGAACGAGTCCGCGAGGGTCAGGATGTAGGTGAGGGGATGAATTTCCCCGTGCTTCAGTCCGTCCGGGTAACCCCTTCCGTCGTACCTTTCGTGGTGCTGGCGGATGACGAGAGCGACTTCCTCGAGGCCCTCGATCTTGCCGACGATGTTGCTCGAGGCTTCGGGGTGCTTGCGGATGATTTCCCACTCGTCCTTTGTCAGCTCATGATCCGCGATGAGGATGTCCTTGGAGATGTTGATCTTTCCGAGGTCGTGCAGGCTTGCTGCCAGGATGAGCGTGCGCCTGTCCTCCTGGGAGAGGCAGAAGGCCCTGGCCATCATTTCGCAGTTGAACACCACGCGCTCGGTATGGCTGTACGTATAGGAGTCGCGGATGTTGACCACCGAAATGAGCGCCTTGGCGGAAATCAGCGCGTCGCGCTTCTTGTCGTCGAGGTCGTCGAACTGGTCGAGCACGTCGATGTATGTTTCCACGCAGTTTTTCCGGAGGTATTTGGCGTGATAGAGCGCGGAATCGGCCCGTGAAATGATGTCGTTGTGGTTGCGGTCCTCGCGGCTCATTTGCGAGACGCCCGCCGAGATGGTGACCCGTCCGCCGCTGATCAGGTGCTCGCCCTCGATGGGCAGGTCGTGCACCGCCAGGCGGAGCCTCTCCGTGATGCTGCGCGCCTCCTCAATGGAGGTGTGCGGCATGATGAGCGCGAATTCCTCGCCGCCGTAGCGGCAGAGGATATCCCCCGCGCGCAGCACGCCGGCCATGCAGTCGGACATGTCGCGCAGAACCTTGTCGCCCATCTGGTGGCCGAATATGTCGTTGTACTGTTTGAAGTAGTCGATGTCGAGCATCGCCAGGGAGAAGGTGCTTTTTTCCTTCATTGCGTCCTCAAACGTGCGCTCGATGGTTTCAAAGAAGTAGCGGTGGTTGTAAAGCCCGGTGAGGCCGTCGACGTTGACCAGCCGCGTCAGTTCCCGGATGTGCCGCTTTTCCACCTTCGCATAGCGTCCGAGAATGTAGGAGACGGTGAAAAACAGGATCGAAAGCGCCAGATCCGACTGGATCTCGGGATTTACGCCCGCCCCGGCAAACATGGTGACGTCCATGGCAAAGAGCGTGGCGGAGGAAAGGCCCGTGATCGCGAAGCCCGTGACCTGGCCCGACTGGATTGTGTAGGCCACGACCATGTAGACGAACAGGAACTTGTAGCTGCTCTGGTAGCCGCCGCTGACCAGGATTGAGATCAGACAGATGAGATAAAAGATGACGATTTCAAGCCATACGAACCACCGGGAAGAGGTTTTTCGCGCGTTCAGCAGAAGCCACACGCAAAGCACGACCAGAATCAGCGCAAACGAGGTCATCAGCGACTGAAGGTTGAGCTCGCTGAACGAATCGGTTGACGAGTACTTGAAGAACAGTTCGAAGAGCGGATATGTACAAAAGAACAGAGCCAGACCCTTGATGACAAGGAAAATCCGGTCCTGTTCTTCTTTTCTGCTGTTGTTCAGGTTCTCCACAAATTCACTCCCCGGCGTGTAATATCGGAGAAAGGCCGCCCTGCCGCAGGCAACAGATCTGTCGCGCGCGACAGAGCGGCGGAGTCGAATCGCGCATTACAGGTTGCGGAGAGATTCGGGCTCCTCGGGCTGGTAGAGATACCACCAGCAGGCGGACGTCGCGGCAACGGTGGCCACGAGGGTGCCGATGACCGCGATCGCGGACAGGATCTTCCTCTTCATTATTATTTCACCTCCTTTCCGGAAATCTAATCCATCTGGTTTAAGCCGATGAATCGATGAAAGAAATTAACTTCACGCCCGCGTCCGTCAGCATGAAGCTTTGCCAGAGCGCCGCCAGACAAAGGCTTACCGCCGCGTTGACGAACCGGGGGTTGCTCCTTCCCAGCAGGATCAGCGTCACCGCGATGACGAAGAATCCGGAAACGGTGAAAAAGCTCTGCCCCCGCAGCCGTCGGATCTTTTCCGGGCGTGTGATGGGCTTGTTTGCGGTGGCGACGGGCGCGCGCCTGTAGACGGTGAAAAGCGTGATGCCAAACGACAGGATCGGCAGGCCGAGATAGGCGTACCAGTACGGTTGAACGATGGGAACAGCGTAGCGGGAGATGAGCGCCATGACGAAGATCGAGGCAAGGCTCATGACGGTGCAGTTGGCGCTGGTGTTCGAATGCGCGCCGCCCGCGGAGCCCTTGATGAGGCCCACCGCGGTGAAAATGGTGAGCGCCTCGACGAAACAGTGAAACATGAGCCCGAAGATCGTGCTTGCGAACAGGAGAAACAGCATCTGAATGAGCGCGCTCAACCCATAGGCGATTACGCGTCTCTTCTCATCTTCCAGATGATTGTTTCGCGCGACATAGTCCGCGATCCGATTTGCAAGCTTTTCCATTATTTTGCTTTTTTGCCTCTAACGACGCGCAGGATGTAGCCGGTCACGACAACCCCGACGAGGAGGATATTTCCCGGAACGGCCGCCCATGCCTTGAACAAGGGTTCTTCCATCCGAACCGTAATCTCGGCCTGGCCGAAGAACAGCATGAGCATGGAATAATCAAACAGTTCCGCTAGAAGAACCAGGGCCGTCACGAGCAGGGAGCCTAGAATGGAGGGACGAACGTCGATTCTCAGAATCAGGACGCATAGCGTGTTGACGAGCAAAAGTGTGAGCATTGTATGGATGCCGAAGTTAAATTTTCCCAGCGTCCTGATAAAGTAAAGCACGATCGAGAAAATAAGGGTCGCAAGAATAAACGGACGCCACTGTATTCTTTTTTTTGCGACCGCGTAAATCCCAAGGATGCATGCGCCGCACTGCAAAAAGTAACCTAAAAGTCCCGCCGCTATGATCAATTGTAATTCTTTCAATTTATATCCGCCTCGCTTTTCCGATTGTTCAGGCTCCTGATCGCGCCGTAAAATACGACCGCCGAAAAACCATGGATCAACAGGTCACCGGGGCTCATGATGCTAAATCCGACGTCTATATAGTCGCCCAGAAACCTGAGCGCGGTGTTCCCGTCCATCAGCGTGTGCACAGAATCAAAGCCTGCCTGAAGCGCGCCGGGGTCGAAATATCCCGTGAGCCGGGAGAGCGTCGGGCAGACGGGCATTTTGTCGCCGTTTGCCGAAATCACCAGCCGATTCAGCGCCGTTCCGGCGAGCGTCATTCCCGTCCCCACCAGCGCCCGCACATACAGACGGTGGCGCAGAATCGGAAAAACAAGGCTCAAAAGAAACGCCGACTGAAGAAAGGAAGCAAACGGCACAAACCGATAATCCCCCGCGAACGCGAAGGCCTGAAAAATCCAGTAGGCGCACTCGACGGCGAAGAGCGGGTACAACGAAAAATCCCGCCAGACCGGAGCGACGCGATAGTGCCGGATCTTCGCGATCAGGCAGGCACCCAATAAGAACAGCAGCATTCTGGCGTCCCGGCGATGCTCCTTCCATTTTCTAATATTATAGCACACTGGTAGCTTGTATGCAATCAACGTTCGCTGCGATATGCGAACGTTCGCCTCTGCGGATGTACACATGTGCGGATTGCAAATGAATATTTTCATGCCGCGTTGTATTATGAAACGCGCGATGCCGGATTTTTCTTTAATTACCAAATTATGGCAAAATTACGGGCCGCCCACGGATTTTCTTTTACGATCCGCGCGTGCCGTTTTTGCGCGGGGGTGGACGTTGAACGCGCGGGCAATCTGTGTTACGATCATACGCAAGGGGATATGCGATTTGAGGAGGGCCGCGATGGAAATGACGGGCAGGGAGGCCTTGCGGCGCTATTTCGGATACGAATCATTCCGGCCCGGGCAGGAGGCGGTGGTCGCGCGGCTGGTCTCGGGCGGGGACGCTTTGTGCGTCATGCCCACGGGCGCGGGAAAGTCCGTGTGCTATCAGGTGCCCGCGCTCATTCTGCCGGGGGTGACGCTGGTGGTCTCGCCCCTGATCTCTCTTATGAAGGATCAGGTAAACGCCCTCACCCAGGCGGGCGTTCCCGCGGCGTATCTCAATTCGTCCCTTACCCCGGGCCAGTACGAAAAGGCCATGGCGCGTGCGGCGGAGGGAAGGTATAAGATCGTCTACGTGACGCCCGAGCGGCTGGCGGTGCCGGATTTTTTGCGCACATTCGAACATCTGACCGTCTCCATGGTCGCGGTGGACGAAGCGCACTGCGTCTCCCAGTGGGGCCAGGACTTCCGGCCCAGCTATCTGAAAATCATGGAGTTCGTGGAGCGGCTCCCGGACCGCCCCGTCATCGGCGCGTTTACGGCCACGGCCACGCCGGAGGTCAAGGAGGACATCGCGCGCATTCTGTGTCTGCGCGATCCCCTCCGCATAACCACGGGCTTCGACCGGCCCAACCTGTACTTCGGCGTGCAGCGTCCCCGCGACCGGAAAGCGGCGCTTCTGCGGCTCGTGGGAGAGCGGCGGGAGAAGAGCGGCATCGTCTACTGCCTGACGCGCAAGGCGGTGGAGGAGGTCTGCGCGCTTCTCAATCAAAACGGCTTTTCCGCCACGCGCTACCATGCCGGCCTGACCGACGCCGAGCGCGCCCGGAATCAGGACGACTTCGTGTACGACAAAAAGGCCGTTGTGGTGGCCACCAACGCCTTCGGCATGGGCATCGACAAGTCCAACGTTTCCTATGTCATTCACTATAACATGCCCAAGAACATCGAGAGCTACTATCAGGAAGCGGGCCGCGCCGGCCGGGACGGCTCGCGGGCGGACTGCATTCTGCTCTACGGCCCTCAGGACGCCCTCACCAACCGCTTCCTCATCGACCATTCGGAGGCGAATCCCGACGTCGGTCCCGGGGCCCGCGCGGCCATCCGCGGGCGGGATCATGAGCGACTCCGGCACATGATCCTCTATTGCACTGCCGCCGACTGTCTCCGGAACCACATCCTGAGCTACTTCGGCGAAGAGGCGGGGGAGCCCTGCGGCAACTGCTCCCGCTGCGAAGAGGCGGGGGAGGCGGTGGATGTCACGGTGGACGCGCAGAAGGCGCTCTCCTGTGTGGCACGGTGCGGCCAACGGTTCGGGGCAAAAATGATCTCGGACGTGCTGCGCGGGGAAGCGGGCGGACGGATCGCGGAAAACGGACTGGACGGGCTTTCCACCTACGGCATCATGGGGGATGCGGCCGAGCCGGACGTGCGCGCGCTCATCGACAGGCTGCTGTACGAAGGGCTCCTGACGGTGGACGATCCGGAATTTCCCGTCCTGAAGCTCGGCCCTGGGGCGTCCGAGGTGCTCCGGGGCGCGCGGCGGGTCAAAATGTTCCGCCCCCGCGTCGTTCCGAAGGGAAGGCGCAAAAAGGAGCGGGAGGTCAACGATGCGCTGTTCGAGGAGCTGCGGGCGCTTCGCGGACGGATCGCCGCCGATCACCATCTGCCCGCGTATCTCGTGTTTTCCGACGCGTCGCTGCGGGACATGTGCCAAAAATTGCCGCGCACCCGGGCGGAATTTCTGGACGTTCCGGGGGTGGGCCAGGCAAAGCTCACCCGCTACGGGGACCGCTTTCTGGAGATCATCGCGGGGTATCTCGCCGCGCGCGGCGGGGCGGACGCGCCGGCGGGCGCCCGGGACCGGCTCGCCG
>JAEYRW010000025.1 GCA_023435435.1 Bacillota bacterium | reverse complement strand
TCCCTGTTCTACCTCCATCCGCAGCGGTTCTCGCGGCGGACGCACACGACGAGGTTGCCGCATTCGTCGAGGCTGAGGGTAACGACGGCGATTTCGTTGGGGTTCCAGGGGTTGCATATGGTGACGGGCGGCGCGGCCGGCGGCATGGAGCAGCCGCACCTGGGTTCGCAGTGCCGCGGTTCGAAGAGCCTGACGCGCATGGACGCGTCGCCGTTCCCGCAGCCGCAATTGGACGGCATGCACGGGTTCATGGGCGGTCGCGGCATGGGCGGGCAGGGATCCGGCGGACAGGGCCGCGGCGGAAGGCAGGACCAACTGCCTCTTGACATAAAGAATCATCCTTTCAGCGGCGATTGCCGCCAATACATGCTATGCGCGCCTGCGCGGGAGGGTCATTATGCGTTCAAGGCGGATGGAGTCAGTAAAAAACGCGGCGTACATCGCCGTTGGGCTTCTGGTATGCTCCTTGGCGTACCGGATGTTTTTGGTCCCCAATGAGGTCGCGCCCGGCGGCTTTACGGGCATCGGCCAGCTGCTCCACGCGCTGATCGGCGTCAAGGTCGGTACGGTGGCGCTGATTTTGAACGTGCCGCTCTTCGCCGTCTCAATGCGCCATCTGGGCATCAAGTTTGGGGTGAAATCCCTGGCCGCGTCGGCGGCGCTGTCGCTGCTCATCGACTATCTGCCGGTTGCGGCGCTCACCGACGATCCGCTTTTGTCCGCCATCTTCGGCGGCGTGATGGGCGGCGCGGGGTTCGGGCTCATCCTGCGCGGCAGCGCCACCACGGGCGGTTCGGACATGTTGGCGGCGCTGATCCACTCGAAGGTTCCGGCCATCAAGGTGGGCGTCATCATGTTCGGGGTGGACGCTTTGGTGGTGTTCGCGTCGGCGTTTGTGTTTTCCCCGGTGCTGGCCATGTACGCGCTCATCGCGGTCTCCATCATGAACTACACGGTGGATTTCGTGCTCGACGGCCTCAACCGGGCGACGGCGTTCCTCATCGTTTCGAAGGAATCCGCGCAGATCGGAAAGCGCATCCTTTCGGAAATGGAGCGCGGCGTGACGGCGCTCAACGGACGCGGACTGTACAGCGGCGAGGGTCGCGAGGTACTCCTGTGCGTCGTCAGCCGCTTCGAGACCATTCAGCTGCGCAGGATCGTGATGATGAGCGATCCCCGTGCGTTCATGATCGCCATCAACGCCCACGAGGTGCTGGGCGAGGGCTTTAAGGACATGCGCACCGGCAAGAGCGGCTGACGGCGGAAATGTTAACTTGACAGTGCGGGATATCATGGCATATAATTCTTGCAATACAAAACGTCAAGGGTGATGAAGGGTGGAGTACCCGCAATCGCCCGCGCACAAGAGAAGGGCGCCCCGGCTGAAAGCGCCCGCGCGGGATTACGGCGAACGACAGGCCCGGAACCTCCGCCATGCGGCGCGGCCCGCGATACAGGCAATTGAGATGCGCCATCGGCGCAAGCAGGGTGGCACCGCGAATCCTTCGCCCCTACAGGGGGACGGAGGCGTTTTTATAATGTTCCCAAACGGAAAGGAGAGAACCAAAATGCTCACACAGGCGCCCAAGGGCACGCAAGACATGCTGCCGCGCGACGCGCACAGGTGGCACTCCATCGAGGACGTCATCCGCAAAACCTGCGATCTGGCGGGCTATCGCGAGATCCGCACCCCGATGTTCGAGCATACGGAGCTGTTCCAGCGCGGCGTGGGCGACACCACCGACGTCGTGCAGAAGGAAATGTACACCTTCCTCGACAAGGGCGACCGCTCCATTACCTTAAAGCCCGAGGGCACCGCGGGCGCGGCCCGTGCTTTTATCGAGGCGCACATGTACGCGGATCCTCTGCCCGTCAAGATGTGCTACATCTCCTGCCCCGTGTTCCGTTATGAAAAGCCCCAGGCGGGCCGGTTCCGGGAGCACCACCAGTTCGGCGTGGAGGTGTTCGGCGCCAAGGACGCGAGCTGCGACGCGGAGGTCATCCGACTGGCGACCGACGTGCTCGAGGGCTGCGGCATCGGGGACCTCAAGCTCTCCATCAATTCCATCGGCTGCCCGGTCTGCCGCGCGAAATATCAGGAGACGCTGAAGGAATTCCTGCGGCCGATGCTGCCCGATCTGTGCGAGACGTGCCGGGGCCGCTACGACAGGAACCCCCTGCGCATCCTCGACTGCAAGGTGGAAAGCTGCAAGCGGCTCACCCAGGGCGCGCCCACCATGCTCGACATGCTGTGCGACGAGTGCAGGACGCACTTTGAGAAGCTGAAGGAATATCTCGCCGCCGAGGGGCTTTCCTACACCGTCGATCCCCGCATCGTGCGCGGGCTTGACTATTACACAAAGACGGTTTTTGAGATCATCACCGAAACGCCCACGGGCGAACTGACCGTGTGCGGCGGCGGTCGCTATGACGGGCTCATCGAGGAGCTGGACGGCCCGGCGACCCCGGGCATGGGCTTCGGCATGGGCATTGAGCGCATCATCATGGTGCAGGACATGCGCGGCGTCGCGCCGATCGCGGAGGATCAATGCGAAGCGTTCGTGGTGACGCTGGGCGACGCGGCCCGGCTCGAGGGCGTGAAGCTGGTCCGGGCGCTCCGGCTTTCCGGCGTGCACGCCGACATGGACCACGCCGCCCGCAGCATGAAGGCGCAGTTCAAGTACGCCGACAAGATCGGCGCGAAAAAGGTGATCGTCATCGCGGGGGACGAGCTCGAAAAGGGCGTCGTGAAGATGCGCGACATGGAAAAGAGCACCGAAGAGGAAATCGCGCGGGGCGAAATTGTCCGCGTCATTGGAGGCAAATAGACATGCTCGACTTTAAGCGGGACCATTACTGCGGAACCCTGACGGAAGGCGACGTCGGCAAAACCGTTCACCTCTCGGGCTGGATTCAGCGCACCCGGGATCTGGGCGGCGTGGCGTTCGCGTGGCTGCGCGACCGCGAAGGGCTCATTCAGCTGGTGTTTGACGCGGACGTGTGCGGAAACGAGATCTTTAAGCTGGGCCAATCGCTGCGCAGCGAGTATGTGGTGACGGTGGTGGGCGAGGTGCGCGCGCGGGGCGAATCGGCCGTGAACCGCGAAATGAAGACCGGCGCCATCGAGGTGTTCGTGAAGGACGCGGCGCTTTTAAACAAATCCGACACGCCGCCCATCTACATCGACGACAAGGCGGACGAAAACGAGCTGGTGCGGCTCAAGTACCGCTATCTCGACCTGCGCAAGTCTACCATGCAGGAAAAACTGCGCATGCGCTCGAAGGTTTTGCACGCCATCCGCGGCTACATGGACGGCGAAGGCTTTACCGAGGTCGAGACCCCCATGCTCACCAAATCCACACCCGAGGGCGCGCGGGATTTCCTGGTGCCCTCGCGGCTTCACCCGGGCGAATTCTACGCCCTCCCCCAGTCGCCCCAGATCTACAAGCAGCTTCTGATGCTGGCGGGCTTCGACAAGTACTTCCAGGTGGCGCGCTGCTTCCGGGACGAGGACAGCCGCGCAGACCGTCAGCCGGAATTCACCCAGCTGGACGTGGAAATGTCCTTCATCGACGAAAGCATGATCCAGGCGGTCATCGAGGGCGCGTTCGCGGCGGTGTTCCGGGAGGTCATGGGCATGGAGCTCTCCCTCCCCCTCCCCCGCATGACCTGGCGCGACGCCATGGAGAATTACGGCTCCGACAAGCCGGACACGCGCTTTGAGATGAAGCTCGTGGACGTGACCGCCCTTTGCGAAGGCTGCGGATTCCCGGTGTTCGAAGGAACCGCGGCGGAGGGCGGCAGCGTGCGCGGCATTCGCGTGCCCGGCGGCGCGGACATGACGCGCAAGCAGACGGATTCCCTGGTGGAATACGTAAAGACCTACCGCGCCAAGGGCTTGGCGCACTTGAGCGTCAACGAAGACGGCAGCTGCAAAAGCTCGTTCAATAAGTTCATGACCCCCGCGTTCGCGGACGCGCTCAAGGCGGCGTTCTCCGCCCAGCCGGGTGACATCCTGTTCTTTGTGGCGGACAAAAAGCCCGTGACACTCCAGGCGCTGGGCGCGCTGCGCTGCGAAATCGCACGGCGGCGCGGGATGATCGACGAGGAAAAGTACAATCTGTTCTGGGTGACGGAGTTCCCGCTGTTCGAGTTCAGCGAGGAGGAAAACCGCTACGTCGCCATGCACCATCCCTTCACCAGCTGGATGCCCGAGGATGAAAAATATCTGGACGGCGAAATGGACAGGGTGCGCGCCCGGGCGTACGATCTGGTCATGAACGGCATCGAGATGGGCTCCGGCTCCATCCGCATCCACCGGGCGGACACCCAGGCCAAGATGTTCGAGATGATCGGACTCACGGACGCGGAGGCGAAGCACCGCTTCGGGTTTTTGCTGGACGCGTTCCGGTTCGGCGCGCCGCCCCACGGCGGATTCGCCTTCGGCATCGACCGGCTGGTGATGATCCTCTCCCACGCGGACAGCCTGCGCGACGTCATCGCCTTCCCCAAGGCCCAGGGGGCCAACTGCCTGATGATGGATACCCCCGCCGACGTGCGGCCCGACCAACTCGAAATCTTAAAAATAAAGATCGAGACCGAACACAGTTAACAAATTGTCTGTATACTGTCAAATGTAACCGCTGGGGGCGCGCAAGCTGAGATGGGCGAAAGCCCGGTCCCCTCGAACCTGATGTGGGTAATCCCACCGTAGGGAAGCGGAAAGCCGCGACATTGTTTGCGTGCGTCCGCTTCCGGACGCACGCATTTTGATGTCCGGAGGTAGAAAAGAATGGATCTGTTCGGAAAATTCACGGAACTGACCTGGTTTACAATCGCCATGCTTGCCGTGGCACTGGGCGGGGGAATCGCGGCCCTCGCGCGGAAGGACAGGGCAAAGCCGATCCTGATCGGCGCAGGCACCCTCGAAGTGCTTCTCATCGGCGCGGTGCTCATCTATTTCTACATGCTCAAGGACGCCTCCGGCACCGTGTTTGCTGACATCGACCTGTCGGCGGGCGTTTACGCCCTTTGCGTCATCGGGCTTCTTGCCGTCATGCTGCTGGTCATCTACTTCTCCGGAAAGAAGCTCGCCTGGACGGCTCGGGACATCGCCTATGCGGCCATGGTGGTGGCCATGTCCTTCATCCTGTCCTACATCAAGCTTTTTACCATGCCCCAGGGCGGCTCCGTCACCCCGGCGTCGCTTCTGCCCATCATGCTCTACACGGTGGCGTTCGGCCCCGCGCGGGGACTTGTCATCGGCTTCGCCTACGGCCTTCTCCAGCTCTTTCAGGGCGCGTACGTCGTCCACCCGGCGCAGATGCTGCTCGATTACCCCATGGCCTTCGGCGCGCTGGCGCTGGGCGGCGCAGTGAAGTACATTCCCATCCCCAACATCGCGAAGCTCCCCGTCGCCATCGCGTTGGGTTACATCGGACGGTTCGTGATGGCGGTGCTCTCCGGCGTCATCTTCTTCGCCGCCTACGCGGAGGGGAACGTGTGGATCTACTCCATCGTTTACAACGCCACCTATCTCGCGCCCGACATGGTCGCCTGCATCGCCGTCTCCCTCATCCCCGGTTTTTATCGAATCGTCGAATCCATGGAAAAGCGCTGACGCAAAGGGCC
>JAEYRW010000024.1 GCA_023435435.1 Bacillota bacterium | reverse complement strand
TACATCACGCCGCCGGACGACCGCGCGGTCATCGACAGCTATTTTACGTTGGGCGCGAGCCGGATCGCGTGCAGCCTCGAGGTGTGGGACGATGCCCTCGCCGCCGAAATCACCCCCGGAAAGCGTGAATTCACCACCAAGGCCCGGCACATAGACGCTTTGACATACATCGCGGAAAAGCACGGCCCCGGCAAGGCGTTTTCCAACTTCATCATCGGGCTCGAACCCCTTTCCTCGCTGCGGGAAGGGGCGGCGCTTCTGGCGGAACGGGGGATCATTCCCTCGGCGTCGGTGTGGATGCCCTTTGGAAAGCCCGTGCGCGGCAGCATGAAGCCGCCGGATCTTGACTTTTTCCGCGCGGTGAAGGAGATGCTGGGAGAGCTTTACGTGAAATACGACCTGTACCCGGCGGGCGGGTGCGGGCTGAACGTGTGCGTGGAGCGTGACATACTGAACTGGGCGCTGGGGACATGCTGCTGACGGAAGGGGAGGAACAGCCGTGCTGCGGGAAATGGCGACGCCGGAAATGGTGAGGGAGTGGAAAAGAACGTGGACCCAGTGGCGGGACCGCCTTTCGCCCAACCGGATAGGCGGCGCGGAGCTGCTTTCCTGGCTGCGGGCACGGTATCCCCTGCGGGAACAGGCGGGGGAGTGTTATCTGCGCGTGATTCGGGAAACCGTCATGGGAAACGAATTCTCCCGGGAAAAGCTTGTGCCGGGAGAATCGCCCCGGCCCCTGGCCTTCCTGGTGGAAAATGCGGGGACGGGGCGCGCGCTCTACAAAAAGAGGGATGCCCTGGACGGCGTCCACCCCATTTTCGTGGGCATCGACCTCTCCACCGGCGAATTTCAGGTGGAGGGCTCGGCGGCGCTGTGGGACGAGCTGTTCGCCTTCCGGGGGCTGGATGCGGCGGATCTTGAAAATCCGTTTCTGGTGGCGCAATATGTGGCACTCATGGGGAACGGGGGACGCGCCGGGGGCGTCGTCCCCGGCCCTCTGCGGGACTGAATCCGACGCATTTTCACCGTCGCAACCTGGCTTGCTCCGGCAAGTTAACCTCCAAGGGTACGTGGCGGATTGTCAAGCCGAGTGCGAAAGGGCAGCGGGCGATTCCGTTCCTTCCGGCGGTTCCAACCCTCTTCCGGGAGATCGACGTCCTCTGCGAAGGGCGCCGGTCCCGGGCTCTTTTTTTTTACGCGCGCACATTCTTCTTTCCGGCGCGCCGTCCGGCGGCGGCGTTCAGTCGTTCGACCATGAAAATCATGAGCAGGATGAAGAAAAGCAGCCAGGCGGGCAGGGCGGCGATGTCGATTTTCTCCGCCACGATTCCGAACAGCGGCGGAACGAGGGTGGTTCCCATGTACGCGCAGGCCATCTGCACCCCCATGATCGCCTGTGAATTTTCCGCGCCGAAGTTTTGGGGCGTCTCGTGGAGGAGGCTTGGGAAGATCGGCGCGCAGCCGAGACCAATCATGACAATGCCCGCAAAGCAGATTTCGTTCCGGCCCGCGAAAAACAACAGCGCGATCCCCGCGACGATGGCCGCCTGCCCCAGCCGCACCATGTTTTTGTCGCCCACCTTGTCGGCGAAAAAGCCGCACAGGAAGCGCCCGGCGGTGATGCCGAGGAAGAAGATCGCCGCCCACTTGGCCGCCACGTCCGCCCGAACGCCGCGGTTCAGGTTCATGTAACTGCTGATCCAGAGCCCCGTGGTGGATTCCAGCGCGCAGTAGCAGAAGAAGGCGGTGAGCGCGGCCTTGGCGCCGGACATGGAAAGCGCGCGCCGCGCGGGAACCGCCGCTTTTCCCGGTTCGCCGCCCCGGGCGGTCTGCTTCCAGACGGGCAGCGCGAGGATCATCAGAACCGTCATCACGGCCTGAACGGCGCCGACGGTCATGTAGCCCCGGGTCCATGGCTGTCCCCCCGTGAGCAAAGCCCCCATGAGATAGGGCCCGCCCGTCGCACCCAGCCCCCACGCGAAATGAATCCAGCTCATGTGGCGCGATTTATAGTGAAGCGCCACATAGTTGTTGAGCGCGGCGTCGATGCTTCCCGCGCCGAGCCCGTAGGGCAGCGCCCACAGGCAAAGCTGCCAGAACGACCGCGCGGACGAAAATCCGAACAGTGCCGCTGCCGTCAAAAATGTGCAGAACGCCGCGATTTTGCCCGTGCCGAACCGCGCCAGCAGCCGGTTGCTCGAAAGGCTCGAAAGAACCGTGCCCGAAGCGATGAGAACCGTCAAAATCCCCGCGTACGAAATGGGTACGCCCAGCGCCGGGTAGAGGGTGGGCCACGCCGCGCCCAGAAGCGCGTCCGGCAGGCCCATGCTCACAAACGCCAGATAGATGACCGCGATCAGAAGCTGCGTCATTTTCATTCTCCCTTGACGAAGGCTTTCGTTTCCGCTATCATGATAGCGCGGATCCGCACGCGAAACTATCCGTATCCTGCATTCTTTTATAACAATCCTGCGAATGGGAGGAGATGGCATGGGCAGAACCGCGAACCTGTTCAGCGACGGCTCCGAGCGTGTGCTGTACAACAATCCTGACTTCCCCATTTACACGAGGCGTTCCTGGCTCTCGTCCATTGAAAATATGCGCTGTGCGCACCACTGGCACGACGATCTGGAGTTTTCCTGCATGCTCGAAGGGCACATGTACTACGCGGTCGACGGCGAGGCGATTGATCTGCGGGCGGGGGAAGGCATTTTTGTCAACGCCCGGCGGGTGCACGGCAATTATTCCGCCGACAGCACCGACGCGGAGTACATCTGCGCGCTGGTACATCCCTCGCTCTTGTGCGTGAACGCGTATCTCGACCGGGAATGCGTCGCCCCGCTGTCGGCCAACAACGCCCTGCCCTACCTGGTTCTGCGGCCGGAGATCCCCTGGCAGGGCGAGCTCCTCGGCTGCGTGCGCGGCGTGTGGGAGGCTGTCTCCGGCGGGAACGCGGGCGGCCTTCTCACGGCGCAGGGCCTGTTCTTCCGCGCCGCGGCGCTGCTGTTTGAGCACATGCCGGCGGAACGTCCCGGCCCCACCCTGGGGGACCGGCGGTTCGACTCCCTGCGCGACATGATCGGGCACATCCAAAAATGCTACGCGGAAAAACTGACCCTCGCGGACATCGCGCGGGCCGGGCACATGGGCGAGAGCGCCTGCTGTGCCCTGTTTCGCGGACAGTTCCGGCAGACTCCCATCGAGTACCTCATCCGCTACCGGCTGGAAAAAAGCCTCGCCCTCCTCGCCAAGCCCGGCCTGTCCGTCACAGAAATCGCCCTCTCCGTGGGCTTCTCCGGCCCCAGTTATTTTGCCGAATGCTTCCGAGCCCGCCTGGGCATGACGCCCAGCGCGTACCGCGAAGCAGGGGGGAATGCCGGGTCGGGGAGCGCCGCCCCCCCGGCCCTCCGGCGGCGATCTGATTGAAGCAAGATTCAATCAGATCGGTCGCAAAGCGACTTGGCTTGCCCTTGGCAAGCAAACCTCCAAGGCCCGGTGTCCCTTTGGAATCCCGTACTGGGGAAAAAACAGAACATTGTCCGTCAGACCGCGCGGGAACCCAGATCCCGCGCGGTCCGGCTTTTCCAGGAGGCGCGTTTTACAATCTCTTGAAGGGGCGCGTATCGCGGCTTGATTTCCCTCGCCTATAATTAGCCCAGACTAAAAGAATGCGAGGGATCACCATGAAAAGGCTTCTGGCTGTCGTTCTGGCCGCGCTGCTTCTCCTGACCGCCGCTTCGGCGCTCGCCGAGGGCGAGACCGCGACCACCCCCAAGTACGTGTTCATGTTCATCGGCGACGGCATGGGCGCGCCCCAGGTGAACGCCACCGAATACTATCTGGGCACCATCGAGAATCCCGACGCGGAAATGCCCGTGCTCGCGCCCCTTTCCTTCACCGATTTTGCGAACGTGGGCCTCATGACCACCTATGACGCCACGTCCTTCTGTCCGGACTCCGCCTCCACCGCCACCTCCATGGCGTCGGGCAACAAGACGCTTTCGGGCGTTCTCAACTATTCCGTTGACGGAACCACCCCCTTCAAGCTCATCACCGAGTACGCCAAGGAGGCCGGCATGAAGGTCGGCGTCGTCTCCACGGTATCCCTCGACCACGCCACCCCCGCCGCGTACTACTCCAAGGCCCAGAGCCGCAAGGAATACTATAACATCGCCACCCAGGGCATCGCCGGCACGACCCTCGACTTCCTGGGCGGCGGCAACTTCCTCAAGCCCGACGGCGACGACGGCACCAGCGAGAACGTCATCACGCTGGCCACCGAGAACGGCTGGAACGTCCTCACCGACGACGCTTCCATCGAGGCCGTCACCGCCGATGACGGCAAGACCCTGGCGCTCTGCCCCGACCTGGGCGGCGAGCAGGCCATGGTGTACGACATCGACCGCGCCGAGGATCAGATGAGCCTGGCGGACATGACCGCCGCCGCCGTCGACAGCCTCACCGGCGACGCGGGCTTCTTCCTCATGGTGGAAGGCGGCAAGATCGACTGGAGCTGCCACGCCAATGACGCGGCCACCAGCATCCACGAGACCATCGCCTTCTCGGACGCCGTGCAGGTTGCCGTGGACTTCTACAATGCGCATCCCGACGAGACCCTCATCATCGTCACCGGCGCCCACGAGACCGGCGGCCTGACCATCGGCTTCGCCACCACCGCGTACTCCACCCACTTCCAGTACCTGGCCAATCAGACCATGTCCTACGAAGCCTTCACGGGCAAGGTGGCCGAGATGCGCGAGGCGGGCACGGACTTCGACGGCGCGCTGGCGGCCATCAAGGACGCGTTCGGGCTTACCACCGAGGCGGATCAGGATCTTACCCTCACCGAGGACGAGCTCGCCAAGCTGAAGGCGGCCTACGAGCTGAGCATGCTGCCCTCCGAGGAGCGCGTCATCGGCGATGCCGAGAAGCTGCTCTACGGCGGCTACGAGCCCCTCACCATGGCGTGCAGCCACATCCTCAACAACAAGGCGGGCGTGGACTTCACCTCCTACTCCCACACCGGCCTGCAGATCCCGGTCTACGCCGAGGGCGTGGGCGCGGCGGCCTTCTCCGGCGCGTATGACAACACCGACATCTTCGTGAAGACCATGACCGCCATGGGCCTCTCCGCGAACTGATCGGCGAAACAGACGCGGCGCTTCGCCCAAGCGGCGAAGCGCCCTTTTTTGAAGGAAGTGTTGGCATGAAAAAGTGGCGCGACTGGGTATTTTCCATCGTGGTGGGGCTTTTGTGCGTGGGCCTGGCCTTCGTCCCCGACATGGTGAAAACCGAGTACGGGAGCCTTCCCCGCGTGCGTGCGCGGATCATTTCCGTGGACAATACCCAGCTCTACCCCGTCGGCATCGCGTATTCCGGCGCGCAGGTGTGCCAGGTTAAGGTTCTTTCCGGCGCGCACAAGGGCGAGGCGCTCTCCGCGACCAACTACATGAACACGGCACTGGACAAAGACAAGCTCTTTGCCGCCGGGGACACCGCCTGGGCCGTTCTGCGCGCGGGCGCGGACGGCGGAATTACGGTCACCCTCATCGATCATTACCGGCTGGGCACCGAGGCGCTTTTGTTCGGCCTGTTCGCGCTGCTGCTCCTCGTGTTCGGCGGCGCCACAGGCCTGGGCGCGCTCATCTCACTCATCGCCAGCGTGATGGTGACCTGGAAGCTGCTCATCCCGCTTTTGCTCCACGGCGTGCCGCCCATCTGGGCCGCGCTGGGGCTGGTGGTGGCGCTGACCGCGCTCATCATGGTGCTGGTGGCGGGCTTCTCGCGGCTTGCGTGGGTGGCGGCCGCCGGTTCCTTCGCGGGAACCCTCCTCACTTGCGCCCTGTCGGTGGTGTTCGGGAACCTCATGAAGCTTGACGGCGGGACACTCACCTATGCCGTGCCTCTGCTCTCCCAGTCCACCCTGACGTTCGACCTGCGCGAGCTGTTCTTCGCCATGGTCTTTATCGCCAATTCCGGCGCGCTCATGGACCTGAGCATGGACATCTCCTCCGCCTGCCGGGAGATCACCGTTCATAACCCCGGCATCTCCCGCCGCGCGCTGCTCAAAAGCGGCTTCGTCGTGGGCCGCAACGTCATCGGCACAATGACCACGACCCTCCTGCTCGCCTACTCGGGCAGCTACCTCTCCATGATGGCCTACTTCGCCGGCCAGGGAACCCCGCCCGCCGACCTCTTTAACCTCAAATACGTCGCCTCAGAAATCCTCATTACCCTCGTCGGTTCCTTCGGTCTCGTCACCGTCGCCCCCTTTACCGCCCTCATCGCGGCAATGGCGTGGGGGAAGGGAGAACGAAGGAGCGCTGGGGCGCTGCCACAGACCCCGCACAAGGGCTGACGCCCTTGGGAATCCCATACTGGGTTATGGCAGCATCCGTCGGATGCCCCGGGGGCCCAATCCCCGGGGCATCTGATTTTTGTTTTGGTATATGC
>JAEYRW010000192.1 GCA_023435435.1 Bacillota bacterium | reverse complement strand
GCCAAAGGGCCAAAGCGCCAAAGGGCCAAAGGGCCAAAGGGCCAAAGGGCCAAAGGGCCAAAGGGCCAAAGGGCCAAAGGGCCAAAGGGCCAAAGGGCCAAAGGGCCAAAGGGCGCTTCCAATTCTTGACATTCTCTGGCACCCGGGGGTATAATCGCGGTGGAAGAACAGGGGAGGAAATCAAATGCTCGTCAGAACGCCGCCCATGGGCTGGAACACCTGGAATACGTTCGGGGATAAGATATCGGACGGACTAATCCGCGAAAGCGCGGACGCGTTTATCAAACTGGGACTCAGGGACGCGGGCTATGAATACATCGTCATCGATGACTGCTGGAGCAGGAAGGAACGCGACCCTCAAACGGATTGCATTGTGCCTGACCCGGCCAAGTTTCCACACGGCATGCGGGCGGTGGCGGACTATGTGCATACACGCGGCCTTAAGTTTGGCATGTACTCCTGCGCGGGTCAGCGCACCTGCGCGGACTATCCGGGTTCGTTCGACCACGAATTCCTCGACGCGAAAACGTTCGCCGGGTGGGGCTGCGACTTCCTGAAATACGATTTCTGTTACAAGCCCGAATATGTGGACGGGCCGACGCTTTACCGCCGCATGGGCCTGGCGCTGCGCGCCTCCGGGCGGGACATCGTGTTTTCCGCCTGCAACTGGGGCAGCGACGACGTCTGGTCGTGGATTCGTTCCACCGGCGCGCATCTCTACCGCTCCACGGGAGACATCGTGGACAGTCCCGCCTCCTATCGGAAGATCGCCGAGAGTCAGTTCACAAAGCTCGGCGCGTCCGCTCCGGAGTGCTTCAACGATGTGGACATGCTCACCGTCGGCATGTACGGCGAAGGCCTCGTGGGCGCGACGGGCTGCAATGACGCGGATTACCGCTCTCAGTTCGCGCTCTGGTGCTTCTTCTCCGCGCCGCTGATGCTCGGTTCGGACATCCGCAAGATGGACCGACAGACGCTTTCCCTTGTCACCAACGCGGAGCTCATCAAAATTGACCAGGACCCCGAAGCGCGTCCGCCGATGGTCTCATACCACCCGTGGAACAAAAAGATGATCGTGCTCTTAAAACATCTCGACGGCGGGAAATACGCACTGGGCTTTTTCAACATGGACGAGCAGGACGGGGAGATTCCCGCGACGCTGGCAAACTTTGGGCTCACCGCCTCGTCGGGATTCGACCTTCTGGCGCGCGACGTGCTCGGCGGCGGGGAAGAGAGGACGTACCGCGAATACATGCGCGTCCCTGTCCCAGCGCACGACTGCCGGGTGTACGTCTGCGAGCTGGTCCCGCGGTGATGTGCGCGGACTGCGGCAGGGCGCTTGTTTCCGACGAGATCGGCCTTTCGCGCAAGTTGATGGGCCGCGCGACGCATGAATTTTTTTGCATGGACTGCCTCGCCGCGCGCTTTTCCGCGGACAAATTGGCGCTGCGCGAGATGGTCGAGCGGTTCCGCGCGGCGGGATGTACGCTGTTTACGTGAAGGGAAGCATTGAAAATTTGTGCGAATATATTGACAATTGAGGACGCGAGCGGTATAATAACCTTCGGTCTTTGCTGGTCGTCGGCCCATGTCTCGACGGTACGGGCGCGTGCGGGCGTGGCGGAATGGCAGACGCGCCAGATTTAGGATCTGGTGCCGTGAGGCGTGTGAGTTCGAGTCTCGTCGCCCGCACCAGACCATGCGGTAGTAGCTCAGCTGGTAGAGCGCCACCTTGCCAAGGTGGAGGTCGCGAGTCCGAGTCTCGTCTACCGCTCCATACGCGGGTGTAACTCAATGGTAGAGTTCCAGCCTTCCAAGCTGGCTACGTGGGTCCGATTCCCATCACCCGCTCCAACCCCTGCGGTAGTAGCTCAGCTGGTAGAGCGCCACCTTGCCAAGGTGGAGGTCGCGAGTCCGAGTCTCGTCTACCGCTCCATATGCGCCTTTAGCTCAGTTGGTAGAGCACCTGACTCTTAATCAGGGTGTCCAGGGTTCGAGCCCCTGAAGGCGTACCAGAACAACGTCGCGAAAGCGGCGTTTTTTTTTTTTTTGCAAAGCATGCTTGACATTATGCGCAAAGCTGACTATACTAAAAATGCAAAGCGCGCTTGCTATTCATAAAGAGGAGGAGGGAAATATGCGAACCAGAATTCAGGAATTGCGGAAAAAGCAAAGACTCTCGCAGGAGGAATTGGCACAGGCCGTGGGGGTGACGCGGCAGACGATCACTTCGTTGGAATGTGAAAAGTACACCGCGTCCCTCGTTCTTGCCTACCGGATCGCCCGCTTTTTTGGAGCCGCCATCGAGGATGTGTTTGATTTTTCGGATGTGGAGGAACGATGATGGAGAATTATCGAAACGTATTGAAACGGCGGCTGGCCGTCGCGGGAGCATACAACGCCTTCGTTCTTACGGTGATTGCGCTGGGTTTCATGCTGGGAAAGAGATTCGCGTTCAACGGACTCGCGCTTTCCTTCGTGGCAGGGTTTCTGGTCGGGCTTCAGCTGGTCATGATCTTCCACATGGGCAAGTATTGGGCCGGAATGCGGGACGAAGAGAAGCGAAGGGCCCTCTACATTGAGGAAAACGACGAGCGCCGCAGATTCATCGCCGAAAAAGTCGGTGGCGTGGGGATCAACGTCATCATTTGCGCGCTGGCGCTCGCCATGGTTGTGTCCGCGTTCATGGATCGGATCGTTTTTGCGACGCTCCTATGCGTGCTCCTGTTCTCCGTGTTTGCAAAAGGCGTTCTGAAACTGTACTTCAATAGGATGATGTGAGTTAAGACCCGAAGTGCTCGTTCAGGAAGGCAAGGATGGCGCCGGCGTAGTCCGCGTCCTCTTGGGGATCAAGAAAGCAATCATCCTGACACACGCGGTGGCGGTTTCCTTCGATGACATAGGTCTCCGCCTCCGGCGCTGCCTGGGTCAGTCGCAAAAAGCTTTCGAAGGGTACGATCCTGTCGTCCCTCGAGTGCATGAGAAGCGCCGGCCGCCCGTTCAGCTTTTTGATTTCATCCACAGGGTTTATATGCAGTTTGTTAAACCCATAGCGGAGTCCCATGGCCAGCCACACAAACGGCTTCTCGGCCAGGCACGCAATTTCCGGAATGCCGCCCTGACGCATGTTGTCCGTGAGCATATCCGGCCAGCTTGAGGCCGCGCTCACGGCGATGACCGCGTCGATTTCGTCCGTCTCGCCGATGGCGTTGATGGCCGCCGTCCCGCCCATGGAGAACCCGAACGCCACAACGGGCAGCGCGGGCGACAAGTCCTTCGCGTAGAAGACCGCCGCGCGGATGTCCATATACTCCGTGGTGCCCACGCCCAGCGTATCACCTTCGCTCTCGCCGCGTCCGCGCAGTTCGACCAGAATCGACGAATAGCCCGCGTCGCGCAGCATTTTTGCGTGGCCGAAGAACATGCTCACCGATGGTGCGTGGAAACCGGATGCGAAGACCACCACCGCGCGCGGGTTTTCCGCGTCCACGCGCCACGCGGCCAACGTCAACCCGTCCTCCGTGGTCAGCGAAATCTTTTCGGCCTCGATGCCGAAGTCGGAGGGCGTGTATGTCGTTTTGAACGTCACATGCCCGTCTACCTCCTCGCTCGTCTTGTGCCACGCATAGTACGCGAAAAACACCGTGCCCAACAGAAAAAAAGCGCACAGTGCCGCCGCGGAGATCTTCAGCAAACCCCGTCTCTTCATTTCTCACACCTCTCCCTCTTACATTCGCCCGCACCCGACAAAAATCCTTCCCCGGCCGAAGGGGGGGCTTGACGAATCGCAAATCCGCGCTATCATGGAAAGAAAGCGAATGCGGGAGGGCATATGAAATACGTGGATTTGAATGCCGACCTGGGGGAGAGCTTCGGCGCGTACACCCTCGGAACGGATGAAGAATTGCTGGAACACATCACGTCCGCCAACGTTGCCTGCGGCTTCCACGCGGGGGACGCCGTGGTGATGGAAAAAACCGTGCGCCTGGCAAAGAAATCCGGCGTAGCGGTGGGCGCGCACCCGGGTTACCCCGACCTCGCGGGCTTCGGGCGGCGCGAGATGAATGTGGCCCCGGACGAGGCGCGCTGCTACGTCAAGTACCAGCTCGGCGCGCTCATGGCCTTCGCGCCCGTTCGGCACGTGAAGCTCCACGGCGCGCTGTACAACCGCGCGGCGGTGGATGTCAGGCTCGCGACGGCGGTCTGCCGCGCCGTGCGGGAAGTCGATCCGTCCCTGATTCTGCTGGGCCTTTCGGGCAGCGCCATGAAGGAAGCGGCTGGAGAGGCGGGGCTGCGCTTTGCCGGCGAGGTGTTCGCGGACCGCGCTTACATGTCCGACGGCACCCTCGCGCCCCGCTCCATGGCGGGCGCGGTCATCCGCGATGAAGAATTTGCCATCGCCCGCACGGTGCGGATGGTGCGGGAAGGGCTCGTCCGCGCGGTGGACGGAACGGAGATTTCCATCGCGGCGGATTCCGTGTGCGTGCACGGGGACAATCCGGCAGCGGTGGCGTTTGCCCGGTTGATCCGCGCGGCGCTGGAGCGGGAAGGGATCGGCCTGAAGCCCCTTTCGGAGATCGTATGACGGCTGCGATTCGATGCGCGGGCGACCGCATCCTGGTCGTGGAGCTCGGGGACGGCATCAGCCCGCAGATAAACGCGCGCGTCCGTACCTTTTGCCGCGCCTTTGAAGCCCGGCGCGTGCCCGGCATCGTCGAGCTGGTGCCCACATACCGCTGCGTGGCGGTGCACTACCGTCCCGAGGCGATCGCGCGCCGGACGCTGGAAGCCGAAATGCTTGCCGCCGCGCAGGAAGCGGGGGAGAGCGTTCCGCCGCCCGGGCGCCTTGTGGAAATTCCGGTGATCTACGACGGCCCTGACCTCGACTTTGTGGCGGCGCACGCGCGTCTTTCCGCGGAGGAGGTCGTGCGCATTCATTCCGCCGCCGAATATCTGGTTTACATGCTGGGGTTCACGCCGGGGTTTCCCTATTTGGGCGGCATGGACGAAAGGATTGCCGCGCCGCGCCTGGAAAAACCGCGGGTGCGCATTCCGGTGGGTTCCGTGGGCATCGCGGGCGCGCAGACGGGTGTTTATCCCATTGAATCGCCCGGCGGCTGGCGGGTCATCGGCCGTACGCCCGTAAAGCTCTACGATCCTGGATGCGAAGTCCCCTTTTTACTCGACGCGGGAGACCGGGTGCGCTTTGTTCCGGTCAGGGAGGCGGACGCATGAGCCTGCGGATTCTGTGGGCCGGGCCGTCGAGCACGGTTCAGGACGAAGGTCGATTCGGGTATCGCCGCTTTGGCGTGCCTGTGGCGGGCGCGGCGGACGAACACGCCTACCGGCTCGCGAATCTGATCGTCGGAAACGCGGGAGGCGAGGCCGTGATCGAATCCACGCTCGCGGGACCTACGGTGGAATTTTCGGAGGATTGCGTGGCCTGCGCGACGGGCGCGCGCTTTGCGCCGCGTCTGAACGGCGTGCGGATTGACATGAACCGCGCTTTTTTTTGCCGGGCGGGCGATGTGTTTGAGATGGGCGCGGCGACGGCGGGCTGTCGGGGGTATCTTGCGGTGTTTGGCGGCATCGATGTGCCGGTGGTGATGGGAAGCCGCTCGACATACGTTCGCGCGGGCCTCGGCGGGCACATGGGCCGCGCCCTCCGAGACGGGGACGTGTTTCCGGTGGGCATGCACGGCGATTTTCCCAGAGGGATCTCTTTACGCCGCGCGGGGTCGTCCGCTTATGGAGAACGCCGTGTTCTCCGGGCCATCCCCGGGCCTCAGGACGGGATGTTTTCCCGAGAAGTCATCGATTTGTTTTTCGCAAGCGAATACGGCGTCGGTGCCCAGTCTGACCGCATGGGCGTGCGGTTCGCGGGCGCGAAACTTTCGCACCTGGGCGACGGGAACATCGTTTCGGACGGGGTGAGCGCCGGGGCGATCCAGATTCCGGGAGACGGACAGCCCATCGTCATGCTTGCGGATGCCCAGACCACGGGGGGATACCCCAAAATCGCCTGCGTCGCGACGGTGGATTTGCCCATCCTCGCCCAACTTAGGCCCGGGGACAGGGTGCGTTTCACGCCGATTCCGGCGGACGATGCGCAGGCGCTGTACATTGCCCGGTTCCGGGAATACGGCGCGCTCCGTGAGCGGCTCGAAAGGGTTTCCGCATGCGCGCGCGATTACGACATAAAAATCGCCGGGACGACGCATCGCGTTTCCATCGTTCCGGCGGATGAACCGTCTGAAAAACCGCGCTAAGTCAGCGCGAGGCCCTGTGCGCCCACGGTGGGCAGGCAGATGTTGCGGTAGAGGCAGGCGAACGTCAGCCGCCCCTCGCATTCGATGCGCAGGGCGCTGATTGATCCTTGGTTCCCATTGAGGACGTAGAAGAACCGCCCGGACGGATCGACCGCGCAGTCGATGGGTGCCCCTGCGCCTGCGGGTGTGCTGGGAACGGACTCGACGTAGGCGAGGGTGCCGCGCGGAGAGATGTCAAAGAGGGAAATGTTGCCCGTCCCGGCGTTGGCGGTATACGCATATCTGCCGTCCGGCGTCACCGCCACCCAGCAAGTCGCCTGCTGACCGTTTAATACGGAAGCGGAGACGACGCACAGCGCGCCGTTCTCGACGACGTAGGAGGAAAGCGCGTTTGGCCCGGCCTCGGAAACCAGCAAAAGGCCGCAGCGGGTGAACGTGAGGCCGAAAGGGGCGGCCCCGCTGGAGGGGTTCACGGACGAAAGTTCAAGGGTGCCGCAAGGTTCTACGCCGTACAGATCGAGCCTGTTCGTCGTTCGCTCGCTCACGACGAGATACCTGCCGCACGGACTGAAGCCGACGCAGGCAGGCTGCGCGTCCGGTTGAGAGAGGGGATAGTCCGCCTCCGGGATGGGCATGAGATGTCCGTTGCCGAGGACCCGGAAACCCGCGATGTTCGACGGATGATCCGCGTCGCCGCGGTTCGCGACGTACAGAAGGCCGTGGAAATAGGCGAGGCTCACGGGGCCGACGCCCCGCGCGTCCGCGACGTCAAGCAAAATGGGCCGGCCGCAGCCGACGCTGAACGCGCTGACGGTGCCGCTCCCCGCGTTGACGGCGAACAGGAATTGTCCGCCCGGGGAGACGGCGACCGCGCCTTGGGAGGCGAGGGGATCGACGACCGGTTCTCCCGTGCCTGTCCCGCAGGTGGGGAAGGCGCCGACGAAGCACAGCGCGCCCTGATGGAAGCGCCGCAGGGCGACGACGGCGTTCTCGGTGCCGTTGGTCATCGAAAAAAGGAAGCGGATGGATTTATCGTTGACGTGCATGAAATCACGCTCCGTAGATGTTCAATTCTTCCATATCCTATGATTTGATTCATTCTGCGGTGCGCGGAAGCGACGGCGTCATGAACGCCGTCCTTTTGCGTGTGGTTCTGATTTGAAATGCGCGGAAGCGGCGAACCGCGTTATGCGCGGGACCGGGCGGGGTATTATACCCCATAAAGGGGATGTTCCATTGCCGGGCATCCAAAAACAAAACACCCTTGAAATCGCATCGATTTCAAGGGTTAGCTGGCAGGGGCAGAAGGACTCGAACCCTCAACAAAGGTTTTGGAGACCCACGTGTTACCATTACACCATGCCCCTACGTTCGCGCCGCGAACAATAAGAATTATACTACGGGGCGTATGTTTTGTCAATATGGAATGCGAAATTTGCGCCTATGCGGCGGGGTGTGTCCACCGTTCGCGTCAACGTGTTGTCTGACTAAATGGACACGATATTTGGCAACGCATTCCGAATTCGGGACGTGGCAGGCGAGATTCTGGACAAGCAAGAAAGCTGTGCCGCAAAGAGGATACATTGGGACGGCGGGCGGTATTTCCCCGGACAACCCGGCCCCCCAGAACGTTCAACGCTATTTTGCGAATTCCCTTGCGAAATCTTGCCGCGCGCGTTAAAATACGATCATACGCGCCGAAAAGCAGGTGAAATTAGAAATTGCGGCGCGGCGGCAACGATACAGATTGCTCAGGCCTCTGCCATGGCGGTTTATGGGCTCCGGTTCTTGCCTGCTTTCATTGACTTCAAACGAATCGAACGGGGGGATCGCATGCATATCACATATCTCGGACAGTGCGGCTTTTTGATTGAAATCGGCGGTGCGCGGATTGTCACCGATCCGTATCTGAGCGATTATGCGGACAGGCATGACGACAATCCGGGCGCGGCCTGGCGGCGGAACTATGAGCCGCCCTGCGCGCTTCTTGACCTCAATCCGGACGCGGTTCTCATCTCCCACGCGCACAACGACCACATGGACCCTTGGACCCTCGAGCCATACCGGGCGGCGGGCGGGGACTGCGCGGTGATTGCGCCCGCGCCGGAATGCGGGAGGCTCTACGACATGGGCTTTTCAAACGTGGTCGAGGCGCGGGCGGAGCATACGTTCACGGTCTGCAAGACGAAGATCACGCCCATCATGTGCGCCCACACGGAGCCCCACGCGGATGCGGAAGGGCGGTTCCGCGAGCTCAGCTACTTCATTGAGGCGGATGGCGTGAAGCTGTTTTTCGGGGGCGACCTGAGCCTGTACGACGGCCTTGTGGAGCGGCTCGTGCGCGAAGCGCCTGACTACGCGCTTTTGCCCGCCAACGGCCGGGACGAACAGCGTACCGCGAAGGGGATTATCGGAAATACCGACGCACAGGAGGCGGCGACCGTTGCCGCGGCCTGCGGCGCGGCGCTCATCCCGACCCACTATGACCTCTATGACATCAACGGCTGTCCCATTCAGACCATCCGCGACGCGGCCCGTTACGCCGGCGCGCGGCTCATCAACCTCTGCCCCGGCGTGCGGGTGGAGCTCTACGGAAGGATGTAACGCCGCCGCGCCTGTCGGCGGAATTGCATAAAATTCATGCGCGCCGTATGGATCGCTTGACAGTGCGGGCGGGGAGCGTACAATCATTCGAGGCCAAGAGGCCAAGAGGCCAAGAGGCCAAGAGGCCAAGAGGCCAAGAGGCCAAGAGGCCAAGAGGCCAAGAGGCCAAGAGGCCAAGAGACCAAGAGGCCAAGAGGCCAAGAGGCCAAGAGGCCAAGAGGCCAAGAGGCCAAGAGGCCAAGAGGCCAAGAGGCCAAGAGGCCAAGAGGCCAAGAGGCCAAGAGGCCAAGAGGCCAAGAGGCCAACAGGGC
>JAEYRW010000131.1 GCA_023435435.1 Bacillota bacterium | reverse complement strand
GCGCGGGGCTGGGCCCACGCGCGATCCGATGGAGGATGTTTTAATTTTATCCCAGCACGGGATTCTCAAGGGCGTCAGCCCTTGCGCGGGGTCCAGGGGGCGGAGCCCCTGGCGTTTCCTTCCCTGTGCTATCTGTTCAGCCAGTTCACAGGTTCCTTGCCGTGCCGGATGACGTCCACCACGGCCTCGGCGGTGATGAGGCCGACCTGGTGATAGGTTTCCCAGGTTTCGGCGGCGGTGTGGGGAAAGACGAGAACGTTGTCGAGGGTAAACAGGGGATCGGCGGCGGCGGTTGGTTCCGTGGCATGCACGTCGAGAGCCGCGCCGGAAAGGTGTCCGGATTTGAGCGCGTCATAGAGAGCGGCTTCGTCGACCACCGCGCCCCGGGCGGTATTGACCAGAATCGCGCCGGGTTTCATGCGGGAAAGGGTATCCCGATTGATCAGGTTTTTGGTTTCGGGCGTGGCCGGAACGTGGAGGCTTATGATGTCGCACGCGGAAAGCAGCTCGTCCAGGGGGACAAAGCGCACGCCCAGCGCGCGCGCGGCCGTCTCGTCGGGGTAGGCGTCGAAGGCGACGACCTCGGCGTCAAAGGCGCGGGCGAGCTTCGCCACGTAGCGCGCGATGGCCCCAAAGCCCACCAGGCCCACCGTGCGCCCCCGCAGGGTATGGCCCACCAGGCGCTCCCACTTTCCCTCGCGGGTCGTCTGGTCGAGGCGGCGGAAGCTGCGGAGCAGGGCGAGCATGCCGCCCACCGCCAGCTCGGCCACCGCGTCGGCGTTGGCGCCCCGGGCGTTGGTGACATTGATCCCGCGCGCCTTGGCGGCGGAGAGGTCGATGTTGTCCACGCCCACGCCGAAGCGCGCGATGATTTTGAGGTTGGGCGCGCTTTCAAACACCTCGTCCGTCCAGTCGTCGACGCCCGCCACCACGGCGGAAATTTCAGGCAGGAATTCGCCCAGCTCCGCGCGGGTCATGGGCCGTCCATGGGGATTTTCAATGACCGAAAAGCCGTTTTCTTCCAGATATTTCTTTCCCGCCGCGCAGTTGCGTGCGTAATCCGTGGCGGTCACAAGCACCTTGTCCATTTTCATCCCTCCAAATATCGCATTCCGATTATAGCACGAATCCACTGCTTGATAAAGTCATATTTATTCAGTAAAATAAACGTATGTATGAAGAACGGGGATCGGGCATGCGATACGATTGGTTTTTATTTGATCTGGACGGAACGCTCACGGAATCGGAAGAGGGAATCACAAACTGCGTCCGCCACGCGCTGACCGAAATGGGAAGGCCGGTGCCAGATGACGCAGAGCTGCGCAAATTCATCGGCCCGCCGCTCCAATGGTCGTTTGTCCACGTGGCGGGGCTTTCCGAGGCTGACCTGCCCCGCGCTTTGGCGCTGTACCGCGCGCGGTTTTCGGAGGTCGGCTGGCAGGAAAACAGGGTCTATCCCGGCATCGCGCCGCTCTTGCGCGCCATCAAAAGGCGGGGCGGGCGCATCGCCCTCGCAAGCGCCAAGCCCGAGCTGTTCTGCCATAAAATACTCGATTACTTCGGGCTCGCGCCCTGGTTTGACCGCGTCAGCGCGGCGTCGCTCACGGACGCGTCCCCGGAAAAGCAATCGCTTATTGAGCGCGCGCTCCCCGAGGGGGCCGACCGCGAACGCTGCGTCATGGTGGGCGACCGGAAGTACGATATCGAGGGCGCGCGCGCGGCGGGCGTCAGGGCTGTGGGCGTTTTGTACGGCTACGGTGCCGCGGCGGAGTTCGCGGGCGCGGATTTCATCGCCGAAACGGTTTCCAGCCTGCACGGTTACCTCGTGGGGGAACGCGACCCCGGATACTTCATCACGTTCGAGGGCGTGGACGGCTGCGGCAAATCCACCCAGTTTGTGCGGGCGCAGGAACACTTTGCCCGGCGGGGCTGGGACGTGGTCGCGTCCCGGGAGCCGGGGGGGTGCCCCATTGCGGAGCGGATTCGGGATCTGGTTCTGGACGTGAACGCGGCGGGCATGACGGCACAGTGCGAGGCGCTGTTGTACGCGGCGGCCCGGGCGCAGCACGTGCGGGAGGTCATCCGGCCCGCCGTCGCGGCGGGAAAGCTCATGCTGTGCGACCGTTTCCTCGACTCTTCCATCGCTTTCCAGGCATACGGGCGTGAACTAACCGAACCCATTGTTCGTCAAATAAACGCGTTGGCGGTGGACAATCTGACCCCCGACCGGACGCTTCTCTATATACTGGACGCAAAAACGGCGCGCGAACGCGTGCTGAAGGGCGGCGAGCCCGACCGCATCGAGCGGGAGGGAGACGCGTTTGTCGCCCGCGTCAAGGACGGTTACGAGATCCTTGTCAACCGCGAGCCGGACCGGTTCGCGCGCATTGACGCCGCGCGGGGCATTTCCGAGGTCTTTGCGGACACCGCGCGCGCAATCTCCGGGCTTATCGATCAGGGGAGTTGAGAAAATGGCTTACGAAAATCTATGCCTTTACTGCTTCGAGGACAACGGCGGACAGGACGTCTGCCCCCACTGCGGGCGCGACGCCCGCGCGGCGGTTCCCCAGGTGCAGCTTCTGCCGGGCACGCTTCTTTACAACGAGCGGTTCCTGGTGGGCCGCGCGCTGGGTCAGGACGCGAGCGGCATCGTATACGCGGCGCTGGATACCAAGCGCGGCGTCAAGATCCGCATCCGCGAGTACCTGCCCCGGGACAGCGCGCGCAGGCTCAACTCGGGAGAGGTCGTGCCGGAATCCGGCCAGGAGGACACGTTCGAAGCGGGCATGAAGAAGCTGCGCGCGTCCGTGGAAGGCGTCGAGGATCCGGGCAAGCGCCACTTCTTCTTTGAGGAGAACGGAACCGGTTACATCGCACAGAGGAAAGCCTCGGGCGGAATCGCCGGCGCGGAGGGCGACGAGGAAAAGCGAGGGCCGAATATGGCGCTCGTCGTCGGCGTTGCCGCGGCGCTGGTTCTGGCGGTGGCGGTGGGCGTCATCATGCTCGTCAACTTCCTCACCAACCGCACGGACACCAAGGCGGAAGCGCCCCAGACCTCCTCGGAGGACATTTGGACGCCGCCTGAATCGCCCACGCCCACGCCCTACGCGGAGGCGACGTTCGGCACAATTACCGATCCGGAGCAGTCGTGGATGGATTTCACCAATCCCGACCTCAATGGCGACAACAGCGATTACGCCACGCCCACGCCGGTTCCCACGGCGGAGAGCGGCTTCAGCACGGACAAGACGATCAACGCGAGTTCCTCGACGTCCGAGATCAAGAACCTCCAGAAGCTCCTCACGAACCTGGGCTGGCTTTCTTCCGGCAACATTACCGGGGTCTATGACAGCGCCACCAAGCAGGCGGTTAAGGATGCCCAGCAGTATATCAACGATACCTATGCATTCTCGCCCAAGCTCTCGGTGGACGGCGTCGCCGGGCCCAAGACGCTGGCATGGCTTGTGAAGGTCGACCTCGTGTCCAAGCCCACGCCGACGCCCGCGCCCATCACGCCCAACCCGACCCAGGCGGAGCAGGTAATCGACGAGAATTCGTCCAAGGAAGAGATCAAGTACATCCAGACCCAGCTGGCGATCCTCGGCCTCATGGACGCGGATCAGATCGACGGCGTCTACGGAAAGACCACCCGCGCGGCCGTCCTCTACTTCCAGCAGAGGGTCAACGACCTGCAGGGCTACGACGCGCTTCCGGAAACGGGAACCGCCGACGCCACCACCATCGCCTACCTGGAATACTACGTCAAGTGGTGGGAGGACAAGCAGTCCCAGACGGCCGCGCCCTCGGCCACGCCCACCGTCTCACCGACGCTTCCGTCGGACGGCGAGGTCATCGACGAAAGCTCTCCCGCCGCGTCCATCAAGGCCGTGCAGGAGATGCTCATCGCCCTTGGCTATCTCGACGGCACGGCGGACGGCTCTTACGGATCGAAGACCTACGCGGCGGTCAAGAGCTTCCAGAACTTCATCAACATTCAGCACGGCAACGTGGTTTCCGTCACCGGCAAGACCGATGAGGTGACGCGCAACTACCTCGAATACTATTACGACAACCTCACCGAGCCCACGCCTACGCCCACCGCGGCGCTCGGCGCGCCCACGATTACGGTTACGGGCGCGGCGTCCCAGGCAAACGGCGTCTACTATGTGGGCACGTCCGGCGCCAAGATCTCCTGGAGCGCGACGGGTGCCGATAGCTACGCGCTGGCTCTGCAGGATGATGCGGGCACCGTGGTGCGCAAAATGGAGTCCACCAAGTCCACATCCCTCGACTTTCCGCAGTCGTACCTGACATCCTCCGGCGCGTTCACGTTCACGGTCATCGCCATTCCCGCCGGCGGATCGGCGTCCACCGGCCAGCGCGCCAGCGTGAGCCTCCAGATTGAAAGCGTTCAGGCGACGGCCACGCCGACGGCCGTGCCCACCGCCGCACCCTCGCCCACGCCCGCCAGCCTCAAGCCCGAAATCACCGTGACCGGCGCGCAGGGCTATCAGGACGGCATCTACCAGATCGGCGCCGACGGCGCGGTCATCAGTTGGACCTCGAACGGCGCCGGCGCGTACAGTCTGTACGTGACCGACGAAAACGACGAGATTCTCTCGAGCCAGAAGAACACCGCCATCACGAGCTACCAGCTCGAGGCATCCGGCATGGTGGCGGGCAGGATCTATACGTTCTCCGTGTTGGCCATTCCCACGGGCGGCGCGGAGAAGGACGGCGAATACAGCTCCGTCCGGCTGACGCTGGCAAGCGGCGTGGGCGTGACGCCCGAACCCACGGCCACCGCCGCCGCGGACGTTGAAACCCCCGAAATCAGCGTGACAGGCCAGCTCGGCGAGCGAGACGGCATCTACTGGGTGGGCGACGAGGCGGTCACCGTCTCCTGGTCCGCCGCAGGACATGTGCGCGCGTACAGCGTGTACCTGAAAAACGCCCAGGGCGCGGTGCTGAAACAGGAGCAGGAGACCAGCGAGACATCGCTCTCCGTCAATCCCACCGCCATGACGGCGGGTCAGCCCTACGAAGTTGAGGTCGTGGCCATTCCCGCGGGCGGAAGCGAAGCGGAAGGTAAGTCCGCGTCCGTCGACATCCAGCTTTACGCGGGAGAGACGGCCAAACCCACCGAGACGCCCGTCGGCACGGTGGAGACGCCCGCCATCACCGTTACCGGCTACAAGGATTTCACGGACGGCGTCTACTACGCGGGCAACGACGGCTTAAGCTTCAGCTGGTCGGCCGCGGGCAGCGTCGCAAGTTATGATCTGGTCATCACGGGGTCCGACGGTACGACGCTGATCGATACGGAAGGCGTAACGAAGACATCCGGAACGCTTGGCTCCACCAGCATGACCGCGGGGGTTCTCTACACACTCACCGTCACGGCGGTGCCGGAAGGCGGCACGGCGGCGGATGGGAAGAGCGCGTCGGTGCAAATGGAAGTCTATGAACAGCAGGAGGTCGGGACGCCCACCATCAGCGTAACGGGTGCCGCCGCGGAAGAAAACGGCGGCTACTGGGTGGGCAGCGACGACATCGTCATCTCCTGGTCGGCCGATAACGCCGCGCGCTATGACGCCATCGTCGAAAAGTCGGACAACACATCGCGCAGTCTGTTCACCGGGTCCACGGACACCTCGCTCACCGTCAAGGCGGCTGATGTCCTGGAGGGCATCACCTACCGCGTCACCATTACCGCGATTCCCGCGGACGGCACGGCGGCGGACGGAAAGAGCGCGTCCGTGCTCCTCGCCAAACAGGTCGAGACTCCCGAGGTCGGCACACCCGCCATCAGCGTGAGCGGCGCGGCATCCCAGGAAAACGGCGTGTACTACGCGGGGACCGAAACCCTTACGGTCTCCTGGTCGGCGGACAATGCCGCCCAATACGGCGTGTATCTGCTGGATTCCAGCAATAAGGTCATCAATTCCGAGCAGAACACCGACAAGACGTCGCTCACCCTCGAGCCCGAAAACATGACCGTAGGCGAAACATACACCATAACCGTCATTTCCATCCCCGATGGCGGGGAGGAGAAGGATGGAAAGTCCGCCTCCGTACAGCTCATGCGCCCGGCGCAGGAGGTGCCCGAGGTCGGCACGCCCCAGATCAGCGTGTCCGGGCAGACCGGCGAACAGGACGGCGTGTATCTGGTGGGGGAGGATTCCATCGGCGTCTCGTGGTCGGCGGACAAGGCCGCCGCGTACAGCGTGTACGTCTATGATGGGAGCGGCGGACTCGTGAACTCTTCGGAAAAGACGGGCGATACGGGCACCTCGTTCAAGCCCGATTCCTTTCCAGAGGGCCAGACCTACAAGCTGACCGTCGTCGCGATTCCCGCGGGCGGCGAGGAGGCCGACGGCAAATCCGCCTCGGTTTCGTTCCTGCGCGAGGTACAGGAGGTGACCGAGGCGCCCGAAGTGACCGAGGCGCCCGAGGTTGGCACGCCCGCCATCACCGTTTCGGGATACGTCGACTACGTCAACGAGACTTACTACAAGGGTGACGACAATCTCACGCTCTCCTGGGGCGCGGACAACGCCGCGACTTATCGGGCGATCCTCACCGATTCCAGCGGAAGCGCCGTGCTCGACACGGAAACCACCACCGAAACCAGCGCGCAGCTTACCTCCAAGAAGCTCGTTGAAGGCGAAATCTACACGCTCACCGTGTACGCGGCGCCCGAAGGCGGTTCCTCGAGCGACGTAAAGAGCGCCAGCGTCATGATCGCCCTCGAGGTGGCCGCCGAAACGCAGGCCCCTGTGGCGGACTCTATCGACAAGAGCTCCGATGCGGCATCCATCACCGCCATGCAGACAGCGCTTTATAATCTGGGTTGGCTCACCCAAGACGCCGTGGCTGAAAAGGGCACCTTCGGCCCCCTGACCCGCCAGGCCGTGTACGATTTTCAAACCTACGTCGCTACGGAGGGCATCAATCCCGAGATCGACATCATCGATCCCACCAATGAAAACGCCACCGTCGACGCCGGAACCCTCACGACGCTCTATGACGCCACCAATCCGGTGACAAAGCCGTAGGAGGATGGCCGGGGGGGCAGTCCCCCGGCCTCCTGCGCAAGGGCTGATGCCCTTGAAAATCCCATACTGATTGTGGAGAAATACCATATTGTCCGTCGGCGGCCCGGGGGTCCATACCCCGCGCCGCCGAGTCTAATTTTTGGGGAGCACAATGTCCCGCTCTGAATTCGGATAATGATTCATTTCCGCACTAATTCGGGTTTCCAAAGGGACGCAGTCCCTTTGGCAGGGGTCCGGGGGCACCCCCCCCGGTGTTTCCCGTTCCCTTCTGCCTTCTCGCATAACAGACTGGCGTTGGGCGAGTCCGCTGCATACACGAAATCTTAAAATTGCAATACATTCGCAATATATTTAATGCTTGCTCAATGGATTGCGTGCGACGAAATCTGGATGATGCGGGGCATATTTGGTAATATAGACGAAATTATGACCCGATTGAAGGGGTGAAAGCCACAAAAACCGACTAAATTCCGAAAATGGCGTGATTAAACAAACCAAAGTCTGTGGATAACATATTCCTGTCCACCGATGAATAGAGCGGCATGGCGGGCGAAAGGCGGGAAAATCAAGTGAAATCAAGGGTTTGGCTGTGGATAAGTATGTGGATGATGTGGATTGCGCTGTGATTTCATGCGCTGCATATGCATGATTCAGTATACGTCAATATTTCGTCAAGATTGAATTATTACGCCCGCGTGTCGAAATGGGAAAGGGGGCGCCGGAGGCGGGAATGGAAGCGCTTCGCGTGCAAGGAAGCCGCGTCGGAGCGGCTCCGGGCCGCGTCGGATCGCCCGGGAGCGGCCGCGAAGCGGAAATGCCGGCGGGGCCGAATTGTGACGGCGGGCCAAGCGGGCCGTCCGATTGCCTCGTTTTCCCCGAATCTTCTTGCTCCAAAGCTGCGTTTCTGGTATACTTAAGCTGTATCAGTATGTACGCATAGGAGTGAGCGGGCGATGAAAAGGTACCACTTTCTGGGCTATGATTTCGGTGCGTCGAGCGGGCGCGCAATGTTGGGCGTCTACGACGGGGAGAAGATCGAGCTTTCCGAAATACACAGGTTTTCGAACGACCCGGTGGATCTGAACGGCAGATTCGTGTGGGACGTGCAGCGGCTGTTTTTTGAGATGAAGCAGGCGCTTCTCAAGGTCTCGCGGGCGGGCATTCGGCTCGATGCCATCGGCATCGATACCTGGGGCGTGGACTTCGGCCTGCTGGACAAAAACGGCAACCTGGCCACTCAGCCCATTCACTACCGCGATCATATGACCGACGGAATTCTGGAAGAGGCGTTTGAGGTCGTGCCCAAGGAGAAGATTTTCGAAACGACGGGGCTGGCGTTTATCCAGTTCAACAGCCTTTATCAGCTCTATGCGCTTGTGAAAAACGGCGATCCGGCGCTCGCGGTGGCGGAAGACATGCTCTTTATGCCCGACCTTTTCGCGTACTTCCTCACCGGCAAAAAGGGCACGGAGTACACCGTCGCCTCCACCAGCCAGATGATCGACCCCGTTACCCGCGACTGGGCGTACGATTTGATCGATCGGTTTGGCATCCCGAAGAAGCTTCTTGGGAAAATTACGCCGGAAGCCACCGTGCGCGGAACGCTCCTGCCCGAAATCGCGCGGGAGTGCGGCGTTGGCGAGGTGCCCGTCATCGCCGTGGCGGGCCACGACACAGCCTCCGCCGTGGCGGCGGTTCCGGCGGAGGGTTCGGATTTCGCGTACCTTTCCTCCGGCACGTGGTCGCTTCTGGGCGCGGAGCTCACTGCCCCGCTGACGGACAAATCCGTCATGGAAGCCAATTACACCAACGAGGGCGGCGTGTGCGGCACCATCCGCCTCCTCAAAAACATCATGGGCCTGTGGATCATTCAGGAGTGCAAGCGCGAGTGGGACCGGCGCGGCGAAGTGTACGGCTTTGACGAGCTTGTGAACATGGCCGAAAGGGCGCCCGCGTTCAAGGCGATTCTGAACGTCGACGATCCCGCGTTCCTCGCGCCGGGCGACATGCCCGCCCGGGTGCAGGCGTACTGCAAAAAGACCGGCCAGCCGGTGCCCGAAGGCCCGGGCGAAATTTCCCGCGCGGTCTACGAGTCGCTGGCGCTCATGTACCGCTGGGGAATCGAGGCACTGGAGTGCGACATGCTTAAAAAGCCGGTAAAGGTTCTGCATATCGTGGGCGGCGGCAGCAAGAACGAAATGCTCAATGTCTTTACCGCCAACGCCATCGGCCGCCCCGTTGTGGCCGGCCCGTCGGAAGGCACCGTCATCGGGAACCTCATGGTGCAGGCCATGGCCGTGGCGGATGTAAAGGATCTGAGCGGTCTGCGCCGGGTGGTGGAGAAATCCTTCCCGACGAAAACGTACGAACCGGACGGCGATCAGAAGGCCTGGAACGCGGCCTACGAGAAGCTGCTCGCGCTGATGAAGCATGCCTGAGGAAAATCTGCCCCACGGCATGCTGCCGGGCTCCCTGGAACTTGCGTATCTGGGCGACGCGCTCTACGACCTCGCGGTGCGCGAGGCCCTCGTCAGGCGCGGCGGAAAGGTGCGCGATCTTCACAGGGCGGCGGTCGAGCGGGTCTGCGCCCATGCCCAGGCGGAGGCGCTCTCCCGGGTTATGGACAGGCTCACCGAGGAAGAGCAGGCGGTGGTCCGGCGCGCGCGCAACGCGCACCAGTCGCCGCCCAAGAATGCCGACCGCGCGGAGTATCACCGCGCCACCGGCCTCGAGGCGCTGATCGGGTATTTATACATCATGGGCCGCGAAGCGCGGATGCGCGAAATTCTGGATGCGGCGACGGGGGACATTGATGAAGGACGATAAGACGCGCGGACCGCGGTTTTCAAGGCGGGTGGACGTACCCCCCGCACGGCGCGTGGACGGGCCGGACGCGGAAAAAAGGGAGCGGCCCCGGTACGCCGGGGACAGGTTCGGCGCGCGCAGAGGCGAGGCCGGACCGGATGCCGGCACGCGCGACGCGGGGGAAGCAACGCCCGGTTTTCAGGACGGGGAAGGCTTCGCGCAGGGCGCGCCCGACGCGCAGCCGGAGAACCTGCTCACGGGCAGAAACCCCATCCGCGAGGCGCTGCGGGCGGGGACGCCCATCGACAAGCTGATCGTCCTCGACGGCGACCTTTCGGGCGCGGCGCGGGAGATCATCGCCCTGGCGCGGGAAAAGGGCATTGTGATTCAGAAGGTTTCGCGCCAGCGCCTCGACGGAATTTACCCCGCCCATCAGGGAATGGTGGCGTACACGGCGCAGGCGGCGTATTCCTCCGTGGAGGAAATGCTTGAGGCGGCCAAGGACGCGGGGGAGGAACCTTTTCTCGTGATCCTCGACGGCGTCACCGATCCCCACAATCTTGGGGCGGTGATCCGCTCCGCCGAGTGCGCGGGGGCCCACGGGGTCATCATTCCGGAACGCCGCGCGTCGGGGCTGACCCCGGCGGCCTCCAAGGCGGCGGCCGGCGCGCTTTCCTATATAAAGGTCGCCCGGGTCAAGAACCTGAACCGCGTAATTGACGATCTGAAGGAAGCGGGCGTTTGGGTGGCCGCGGCGGCGCTTGAGGGTGAGGACGCGCACAAGGCCGATCTCACCGGGCCCATCGCGCTGGTGGTGGGTTCCGAGGGCGAGGGCATCTCCCGGCTCACGCTGGAAAAGTGCGACCGCAGGCTGACCATTCCCATGAAGGGCAAAATTGGCTCCCTCAACGCGTCCGTCGCGGCGGGCATCCTCATTTTCGAGGTGGTGCGCGCCCGCGGCGGGGCATGAAGCGTCCGCCGAAGCGGCTCGTCGTCGTGGACGGTTACAACGTGATGAACGCGTGGCGGCGGGACGCGGACAGATCGACGTTTGCGGATCTCCGGGACGCGCTCGCCGAGCGGCTTCTCAATTACGCGGGCTTTTCCGGGCAGGAGGTTATTTTGGTGTACGACGCGTGGATGAGCGGGCGCGCAACGCGCACCGAGGAGATTTCAGGGCCGCTCAAAATCGTTTATACACAGAAGAACGAGACGGCGGACCACTACATCGAGCGGCTGTGCGACTCTCTGGCGCGGGAAGTGGAGCTGGGGCGGCTCGAGATCCGGGTGGCCACCAGCGACAATGTGGAGCAGACGGTGGTGCTCGGGCGCGGGGCGATGCGCATGTCCGCGCGGGAGCTGCTCACCGAAATGGACAGGGTGCGCGCGGCGGGGAGCGCAAAGCCGGTGCGGCCGCGCAAGACCACCGTCATGGACAGGCTCCCGGAGGAGATACGAAGGCGGCTCGACGAGATGCGCAAGGGCCGGCAGGAGGACTGAATGGAGCTCAATTTTGAATCGATGACGGACGAGCAGGTGGTCCGGCTGGCCCAGCGCGACGGGGCGAGGAACCAGTCCGACGCGGCGCTCGAATACCTGCTCAACAAGTACAAGAATTTCGTCAGGACCAAGGCCCGCAGCTATTTCCTCATCGGCGCGGATCACGAGGACATCGTGCAGGAGGGAATGATCGGGCTTTACAAGGCCATCCGGGATTTCCGCGAGGACAAGCTGGCCTCGTTCCGGGCCTTTGCGGAGCTGTGCGTCACGCGCCAGATCATAACGGCCATCAAGACCGCCACCCGGCAAAAGCACATCCCCCTCAACAGCTACGTGTCCCTGAACCGCCCGCTCTTCGACGAGGACAGCGACCGGACGCTTCTCGACGTCATCACCGAGGAGGCGCCCTCCAATCCCGAGGAGATGCTCATCGACCGGGAGGACTATACCTCCATTGAGGGCCGCATCGCCAGCATGCTCTCAGGCCTTGAGAAGGAAGTGCTCGAGGAGTACATGGACGGAAAGAGCTATGTCGAGATCGCGGAGAACATGGGAAGGCACGTCAAGTCCATCGACAACGCACTGCAGCGCATTAAAAGGAAGCTGATTCGGTACCTGGAGGAAAAATAGTAAAATATGAATACAGAGTGTTGACAAAACTGGAATGCGCGGTTACAATATCTTCTGTATGACGGCGGGATAAACGCGCGGGTGTAGCTCAATGGCAGAGCCCCAGCTTCCCAAGCTGATCACGTGGGTTCGATTCCCATCACCCGCTCCATACGAACCAGGGAGCATTTATTTTTTAGGGAGGAACTTAGACAATGGCGAAGGCAAAATTCGAGCGCAATAAGCCGCACGTAAACATCGGCACGATCGGTCACGTCGATCACGGCAAGACCACGCTGACGGCGGCGATCACGATGGCGCTGTCGCAGCAGGGTCATGCGC
>JAEYRW010000207.1 GCA_023435435.1 Bacillota bacterium | reverse complement strand
ACCTATTGTAACCCTTCGCTCTACCCTGTCAAGCCATTTGCGCCTTACTTGCAAACTTTGCATTTAAATCCGGAGAGACCATTCGCTCCGCATGCTGTCTTCATTTTCCCAATCACCGGACATTTGCGCCGGCAGGGGAATATCCTCCTCCATCGCCTCTTTACAGTAAAAATCAAGCATCTCCATCTCTGTTCGCCTCCATACAGTACTTTCGCGTCTTTGCGTTTTATTACATCAGCTTCCCCTTTTCCGGTAAAGCGGATGTCGTGCACTTTGCCGCGTCGGATTGTGAAATTGACTTTTCCCACCCGCAATGCTAGAATACGCACATGAAGATTGCTGAATTGCTTGAAAAACTGATCCGCTCGGGCATGGATGACGGCGCGTTTCCCTCCGCAGCCGCCGCGGTGGGCATGGGCGATCATCTCCTCGCGGAATCCTGCGCCGGGCGGCTGTCTTTGCCGGACGGGCCTTATACCGATTTCAATACGCGCTATGACATGGCGTCGGTTACGAAAATCCTCGCGCCCACCATGCTGGCGCTCCTCGCCGTTGAGCGGGGGGCTCTTACGCTCATTGACACCGTGGGCCGCTTTTTCGACGCGCCCGAAGACAAGCGGGACATCTCCGTACTCCAGCTCATGACCCACACGGGCGGCTTCACCCCCCACTTCGATCTGCGCGCCGAGGCAAAGAACCCGGCCGACGCCCTGACCGCCATTCTGCGGCATCCCCTCGCGGGAACGCCCGGCGATATGCCCCGCTACAGCTGTATGGGCTATATCGTGCTGGGAAAGATGCTCGAGAAGGTCTATGGCATGCCTCTGGACGAAGCCGCGCGGGCACACGTGTTCGCCCCCCTGAACATGGCGCATACGTCCTATCTCCCGGAGGGCGGAAACATCGCCGCCACGGAAACCGATCCCGAAACGGGCGTGGCGCTGGCGGGCGTGGTCCATGACGAAAACGCGCGGTTCCTGGGCGGCGTCTCGGCCAACGCGGGCGTGTTTTCCGACCTGCGCGACATGGAAACGTTCGCCATCATGCTGGCGCAGGGGGGCGGCGGATTCCTCTCCCCCGCGACCCTTCGAACCGCGCTGCGCAACCGTACGCCCGGCTGCGACCAGCACCGGGGGCTTGGCTTCCAGCTGGGCGGCACATGGGGCTGCTTTCTGGGCGAGCTCACGCCCCCGGAGGCGTTCGGCCACACGGGCTTTACGGGCACGTCTCTGACGGTTGATCCCGGAACGGGCTTCTGGGCCGTGCTTCTCACAAACCGCGTGCACCCCAGCCGCGAAAATCTGAAGATCCTGCGCTTCCGGCGCGCGTTTCACAACGCGCTCTACGCGGCTGCCGTAGGGGAATAGTCCTCGAAAATCCGTTGCAGCCCGTTGCATTTCCGGTTTCTTCTGGTATCATAGAAGCAGGAAGGGATGTGTGGATCATGCTTGGAAAACTGAAATGGACGGCGGCCGCCGTCGCGGCGGCCTGCGTCATCTGCGGACTTGTGCTCATTTTCAACCCCGGAACGACGGCGCGGGCGGTGGTTCGCGTGTTCGGCTGGCTGGCGCTTTTCTCGGGCGCAATGCAACTCGTCTCCTACTTAACCGACCCCAAAAACCAGCGTGCGCTCACGCGCGGGCTTGTGTACGTGCTGGCTGCGCTGATTCTTTTGACGCTCACGGGAAAGATCATCGCGCTTCTTTCCATCGTCGTAGGGCTCTTCGTGCTCGTCGGGAGCGGCTTTGCCGTCGGGCCGGCGCTGGACTCCAAAAAGCTGGGCCATCCCTACTGGTGGGTGTCGTTTTCCGCGGCGCTGGTGGGCGTGATTCTGGGCCTCGTGATGATCTTTGCGCCGCTGGCGACGGTATCCGCCATCGTGGTGCTCGCCGGCTTCGCGCTGCTTGCCTACGGAGTCGAGCAGCTCTGGACCATTTTCTTCGTCCTCAATCAATAGCATTCAACCATTTTGCGCAATCCGCAAAAATACACCCCGACGCCGTTGACAGACGGTCCGCGATGCGGTACATTCGCAGCGGATCAGAACGGCGACGGGGGTTTTTTTCATGAACTTGAACGTTTTCATGAGCGGCGGGATCATGCGGATTGCGGATACGGCCGCGCGCTTTTATCTGGGAAACCGGCGGGGGCAGGCGTTCCTCATGGGCGCGGTTTCCGCCTTCCGGAAGGGCGCGCGCGTGCGGGAGCGATATGAGAAGGCCGGCACACACATCCCGCCCTTCCTCATCGCGAGCGTCGCTTCCCGTTGCAACCTCCACTGCGCGGGCTGCTACGCCCGGGCGACGGGCGGCTGCGGCGAGGCAAAAGACGACCTCTCGGCGGACGATTGGCGGGGCGTATTCCGGCAGGCGGAGGAAATCGGCGTGTCCTTTGTCCTGCTCGCGGGCGGCGAGCCGCTCCTGCGGCGCGACATCATCGAGGCGGCTGCGGAATTTCCGCGCCTGGTTTTCCCGATTTTCACCAATGGCACGCTCATCGACGAGACCTACATAGACTTCTTCGACGGACACCGGAACCTCGTGCCTGTTTTGAGCCTCGAGGGCGACGACGCGCGCACCGACGCGCGAAGGGGGAATGGCGTGGCCCGACAGGTGCGCGCGGCGGCGGAGGGACTCGGGGCGCGCGGCATCCTGTATGGTGCTTCCATCACCGTAACGCGGGAAAACATGTGCGACGTCACCGCGCCCGCTTTCGCACGCGCGCTGCGAGAAAAGGGCTGCGGGGTGGCTTTTTATGTGGAATACGTCCCGGCGGAGGCGGACACGGAGCATCTCGTCCTCACAAAGGAGGATCTCGCCAAACTCAGCGCGCGCGTCGAGGCACTCCGGGAGATCGGCGGCATGATCGTGGTGTCCTTTCCCGGCGACGAGGAAGCCATGGGCGGGTGCCTCGCGGCGGGGCGCGGCTTTTTCCACATCAATTCAACCGGCGGCGCGGAGCCCTGTCCATTTTCTCCGTTTTCGCACATGAATCTGCGCGCGCATACGCTTCTTGACGTCATCCGGTCGGATTTCTTCGCAGTCGTGCGGGAAATCGGCGCGGAGGAGGCGCAGGCCCACACGGGCGGCTGCGCGCTGTTCAACCGGCAAAGCGAGGTCGCGGCGTTTCTGCAATAAAAGCTGGCCCCTGGCCCCTGGCCCCTGGCCCCTGGCCCCTGGCCCCTGGCCCCTGGCCCCTGGCCCCTGGCCCCTGGCC
>JAEYRW010000114.1 GCA_023435435.1 Bacillota bacterium | reverse complement strand
GTAATGCCCAAACACAACACGGGGGCCGGGGTATTCTGCCCCGGGCCGCCTGTTTTTCTCCTAAGATTGTATCCGTCTAGCCCTCGAAGCGCACCGTGATCTGGGTACCCACATCCGGCTCGCTCGTCATTTCCACCTTCGCGTCCAACTGGGCCGCGGCATGCTTGACGATGGAGAGGCCGAGCCCCGTGCCCACCACGCGCTGGGAATGGCTCTTGTCCACCCGGAAAAAGCGATCGAACACACGTTCGTGGTACTTGGGCTCGATGCCGATGCCCGTATCCTTAACGGTGACGAATGTTTTCCCGACGGCAATGTCCACCCGCCCATCCTTGCGGTTGTACTTGATGGCGTTGTCGACGATGTTGAAAATCATGTCGTCGGTAAGCATCCTGTCGGCGGTGACGACCGCGTCCTCTCCCGAAACCTCCACCGACACACCCACCGCCTCCGCCTGGGGCGCGAGCCGCTTGGCGATGTCCCGCGAAAGCGTCAGCAGGGAGAACGCCTCCGGCGGATGGCCTCCTCCGCCCTCGTCCAACGCGGAGAGCCGGAGAATGTCCCCCACCAGCTGGATGAGCCGCTTGGTTTCGTCGCGGACGCAGCCGGCGAACTCGCGCAGCTTTTCCTCGGGGGCGAGCCCGTTTTCCATGACCTCCGCGTAGCCGAGAATGTTGGTGAGCGGGGTCTTGAGTTCGTGGGACACGTTGGCGGTGAACTCCCGGCGGGACTGCTCCGCCTGGTAGCGGTCCGTGATGTCGCTTAAGAGGATCACCGCGCCCGCGGATTTTACGGGGCTTGCGAGAAGCTGAAACCAGCGCGCGCCAAGGGACATCACATCGGTGACGCCGTCCCCCGCAAGCGCCGCCTCCACGGCGTTTGTAAAGGTGATGGAGTGGTTGAGGGTAAAGATGTGCCTTCCCTGGGCGCCGTCCGCGCGGAACAGCCGCTCCGCGCCGCGGTTGAGGAAAATGACCTCGCCCTGCGGGTTAATGAGGATCAGCCCCTCGGTCATGTTGTCCGTCACCGCGCGGAACTCCGTCTGGCGCGCGGAGAGACTCTGCATGTAATCGCGCAGCTGATCCTGCTGCTTCGCCATGCGCCGGAGAAGGGGCGTAAACTCGTCGTAGACGACGTTTCCCAAGGGATCGTCGAGGTTCAGCGTGTTGACGGGCTTTACGATCCGCGCGGTCAGAAGCCGCGTCACCGCCGCGGAAACCGCGATGATCGCCACGCCCGCCAGCGCGAAGAGCCAGATGAGGCTGTAAAGCACGCCGTAAACGCTTCTGCGCGTTTCGGAGAGCCGGAGTACCGTGCCGTCCCGGAGCAGGCGCGCCTGATAGATGGTCTCCTCCCCAAGCGTTGCGGAAAAGCGCATGCTCGCGCCCACGCCGTTTTCGAACGCCGAAACAATCTCGTCGCGCGCACCGTGATTCTCCATCTCGGCGGCGTCCTTCTCGCTGTCGTAGAGAACGCTTCCGTCGGCCGCCACCCACGTAAAGCGCGAGTCGGCGTCCGCCGCCTTCATGGCTTCGAGAAAGGAAAGTCCGTCGCCATCCCGCTCCATGGCCGCGGCGGCGACGGCGAGCCGGTCGCCCAACTCGTCCTTTTCCCGGTCGGCGTAAAAGTTGAAGATGATGGCGGTCAGCGCGGCACCGAACAGCAGGACCGACAGAAGGACCGCCGTGAGGGTGCTCGCGAAGATCCTACGCTTCATGCCTCTTGTCCTCCATGCGGTAGCCCAGCCCGTAGATGGTCTTGATCTGGTCCCCGCAAGGGCCGAGCTTCTTGCGCAGGGTCTGCATGTGCACGTCCACCGTGCGCGTGCCACCGAAGTAGTCCATGCCCCAGATGGAGCTCAAAAGCTGCTCCCGGGAAAAGGCGATGCCCCGGTTGATCATCATGTGCTTCAACAGCTCGAATTCCTTGAACGTCAGCTCGACCTCCCCGCCCCCTGACAATACCGTGTGCATGGCGGTGTCGAGGGTGATCTCCCCCACCGTGATGCGCGGGGTGTCATCCACGGGCGCGGCCCTGCGCAGAACCGCCTTGACCCGCGCCACCAGCTCCATGGCGCCGAAGGGTTTCGTCACATAGTCGTCCGCGCCGGTGGTGAGGCCAAGCACCTTATCGTACTCGGTCTCCTTGGCGGAGAGCATGATGACGGGCACGCCCATCGTGCGCGGCGTGGTCTTGAGCCGGGAGAGAATCTGGATGCCGTCCTCGCCCGGCAGCATGACGTCGAGAATGATGAGTTCGGGGAGCTTTTTCTCCATCTCCCCCCAGAACGGCTGGGCACTTTCAAAGCCCATGACCTCGTAACCCGTCGCGGAAAGCGTGAAGGCGACGAGTTTGCGCGTCTGTTCGTTGTCCTCTACATAATAAATCATGCGTCCGCGTATCTCCTGTGGTTTCCGGTCACGGAGTACTCGACCCACTCGGCCAGGTTCGTCGCGTGGTCGCCGATGCGCTCCAGGTATTTCGCGATCATGAGAAGGTCCAGCGCCTGCGCGCCGTTGGAAGCGTCGTGCGAGATGAGCTCGATGAGCTCGCTCTTGACGGTCATGAACAGCTTGTCCACCTCGTCGTCTGCCTCGATGACGCGGTTGGCCAGTTCGAGGTCGCGCCTGACAAAGGCGTCCACCGCGTCCTTGACCATCTTGATGGTCTTTTTCCCCATCAGGGGAATGTGCTCAAGCTGCTTGATGTAGGGCTTGCCGCCGACATACGGAACGATTTCCGAGATGTCCGCCGCCTGGTCGCCAATGCGCTCCATATCCGTGATCATTTTAAGCGCCGCCGAGATGAGCCGGAGGTCCCGTGCCACGGGCTGCTGCTGAAGGAGGAGCTTGATGCACATCTGCTCGATGTCGCGCTCCTTCTTGTCCACCTCCGTATCGAAGGCGACGATCTTCCGCGCGAGCTCATCGTCGCGCTCGATCATCGCGCGGATGCTGTTCTCGATGGCATACTCGATGAGCGAGCCCATGTCGATGAGCTGCGCGTTCAGCTGGGTCAACTGTTCCTCAAACCGGATCCTCATCAGCCGAACCTCCCCGTGATATAGTCCTCGGTGCGCTTGTCCTGCGGCGTGGAGAACATGGTCTCCGTGTCGCTGGTTTCGATTACTTCCCCCAGCAGGAAAAACGATGTCCGGTCGGAGATGCGCACCGCCTGCTGCATGTTGTGGGTCACGATGACGATGGTGTACTTCTTCTTGAGATCCATGGCCAGTTCCTCGATCTTCGAGGTCGAAATCGGATCGAGGGCGCTGGTGGGCTCATCCATCAGAAGCACCTCCGGCTCCACCGCCAGCGCCCGGGCAATGCACAGCCTCTGCTGCTGGCCGCCCGAAAGCCCCAGCGCGCTCTTTTTGAGCCTGTCCTTGAGCTCATCCCAGATGGCCGCGCCGCGCAGGGACTTTTCAACGACCTCGTCGAGCTTGGCGCGCGCGCGCATGCCGTGGGTGCGCGGGCCGTAAGCGATGTTATCGTAAACGCTCATGGGGAACGGGTTTGGCTTCTGAAAGACCATGCCCACGCGCTTCCTGAGCATGTTCACGTCCAAATCCTTATATACATCTTCTCCGTCCAGAAGCACTTTTCCTTCTATTTTGCAGCCCTCGATGAGATCGTTCATGCGGTTGAGGGTCTTGATGAGCGTGGACTTGCCACAGCCCGACGGCCCGATGAACGCGATGATCTCGTTGGGGTTTACGGTTAAGTTTACCTTCTTGAGGGCCTGAAACGATCCGTAGTAAAGATCGAGATTCTGTATGTCAAACTTGTTCACTTGCTTCCTCCTCCGGCGAGCTTTTGTGCGACCTTTGACGACGCGGCGTTAAGAATGGCAACCAGAATCAGGAGCACCGCCGCGGTGGCGAAGGCTTCGCCCATGTGCAGGCCCTCGTTGGAGAGCACATACATGTGAACCGACAGCGTCCGGACGGACGAAAAGACGCTCGAGGGAATCTGGGCCACCGTGCCCGCGGAGTAGATGAGGGCAGCCGTTTCCCCCACCACCCTGCCGGTGGCGAGGATGATGCCCGAGAGAATGCCCGGCATGGCGGCGGGTAAAACGATGCGGAACACCGTCCGGAGCCGGCCGGCGCCCAGGCCGAAGCTGCCCTCGCGGTAGGTGTCCGAAACAGAGCGGATTGCCTCCTCGGCAGTGCGCATGATGAGGGGCAGTATCATGATCGCAAGCGTACACGCACCGGAGATGAGCGAAAACCCCCATCCGAGCTTTGTCAGGAAGAACAGGAAACCGAACAGGCCGTACACGATGGATGGAATGCCGGAAAGCGTCTCGGCGGCCGTGCGCACAGTCTTCACGAGCCGGGAACCGCGCCTGGCGTATTCGGTCATGTAAATGGCGGTAAAGATGCCAAACGGCGCGGCGAACAGGAGCGCCGCCAACGTCATGATGACAGTGTTTACAATGGCGGGGGTCATGGAGCAGTTTTCCGAGGTGTATTCCCACGCGAACAGGCTGGGCTTCAGGTTGGGAATGCCCTTCATGAGGATGTAGCCAACCAGGCTCAAAAACGCGCCCATTGTAACCACAGCGCCGAGAATGGCGAGTGCGCGCAGCGCAATGGAGAGAGGATCATGCCTTTTCATTTTTCCTGCCTCCTTTTCACCGCCGAGAACGAGAGGTTGATGACGAGGATGAACACGAACAGCACCGCCGCGGTGGCGATGAGCGCCTCCCGGTGAAGCCCCGTCGAGTACCCCATCTCGATGACGATGTTGGTGGTCATTGTCCGAACGCCCTCGAGGATGCCCTTGGGCATGCGCGGCTGGTTGCCGGCCACCATGATTACCGCCATGGTCTCTCCGATGGCGCGCCCCACGCCTAAAATCACACCGGCCAGAACCCCCGATTTTGCGGCGGGGAGAATCACGAAAAACACGCTGCGTTCGTGGCTCGCGCCCAAAGCAAGGCTTCCCTCGTAATAGTTTTCAGGCACCGCGCGAAGCGCGGCCTCGGAGACCGATATGATGGTCGGCAAAATCATCATCCCCAGAAGCACCGACGCAGCGAGCATGGAGTAGCCCTTGCTGTCGAACAGTTCGCGGATGAGCGGCACGATCACCATCAGCGCAAAAAAGCCGTAGACCACCGACGGGATGCCCGCCAGGAGGTCTACCGCGGGCTTCATGACCCTATACAATCCCTTGGGACAGAACCGAGCCAGGAAGACCGCTGTGAGTATGCCGATGGGGACGCCCAGAACGAGCGCCCCACCGGTCACATACACGGAGCCGAGGATCATCGGCAGGATACCGTACTTCTCGCTGCTCGGCTTCCAAACCTTGCCGAACAGAAAGTCGACGAGTCCGATTTCGCGGATGGCCGGGATGCTGCTTCCGAAGAGGAACACGCAGATCAGAACCACTGCCGCGATCGACGCGCACGCCGAGAGGAGGAACACCAGCCGCATCAACGGCTCCCTGTATCTTCTCATAATGAGTCCTTACTTCTTATTCGGCGGCAACGTCTGCCCAGTCGGTGATCTCGCCGGTGTAGATCTTGGTCACCTTGTCGCTGGCAATGTCGGTGGTGGGATTCGCCACGTTGACCACGATGGCGATGCCGTCCATGGCGATGACGGTGTTCACAGCGCCCGCCTCGACCTCGGTATCCTTGAGCTCGCGGGAAGCCATGCCGATGTCATAGGTGCCTTCCAGCGCGCCGGTGACACCGGTGGTGGAATCGGACTGCTGCACTTCGACCTTCGCGTCGGCGTTGAGGGCCATGTACGCCTCGGCCAGCTTTTCCATGACGGGGGTCACGGAGGAGGAGCCGCCCACGGTCAGCTTGCCGGAGATGCCGGAGGCCGCGTAAGCCTCGGCTTCGTCATTGATGCCGATGTAGCCGTTGTCATTGATGACGGCCTGTCCGTCCGCGGACATGATGAAGGCGATGAAGTCGGTGGCGATGTCAGGAAGCGTCGCGCCGTCCTTGGTGACGATGTTGAAGGGACGCGCAACCTTGTAGGTGCCGGCCTTGATGTTCTCAACGGTGGGCTCGACGCCGTCCACGGAAAGGGCCTTCACGGTGTCGTTGAGGGAGCCCAGGGAGATGTAGCCGATGGCCATCTCGTCGCCCGCGACGGAGGTGATGACGATGGAGGTGGAGTTGGCGATGATGGCTTCGTCGGTGGTATAGTCAACCTTGTTGCCGTCGGCGTCCTTCTGCTCGATTCCCATGAGCTCGATGAACGCGCCGCGCGTACCGGAACCGTCCTCGCGGGAAATCACGTCGATGGTGCCGGAGTAGGACTCCGCGCCGGCCAATACCGCAACTGCGGAAAGGGCCAGTACCATAAGGGTAGCGATGATTTTCTTCATTGAAAGCATCTCCTTGCGTCTTCTTTTTGATCCATGCGTATCATACATAGAAATCATTCGTCCCGGTTACCGAAAAAATCAAATCGGTGTAAAGCGACGCGGCCCGTTCATTGGCAATGTCCCCCGGATTGTGCTATAATCCGAATGAGGAGGGGAAAAATATGGGAAATGCGGTATGGGCGCGCGCTAAGGCGCTCGTCGATCAAATGACGCTCGAGGAAAAGGCATCCCAGCTCCGCTACGACGCCCCGGCGATTCCGCGCCTTGGTATCGAGGCCTACAACTGGTGGAACGAGGCGCTCCACGGCGTGGCGCGCGCGGGCACGGCGACGGTGTTCCCCCAGGCCATCGGCCTGGCCGCCCTGTTCGACGAGAAAATGATGCGGGAAATCGCGGACACCATCGCAACCGAGGGCCGCGCCAAGCACAACGCCGAAAAGGCCGAGGGCGACCGCGATCTCTATAAAGGGCTCACCTTCTGGAGCCCCAATGTAAACATCTTCCGGGACCCCCGTTGGGGCCGCGGCCACGAAACTTATGGTGAGGACCCTTACCTCACCGCACGCATGGGCGTGGCGTTTGTCAAAGGTCTGCAAGGGGAAGGTGAGACACTGAAATCCGCCGCGTGCGCAAAACACTTCGCGGTGCACTCCGGCCCGGAAGCTTTGCGCCATTCCTTCGACGCGCGGGTGCGCGAAAAGGATTTGCGGGAGACGTACCTCCCCGCGTTCGAGGCGCTGGTCAAGGAAGCGCATGTGGAAGCGGTCATGGGCGCGTACAACCGCTTTAACGGCGAACCCTGCTGCAGCTCAAAGACGCTGCTTGCGGACATTCTGCGCGGCGAGTGGGGCTTCGCGGGCCACGTGGTCTCCGACTGCTGGGCCATCAAGGACTTCCACACCCACCACATGGTGACATCCACCGCGCCCGAATCCGCCGCACTGGCGCTCAAAAACGGCTGTGACGTCAACTGCGGCGTCACGTATCTTCACCTGCTGGAGGCCTATCGGGAGGGCCTCGTCACCGAGGAGGAGATCGCGCTGGCCGCCACCCGGCTCATGGCGACGCGCATCCGGCTCGGGACGCTGGACGGCTGCGTGTACGACGAAATTTCGCCCCTTGAGAACGATACGGACGCCCATGCGGCCCTGGCCCTGGAGGCGGCGCGCAAATCCATGGTGCTGCTCAAAAACGACGGACTTCTGCCCCTTGATCTTGCCACATGCAAGACGGTGGCGGTCATCGGCCCCAACGCCAATTCCATCCCCGCTCTCGAGGGCAACTACGCCGGCACATCGTCCCGCTACGTCACGTTCCTCGAGGGCGTTCGCGCCGCGTGCGAGGGGAAGGCACGGGTTCTCTACGCCCCCGGAAGCCATCTCTGGCGCGACAGGACCGAGGGACTCTCGAAAAAAACCGACGACCGGCTGGCGGAAGCGGTGTCCGTCGCGAAGCTTGCCGACGTGGTGATCCTGTGCGTAGGTCTCGACGCCTCCCTGGAGGGCGAGGAGGGCGATGCCGGAAACGCCTACAAATCCGGCGACAAGGAGAACCTTGAGCTTCCCCCCTGCCAGAGGCGGCTCGTCGAGGCGGTGGTCAAGACCGGCGCGAAGGTCGTGACGGTGGTGGCGTCGGGCAGCGCGCTGCGCGTGGAGGAAGGGAACGCCGTGCTCGAGGCCTGGTACCCCGGGCAGGCGGGCGGCACCGCGCTGGCGGACATCCTGTTCGGCAAGGTCTCCCCGTCCGGCAAGCTTCCGCTTACCTTCTACAGATCCATTGACGATCTGCCGCCCTTTGAGGACTACGCCATGGAGGGCCGCACCTACCGCTATTTCGCGGGCAAACCGGTCTACCCCTTCGGCCACGGGCTTACCTACACCGCGTTCCGCTACGCGGACGCTGTGCGGGACGGGCTGACCGTCTCCGTGACCATTGAAAATGCGGGCGGCTATGACGCCGACGAGGTCGCGCTGGTGTACGTCAAGTGCGATTCCCCCTTCGCGCCGCGCAACCCCCGGCTGTGCGGCTTTGCGCGCGTCCCTCTGAAGGCGGGCGAGAAAAAGCGCGTGGAACTCGCGCTCGATCCCGATTCCATGCGCGTCGTCGGTGCGGACGGGAAAAAGATCGACGCCCCGCGCGCGGTCTTTGCGGTAGGCGGACTCACATGCTGACCGAAAAAAAGCGGCCGTGGTACGAAACCATGGCCTTTTATCAGATCTGGCCGCGCAGCTTCCGCGACGGCAACGGAGACGGCATCGGCGACCTGTACGGTGTGTACGAAAAACTCGATTACCTGAAGGCACTGGGCGTGGACGGCATTTGGTTTTCGCCGCTCTATCCCTCCCCCAACGCGGACTATGGGTATGACATTTCGGACTACCGGAACATCTCTCCCGACTACGGCGATCTGGAAATCTTCAAAAAGGTGCTGGACGGCGCGCACACGCGCGGCATGAAGGTCATCATGGACCTGGTCATCAACCACACCTCCGATGAGCATGCGTGGTTCAATGCGTCCAAGGACAGAAAAAGCCCTTACCACGACTATTACTTCTGGCGGGACGGCCGTCCCGGCGGAAAACCGCCCAACGACTGGGACAGCCTGTTCGAAGGAAAGGCGTGGCAATGGGACGAAGCGGCGGGACAGTACTACCTCCACCTCTTCGCCGTCAAGCAGCCCGACCTCAATATGGACAACCCGCGCGTGCGCAAAGAGGTCATAGACATCATGCGCTTCTGGCTGGACATGGGCGTGGACGGCTTCCGGGAGGACGTAATCACGTTCATCTCCAAGGCGGAAGGCCTGCCCAACGACCCGTTCATGGTTGGCGCAAAGGGCATGAGGCACTACAGTTCCGGCCCGCTTATCCACGAATACCTTCAGGAATTCCGCCGCGAGGCGCTCGACCGGTACGACTGCATGACTGTGGGCGAGGCGCCCATGATGACGCCCAGGCGCGCGCTTTCCTACATCGGCGGAAAGCGCCCCGACCTCGGCCTCATGTTCAACTTCCAGCACATGGGCGCCGACTGCCTGTTCACGGAGTATTTCCCGCGCCCGTTTTCGCTCCGGAAGCTCAAGCGCGCGTTCAGCCGTTGGCAGAATGCGATGGCCGGAAGGGCCTGGCACACGCTCTATCTCGAAAACCACGATCATCCCCGCATCATCAGCCGATACGGCAGCGAAAAGTACCGTGCGGAAAGCGGGAAGTCCCTCGCCTGCGCGTACCTTTTTCAGCGCGGCACGCCGTTTGTGTATCAGGGCCAGGAGATCGGCATGACAAATGTCGCCCGCCCCCGGATTGAGGACTACAAGGACGTCGTCGCCCGCCGACAGTACGAGCGTGCCGTGAAAAAGAAGGGCCCGGAAAATGCGCTCAGACTCATTCACCGCGCAAGCCGCGACAGCGCGCGCACGCCGGTGCAGTGGTCAGACGCGGAACACGCGGGCTTCTCCATGGCGGAACCGTGGTTTTCCGTCAACCCCAACTACCGCGAAATCAATGTCCGCGCCCAGGAGGATGATCCCGCCTCCCTGTTGAATTTCTATCGGAATGCGCTTGCGCTTCGGAAGGCCACGCCCGCGGCCATCGACGGCGCGTACCGGGAATTCCACCCCTTAAACCGCCGGTTCTACGCCTACGAGCGCGTCCTCGGCGCTTCGCGCATGCTTGTGGTTTGCTCGCTGTCCGAGAAGCCGTCGCGCTTCCGCGCGCCCGGAAACTGGGCCCTCGCGGGTCTGACGCCCGCGTTGTGCTCCTATCCAGACG
>JAEYRW010000072.1 GCA_023435435.1 Bacillota bacterium | reverse complement strand
AGCCCCAAGTGATTGTAAGCCCCTCACCCGCACTGTCAAGCCTTCCGCCTGCCGCGCGCCATTATCTGCGCGCTTTTGCCCCGCCGTTGTGGAAGGTTGCGGGGTACGGCCGGGCTCTCCCCCGCGTCCAGTCAAGCCCTTCTCTCCATGTCCGCATTTGAACGAAGCACCGCCGATGCGCGGGCAACGCCATCTTTTGTATAAGAAAAGAAGCGCCGCATATGCGGTGCTTCTTTTCGCGCGATTATCTCTTCGAGAACTGGGGCGCGCGGCGTGCGGCCTTCAGGCCGTACTTCTTGCGCTCCTTCATGCGCGGGTCGCGGGTGAGGTATCCGGCCTTCTTGATGGCGCCCTTGAGCTCCTCGTCGGCCTTTACCAGTGCGCGGGCGATGCCGTGGCGGATGGCGCCGGCCTGGCCCGTGTATCCGCCGCCCTTGACATTGACGACCACGTCGAAACGGGCGCCGGTGTCGGTGAGGGTGAGCGGCTGACGAACGAGCATCTTCAGCGTCTCATAGCCGAAGTACTCCTCGATGTTGCACTTGTTAATGGTGATCGTACCCTCGCCCGGGATCAGACGAACGCGAGCGATCGCCTTTTTCCTCCTGCCAACGGCATGGAAGCAAACCTCTGACATTTTCCGTCCTCCTCCCTTACTTCAGAACCAGCACATCGGGCTTCTGCGCCTGCTGCTCATGCTCGGGTCCGGCATACACATGAAGCTTCTTGAGCATCTTGTAGCCGAGGGGGCCCTTGGGCAACATTCTGCGCACGGCCTCGCGGAACGCAAACTCGCTCTTATTGGCCATGAGCTTGCGGTAGGTGATCTCCTTGAGTCCGCCCGGATAGCCTGTGTGATAGTAATAGATCTTCTGATCAAGCTTCTTGCCCGTCAGGCGGATCTTCTCGGCGTTGACGATCACGATATAGTCGCCGCAATCGCAGTGGGGCGTAAACGTGGGCTTGTTCTTGCCGCGCAGGATCGAGGCGACCTGGGAAGCCAGACGGCCCAGAACCATACCCTCCGCGTCGATCACATACCATTTGCGCTCGACGGTCTGAGGATTCGCCATATAAGTACTCACGAATCATTCCTCCCAAATTGACGATGGTTGCCTTCCGCGCGTGGTCGGTGCGCCGTTGGCCATCATTCGCGCTCGGGGCTAGTGAGCGGATTGACACAAAATGTATTATAACTCAATTCTCCCCTCCGCACAATCCATTTCGCAAAATTTAACGCGCGGCGAAACAAAAAAGATTGTCCGGGGGCGAGCCCGCGGACAATCCGGTGTTCCTCTGCCGCCATCAGCCCTTGAGAAGCGCTCTGGGGGCGGCGGCTTCAGCGCTTCCCCGCTTTCTCTCATAAAACGCCGCCAGCGCACCCAAAGAAATGGCGCAAATCCAGCCGAGCATGGGATACCCGACGCCGACCAGGCTTTTGAGCCCCGTAGTGCTCATGAGGGCCACGGCGGCGGCGGTAAGAAGCGCACAAGCGGGGCGGCTGACGGCGCGGGAGACGAGCGCCATGATGGAACCGATGGCGCAGGATAGCACAGCGGCACAGCCGAGCCACATGACGTAGACGCAGATATAATACCCCGCGACGCCCCAGCGCGCGGCGAGCACCACCGCCGGGAGGTTCAGACTCCAGAGTTCGCGCCCGCCGCGCTGAAGCGCCCAGTTGAGGGACGCGGCCATGACGGCAAGGATTCCGCCGCACGCAAGCCCGAAGCGCGCGGCGCGCAGCCCCTGGGACCGGACGGCAGCCACGCCGCTCACCATCGCCGCCTTGAGGAAGGCGAAGAGCGCGCCCAGCACGATGGCCACGGGCACATTTCCGCGCATGTCGAAGCTCGTCTCGGCCAGATAGGTGCCCGCGCGCGTAGGCCGCGGGTCTAGGGCGAGGGCGAGAAAGAAGAGGATAAAAACCGGGGTAATGACGACCCCCAGCGCCGCGAGGGGACGCATGCCCCGGTACGTCAGCAGCAGCGCGACAAGCAGGGCGAGCCCCGCCGAGATGAACTGCGGGTAGTCCCCGTCCATGGACAGCATGCCCAACTCCCCCGCGGTGGAGAGCGCCACCGCGCCCATCATCAGCATGAGCAGCGCGTGCACCACGCCCATGGCGTCGCCGCAGCGCGCGTCCAGTTTCCGATAGTAAATGCCAGGCAGGTTCTTTGCGCCCGTCTCGATGGCGAAGTGGCATAGCATGCCCATCAGAACGCCAAACAGCGCCGCCGCCACCGCCACCGCGATCCAGGACGCCCAGCCCGCCACAGCAAAAAACGACGCCACCTCACGGCCGGAGGAAAACGCCGCGCCCGCCACCGCCGCGTTCACCGCGCACGCGGCGACGAGCTCTCCCGGCAGCCTCTTTCTTTTCATCATACCACCGCCTTGCGCAACCAGTCTATGCGCAACCCGCGGCTCCGCATGCGCGATTGACGGAGCGTGTTATACTGACATGAGGGAGGTGACAGCCATGGATCTCAATCGGTTTATTGAGGCGACAAGGGAGAACGGCATGCTTGGCGTCATGGCCATTCAAAGCGGCGAAATGCTGGCCGAGGCGTATACCCAGGATAAGGACAGGCGCAACATCTACTCCGGCACAAAATCATTTACGTCCGCGGCGGTGGGGCTCGCCGTCCAGGAGGGCCTTCTCTCCCTGGACGAAAGGATCGTCGACTGCTTCCCGGACGAGATTCCGGAAAACCCGTCCGAAAACCTGAAGCTTGTCCGGGTGCGCGACCTGATCACCATGCGGATGGGCCACGGCCGGGAATTTCTCATGGGCCCGGAGCGGCCATTCTTACATTTCCACAACTGGCCGCGCTACGCCCTCGCGCAGGAAATCCCTGTCAGGCCGGGCACGGCCTTCTTCTACGACAACGCGCCGCCCTACCTGGCGGGCGTGCTGGTGGAGCGGCGCGCGGGCTGCGACCTGGCCGACTACCTCTATCCCCGGCTCTTTCAGCCGCTGGGCATTCCCAAGCCCACGTGGGAGCGCGACCCGGACGGCCATTGCTTCGGCGCGGGCGGGATGATGCTCGCCCTGTGGGAATTCGCGCGTTTCGGCCAGCTCTACGCCCAAGGCGGCGCCTACGAGGGAAAGCGGATTCTGGCCGAGGAATAGGTCAAAGAAAGCGCGGCAAAGCACGCCGAAGTCCGGGAACACGGCTACGGCTACCTGTTCTGGCGCGGGCCGCACAACTCCTTCTGCGCGAACGGAAAATACGGCCAGTTCTCCGTGATTTTTCCGGAGAAGCAGGCCGTCGTCGCCGCGGTCAGCGAGTCCCGGGACGGGAATTCCATCCTGAACGCGATTTATGAGCTTCTGTATCCGCAGTTGGCGTAATCAGTCCTCGGGCTTGTACTTGTCGTCGAGCTTGCTCATGCCAAAGGCCAGCGCGGCGCCGACGAGGCAGGCGCCGAGGCAGATGAGCCCGCCGAGGGAAAGATAATTGAAGTCGAAGGGCACGATGACGAGGGTAGAGGCGAAGACCACGCCCAGTATGATGTGAAACAGCGAGGCATATGCCCGTGAGAAGATGAATTCCATGATCTTCGAGAGCAGAATCACGCACGCGAACACGCCCACAAAGAGCGGGATGATGACGCCGAGGTCCAGCCCCTTGATGCCGTCGGACATGGGCTCGTAGAGATTCATGTACAGAAGCAGGTTCGAGGGGCTCAGGCCCGGCACGATGACGCCCAGCCCGATGATGACGCCCGCAAGCGCCCACGTGAACAGATTCTGGGGAAGGTTCGCAAACTGCGTGTTCTCCAGGGCCCGAAGCAGGAAGAACGCGGCCGCCGTCACGGCGAGCATGAGCGCCACGTGCATGGGCTTTCTGCCTTTTCTGCCCGACTGGCGGGCGAGGGCGGGCACCATGCCCACCACACAGCCGATGAAGAACCACTTGGAGTATGTTTCGGCGTTCCCGAGCATGTAGCTGACGACGAACGAAAACGCGAAGATGCCCGCGCACCCGCCGAGGCCGACGGGGATGAAGAAGATCATATTTTTCTTGAAATCCTTCGTGGGGTTGGAGAGAAACGAAATGAGCCTCTCGTAGATGCCGAACACGGCAGCCAGCGCGCCGCCGCTTACGCCGGGCAATATAAACCCACTGCCGATGAAGATTCCTTTGACGAAGCGCAGAATCCAGTCTGCCCGCTTTTTGACGTTCATGCGTGATTCCTCCAAAATGATATACCCGGTATTGTTTCGACGCGCGGTTCGCATTTCCTGCCTCGGGGCACAATGTCGTTGACCGCATGCCGCCGGAATGGTATAATATGGCGGCATACAAAATAGGGAAAGAGGGTTTGGCATGAAGTTTCTATGGTGCACCATTCAGGTGAAGAACCTGGCCGCGTCCGTGGCGTTTTACAGGGAGATCGTCGGACTCGAAGTCGCGCGGCAGATGGACGGCCCCGATGGCCCGCGCATCGTGTTCCTGCAGAGCGAAGGGAGCCAGGTGGAGCTCATCCAGTCCGCAGAGGACGCCATTGAGATCGGGAAGGACATCTCGCTTGGATTCGAGGTGAAATCCATCGAGGAAAAGATTGCATTTCTGGCGGAGAAGGGCATTCCCGTCGCCGCGGGGCCGTTCCAGCCGAACCCGCACGTCAAATTCTTCTACATCCCCGATCCCGACGGGCTCAAAATCCAGTTCGTTGAAAACCTCTGAGCCGCAGCCATGCGCAAAAACAACCGGACCGCCGTGTTTCCACGGCGGTCCGGCCACGCAGCCCAGGTCTACGGTGCGGTCTCGTACGCAATGATTGCCAGCAGCTCAACCGCGCGGTACA
>JAEYRW010000194.1 GCA_023435435.1 Bacillota bacterium | reverse complement strand
GATTCAATCAGCGTGCCGCCGGGAGTCCAAGGGCGGCGCCCTCGGCGGTCCCCGCCTTTTCCACGTACTCCCCGAGAAGTCTTCTGAAGATGGTATAGTTCTCGAGGCTGACGTCGGGGGGGGTTTGGTGATCGACGCTGGGGATGTAGCGGCCGGACTGGATGGCGGGCAGGATGCGCTCGAACTCGGCGCGCATGGCCTTTTCGCCGTTCTTCATGACCATTTTATCGAAGCCGCCGATCATGATGAGGTCGGGGTAGCCTTGGCGGATGCGGTTCACGTCCACGCCGGCCATGCGCTCAAGGGGCAGAATGCCTTCGATGCCGCCCTCGAGGAACCAGGGGATGAGGGGCTCGACCTGGCCGTCGGTGTCGATGAGCACCCGGGTTCCGTGTGCCTTGATGATGGGCACGAGCTCCCGGTAATAGGGCAGCATGAATTCGTCGTACATGTCCTTGGAGAGCATGGGGCCGAGGTTATAGCTCATGTCCTCGCCGAAGGTCATGAAGGCGGGCTTTAGGTAGCGGAACAGGATTGCGAGGCACTTTTTGTGGTACGCGCACAGGTCGGAATTCATGCGCGCCATGAGCTCCGGCTCGTCGTAGAAGGCGTAGAGATGGTTCTCGATGCCGAAGAGCTTGCGCGGATACCAGAAGAAGCCGTCGAGGCTGAACCAATAGGCCATGTCGTCATCGGCGTGCGCCTGCGCGTAGCCGACGACGGCCTTCTCAATTTTCTCGAGCAGGTTATCGGTGAGGATGTAAGGCAAAATCGCCTCGTAGTCCGCCTCATTCTCGATGAGCCCGGCGCCGTGGTGCGCGGGCTGGGGACAACCCGTGTCCAGTGTCGGGAGCCAGAATTGCTTGAGCGGGTCGTGCTTCCAGTGGGCGCAAAGCTGTTCGCCGTCCATGCGGTCAAGGCCTTCCCGGAACCAGTTCTCCATGGTCTTGTCCCACCATGTGGCCCATTCGATGATCGGCGCGCGGTCCGTCTTCTCCCCCGACAGGAACCGTTCGAAGCGTTCTGCGTTCTTCATTTTGGCACCTTCTTTACGAAGCGGCCCCGGGCGGGTTCGCCCGCCCGGGGCGTTTTTGGTTTTTTCGCGGGATCCTGGCGATTCTTACTTGTAGTAGAGCTGCTCGAATTCAAAGTTCCAGCTGATGCCGCAGCCGCCGGTGGGAACGTTGCCGATGTCGGAGTTGATGATGACGCACTGTTCCACATCGATGAGAGGCTCAATGATGTAGAGATGCTGGCTCATCCAGTTGTCCATGGCGGGAACGACTTCGCCCACCGCGGTTCCGGGATCAACGGTGAACAGGCTGTCGCCCATGGCGATGAAGTCCTTCACATCCTGTGCGGGCTCGATGCCGCCCTCGGCGCCGCCGCGCCATGCGTTCCAGAGGGGCGCCCAAGTGCCCATGGACCAGTACCGATCATAATACCACAGAGCGGTGGTGGTTGTCCACATGACGCGCATGGGAATTTCGTTGGCGCCCTGGGAGGTGGAGAGCAGGGACGAATCCGTGGTGTAGCCGATGGCCTTGAGGCCGATGTCCTGCCAGAAGTCCACGACCAGCTCGACCACCGGGATGATGTCGGTCGCCTCGTTGGCGTTCCAGATCTGCCACTGGAATTTCAGGCCCGAGGGCGTCTCGCGGTAGCCGTCGCCGTCGACGTCCATCATGCCCATTTCGTCGAGGAGCGCGTTCGCCTTCTCCACGTCGCCGATGCATTCATAGGACGGGTTCACCTTGCCAAGGTCTGAGTACACGGCGTCCAGAATTTCCTCGGCATCCACGGCGTACATGAGCGCCTGGCGGAAGCGGATGTCGTTGACGACCTCCTGCCACGCCTGGGAATCGGCGTCATCCTTCACGGCGCCGGTGGAATCCAGGCCGTAGGTCATGTTGAGGAGGATGTCGGTGGGAATGACGTGCATGGGCGTCACGTACGCCGTGATGTTCGCGGTATCCTTCGCCTCCCGGTAAAGGGAAATGTTGTCGAGGGTCGCGTTCTCGCGGCCGAAGTCCGCCTTGCCGGCGACGTACTCAAGCTGCTGGATGTCGATGGACTCGACATAGGTGGAGGAGATGCGGTCGATGTAGGGTAGCTGGTTGCCCGCCGCGTCCACCTTGAAGTAGTAGGGATTGCGCACCCAGGTGGTCACGTTGCTCTCGGAGGATTCCATGATCCAGCCGTAAAGCACGGGGAAGTTGGACTCGACAAGGCCCGGGAACTTGACGGTGGTCAGCGCGTCGTTGGGGTCGGTGATTTCCCAGTTGACCATGTCGATCTGGTTGTAGACGTACATCCACACGCCTTCCGCGGTGGGATCGTCGTAGCCGAGGATCTCCGCGAAGGGCTTGATGAACTCGTAGTACGCTTCCAGGGAGCCATGCTCCTCGACGGCGTAATCGATGTGGAACTTCTTGAGGTAATGGGAGGGCTTGAGAAGCTCGGTGTAGCCCTTCCAGCCGCCCACGGAGAGCTCCACGGCCAGGCCGCCGTAGCTCTGCTTGAAGGTAAATGTGAAGGTTGAGTCGTCGATCGCTTCGAAGGTGAAGGGATCGCCCTCGGAAGAGCCGCCGTCGCGCAGCCACGCGGGCAGGACGGGCGTCAGTTCCTCGTTGAAGACGACGTTGTTGACGGTAAAGGCGATGTCGTCCATGGTCACCGGCTCGCCGTCCGACCACTTCATGCCCTTGCGGAGCTTGAAGGTGAAGACGGTGTTGTCTTCGTTCATCTCAAACGACTCGACGATGTTCGGCGTGATCTCGCCCGAGGTGGTCGACCGCATGGTCAAAAACGCCTCGTTCTGGCCGATGAAGACGTCCGGATCCCAGTTGGGATCGGGCGTGATGAGGCGGAGCGTTCCGCCGTAGTTGCCGATTTCCATCGTCAGGTACTCGTCCGTGATCTCGTCGCTGAGCTTCGGCGTCTCGGGCAGCCTGTCCGCGACCGCCGGCAGCGTTCCGGCCGCCACCTGCTCGGCGAGCATCGGTGCTTCCTGGTACTGGGCGGTTTCCGCCGACGCCTGCGCGCTCAGCGAAAGAAGCATTGCCAGGACGATCAGGAGCGAAAGTCTCTTCATCATGATCCCTCCTATTTATTATCACCGCCTTATGGGGCGGCAAAATTTGCGTTTTGACAAAGGCACCGTATACATATATAATATACGGAGAGTGGTGATTCGCACAATGGGTTACGGTATGATGAATGGGGGGTGATTTCGTGAATCGGCAGGGGGACCTTTTTCAGTTTGACACCTATCGCATCGTGAAGGACACCCAGGTCATCGTCAATTACCACCACGACCTCGACGAGGTGCAGCTGCACCGCCACAATTTTATCGAGGTGGCGTTCGTCGAGGCCGGACACGGCTGGCACGTGCTCAACGGCATCCCCATGCTCGCGCGCCCGGGCGACATGTTTGTGGTGGACCACGGGGATGTTCACTATTACATGGCCGAGTTCGATTCGAAGCTGTTCATCTACAACCTCATCTTCCGGCCCGGTTTTTTTGATATGGCGCTCATCGGCGCCCAGAGCTTCGCCAACGTCGCGGATCATTTTCTTTTACGCACATTTCGCGACGACGGGTTCGACCACTCCCTCTCCTGTCACTTCGCGGGCGCGGAATATGACAGGGTGCTTGGCCTGTTCCGGGAAATGATCGGCGAGTACGACAACCACGAGCCCGGCTTCGAGGAGCTGCTTCGCTCCTGGGCGGTGGAGGTCTTCGTCCTGCTGTTCCGAAAGCTCCGCGCCGGGGATGCCGCGAATTCCGAGCGGCGCGCCGCGCGCGACTGCATGCTCAATCCCATCCTCGAATACCTGCGCAAAAGCTACGCGGAGCCCATTACCCTGGACCGCCTCGCCATGATGGCATTTCTCTCCCCCAAATACTTCAGCCGCGTGTTCAAGGAACAGACCGGCATGACGCTCACCGAATATGTCCAAGGGCTGCGCGTCAAGCGCGCGTGCGAGATGCTCGAGGAGGGCGCGACAAACATGGCCTTCGTCGCCCACACCGTCGGCTACGCGGACTACAAAAGCTTTCTGAAGGTCTTCAAGCGCATCACCGGCGACGCGCCCTCCGACTACCGCCGCGCAAAATAGCGCGTTAAAATTTCGGGCATGGGGTGATTTCGCAAAAGAGCGGTGGTATCATGGAGCAAAAATGCCGGAGGAAGCTGAAATGGCGGGAGAAATGACGATTCGCGCCGCGCGGGAGGAAGACGCCCCGGCGCTCCTTAAAATCTATGAGCCGTACGTGCTGAACACAGCGGTCACGTTTGAGGTCGAGGTGCCCACAGCGGAGGATTTCGCCGGGCGCATCCGCAAAACCCTCGCCAAATACCCCTACCTCGTCGCGGAACTGGACGGCGAGATCGTCGGATACGCCTATGGCTCGCAGTTCCGCACGCGCGCGGCCTACGACTGGTCCGCGGAAACCTCCGTCTACGTGAAAACCGGGCTCCACCGGGCGGGCGTCGGCTCCGCGCTCTACCATGCCCTCGAAAACGCGTTCCGGAAAGTGGGCATCGTCAACCTCGTCGCCTGCATTACATACCCCAACCCCGAATCCGTCGCCTTCCACGAAAAATTCGGTTACCGCCGCGTCGGCGTCATGGAAAAGATCGGCTATAAGGCCGGCCAGTGGCGCGACGTGCTGTGGATGACGAAGGCACTGGAGGAGAACGCCGGGGCTCTGCCCCGGAC
>JAEYRW010000189.1 GCA_023435435.1 Bacillota bacterium | reverse complement strand
GCCGCGTCCCGTCTATTGGGCAGGCGTCAGCGCCTCGATGGCCCATGCGCTCTGGGGGCCGCCCATGGGCGAAACCTCGTAGAATACCGGCTCTACCACGGCGCAGCGAGGGCTTTCCTTCTTCAGAAGGCCTACGGCGCGACGCGAGTCCGGCATGGCGTACTTGAGGGGAACGCATGCGTCGAAGCCCGCCGCGCGTGCCGCCACAAGGTTTTGGCCCCGCAGCCGGGGCGCCAGGTACCCCTCCGCCTCGTCGTCCAGGCCCAGAAGCGCGGCCTCCAGCGCGGCCCGCGCGGTATCCTCCGCGCTGCCCGGCCATTTGGGCGTTCCCGCCGCCCAGGCGTGTTCCGCGTCGGCCATGCCGAGCCGCCCGTCCCGCGCTTCCCAGATTTCGATCCGGGCGTGCCCCACGGTGTCGCCCAGACGGATCAGCGCGCGCACCCGCCCGCCCTCGATCTCGATGTCATCCGCCACCACCGCGCCCATGGGCTCGAAATCCCCCGCCGAAAAGCACGCGAGATAGCGCGATGCGCCCGCCGGGCCCAAAAAGCACGCATCCTCCCCCAACGCCTGGCGCGCGTCCGGCAGCCCCGCGCCGGCGGGGAGCTCCACCTCCCGCCCGGCGACGCGCAGGACGTTCCCCTCTCCGCGCAGAATCGCCACGGGCAGGCCGTCCATGCTGGTAAATTCGCTCTCCGTTTGGGCGAGGGCCGCGGGGGAAAGCTCGAGCTCCGCCACATTCCCCGGCCATTTCACGGCAAACAGGCCTTCCGGCACCGATTCCGGCACGAGCGCGCCCCCCGCGAACGCCACCCGGTGGGCCTGGCCCGCGTAGCCCCGGGCGAAGGGCCTGTGCTCCACGTAGAGCGGCCCGCGCGGCCCCACGGGCAAAATGAGGGGCGCGTCCCCGGCGCACTCCCCCGCGAATCTTCCGTTCAGATAGACCATGCCGGGCACCCGGCAGGAAATTACGGCCACTGGCTGCATTCGATCACCCCGTGCGATCCTATGCGCGCGGCCCGCGAAAAATCCGCGCGCGGATGGAAATGAATGCGATTCCATGTTATACTATATCAAAAAACGAGGGGGTGTACCCATGGCCGACATCATCTGGCGGGACAGGAAGCGCATCATTTTCGCGCTGCCGTGGACGTTCACGCGCTACGCGCTGACGGAGGAAAAGCTCACCATCGACAAGGGCCTCTTCAGCCGGGATGAGGAAGAGGTCCGGCTCTACCGGATTCTCGACGTCACGCTTCGGCGCTCGCTCTGGCAGCGGCTGTTCGGGCTGGGCACGATCCACTGCGACTCGGCGGACAAATCGTCGCCCGAATTCGACATCAAGAACATCACGGACTCCGCGAAGACCAAGGAAAAGCTCTCGGACCTTGTCGAGGCCTGCCGCGACAAGAAGCGCGTCATGAGCCGGGAGTACATGTCCGGCGGGGATGACGGCGATTTAGACGAAGATCACAACTGACGGAGGATATGTCCATGTATGAAGGAAAGCGCGTCCGACTGCGCGCCCTGCGGGATGAGGACGCCGAACGGTGCGTCTTGTGGCTCAACGATCTGGACACCGCGCGCCGCGTGCGCGGCGGCGGGCCGATGCCCTTCTCCCTGGCGGGAGAGCGAAAATGGATCGAAGGCCACGCAGGCCCGATGGAGAACGAACAGCACCTCGCCATCGAGACGCTGGCGGGCACGCACATCGGCGTTTGCAGCTATCATGAGGTCAACTGGCAGGCGCGAAACTGCATGGTGGGCTGGTTCATCGGCGACCATGCCGCGCGCAACCAGGGCTACGGCACCGACATGATCCGGCTGCTGCTCAAAATCTGCTTTCTCGAGCTCGACATGCACAAGGTGTCGCTGCGCGTGTTTTCCTACAACGAAGGAGCCGTGCGTCTCTACGAGCGCGTAGGGTTCGTGCGCGAGGCCACGTACCGCGAAAAGGTCTACGCCATGGGCAAGAGGTGGGACGACTACGAGTACGGCATGCTCCGGGACGAGTACGACCGTCTGTACGGAGGTGACGCCTGATGTACGAGGGAAAGCTCGTCCGGCTGCGCGCGAAGCGCGAGGAGGACGCGGAACACCTGGCCCGGTGGTTTGGCGATTTGGAAACCGCGCGGCTGGCGGACGGCGGCGCGCCGTTTCCCCAGTCCCGGGACGAGGCGCTCAAGCGCGTCAAGGAGCACAACGAGGGCGACTTCGCGGTGGAGACGCTGGACGGACGACTGCTTGGGGATTGCGGCTGCTACAGCGTCAGCCGGCAGAGCAGAAACTGTCAGGTAGGCTGGATGATCGGAGACCCCGCAATGCGCGGGAAGGGCTACGGCACGGACATGATCCGGGTGCTGCTCCAATACCTTTTCCGCGAGCGCAACATGGAGCGCGTGGTGCTCACGGTATTCTCCTACAACAAGGCGGGCATCGGCCTCTATGAAAAACTGGGCTTCGTGCGCGAGGGCGCCCTGCGCGACCAGGTGTACACCAAGGGAAGGTACCACGACGAGTACGTTTATTCCATGCTCCGGCGGGAATATGACGCGCGCTGCGGAGAAAACCTCTGATGTACGAAGGAAAGCTCGTCCGGTTGCGCGCGTCGCGCGTAGAGGACGCTGAGACGGCGGCCGAATGGCTCAACGATCTCGAAACCGCGCGCCTCTTGTCGGTTCATGCGCCGCAGCCCCGTGCGCTCGATGAGGTGCGGGCGCGGCTGCAAACGCCCGACAAAAATCATTTTGCGGTTGAGACGCTCGACGGGCGTCTGATCGGCACATGCAGCGCCTTCGAAATCGATGCGCGGGATCGGCGGTGCATGATCGGCTGGAAAATCGGCGCGCGGGGCATGCGCGGAAAAGGGTATGGAAGCGATATGATCCGCGTCTTTCTGCGCTATTTGTTCCACGAGCGCAATCTGATGCGGGTCGATCTGGGCGTGTTCGCGTTCAACGAATCCGCCGTGCACCTCTACGAAAAGCTTGGCTTTGTGCGCGAAGGCACCCTGCGCGACGACATCCTTTCGCGGGGACGCTATTGGGACACCTATCTGTATTCCATGCTCAGAAGGGAGTATGACGCGCTGTATGGCTCTTGAGAACGGGTTTGTGTATCTCGACGAAGCCGCGCCCATCCGCTGGGACGCCAAGTATGCCACGAGCGACAATCTGACCGGCGCGCCGCTTGCCGGCTATCTCGTCAACCGCGTGGCAGGTTCCCGGGAACTCGCGGGCGCACTGTACGCGGCGGCGGAACGCTTTGCCCGCCTGGGCTACGGCCTCCTCGTCTACGACGCCTACCGACCGGCGCGCGCCGTCCGGACGTTTGTGGAATGGGCCGCGCGGCCGGAGGATTTCAAAACCAAGGCGCGCCATTATCCCAACATCGATAAAAAGGACCTGTTCCGCCTGGGCTACATCGCCGAAAGATCCGGACACAGCAGGGGAAGCAGCGTCGACCTCACCCTTACCCGGAACGGCGAAGCCGTGGAGATGGGCGGCATTTTCGACCTGATGGACGAAACCTCCCACCATTCCCACCCCATGCCGGACGAAATTGCCCGCAACCGGCTGACCCTCAAGGAAAACATGGAGGCCTGCGGCTTCCGGGCCTACGACGGCGAGTGGTGGCACTACAATCTCATGCGCGAGCCATACCCCGACACGTACTTTGACTTTCCCATCACATGAAACCCCGCGCCGGAACGTCCGGCGCGGGGTTTTCGTCAGTCGCACCAATCCACCGTGAAGGGGCATTCCTCCACAGGATGGGGGAGGTTCGGGAGCATGTCCGTCGATATAAACAGCAGCTCAAGCTTGGGCATGTCGTCGAGGGCCGAGAGGTCGGCATTGGAATTCCAGCGGATGCCGAGCTGTACAAGATTCGGCATGGTGGCGAAAACGGAGAGATCGGGCAGGCCAATGTTGTCCATGCCGATGTAGACGAGCGTTTGATTGTCCCTGAGCGGTTCGAGGGAGGAAATCGGGTTGTTGTGAAAGTTCAGCCAGACCAACTGCTTGAAATCATTGAGGAACGAGATGTCCGTCACGCCGCAGTCGTTCAGCGTCAGTCCCTCCAGCCAAGTCATCCCGGTGAGGGGCGCCCACTGATCCGGGGTCAGATTGTTCGAACAGAATGTTTTCAGCGTGGTCATGGCGGGAAGCGCGCTCAGGTCGGGGGACTGGAGCATGTCAAAGGCGTCGAGAGATTCCAGGTTGATTTCGAGAAGCGGACTGAACTCCTGCACGTTTGTCGCGCCGATGTCCAGCGTTTTGAGATTGGTCAGGCTTTCGATGCACAGAAGTCCGCTCATGGGATTGTCCGAGAGGTCGAGGGTTTCGAGGCTCCCGATCTTCGAGATTTCAATGAGGTTTTCGATCCCATTTCCCGCCAGATAAAGCGCCGTGGGATGAAGCCCGACCAACGGCGACAGGTCGCTCAGCCCCAGCCGCGAAAGGCCGATTTCCTTGAGATTCGGCATGTTCTTGAGGTCGGACAAATCGCCGACGGTGCCGCTCCCCTCGTACAGCACATTGTCCAGATGGAGCTCGTCCCCCTCCGTCCACAGCTCGTCCGCGTCCTTGTATACGTCGTTTCCGCAAATGAAAATCTTGGTGATTTTTTGCAAATCCTCCATCGAAACGCGGCCCGTGGGCCGGTCGAGCTGGAGACGGACGGCCTTCTCCACCAGGGGTGAAAAAAACACATATTCCTCCCGGGACGCGGCCACCGTGTATTCCGCGACGGCGTGCCAGATCTGCCCCCGCCACGCATGCAGGCCGTACGCGCACATGGCCAGCACCAGCGCCAATGAAACGGCCACGGGCAACGCCCTCCAACCCTTTTGCCAGCGCGCCAGCGCGCGGGAAAGGCGCGCCATGGTGGGATAGCGCATCTCCGGGTCAAAGCGCAGGCACTTTTTCACGATCCGCCGGGGCGCGCGGGAAAGGGGCGCCTTGAAAAAGGCGCGCGGATCATAATCGCCCGTCATGAGAAACACCATCAGCATGCCCACGCCGTAGACATCCGTGCGCATGTCGCACCTCTTAAAGCCGAACTGTTCCGGCGCGGCGGTGGCGGCGGTGCCCATGACCACCGTGTCGAGCCAGCTTTCCGGCCGGTATTCGGCGGCGGCGTCCAGGTCCACCAGGCGCAGTTTCCCCTCCGGCGTCATTATGAAGTTGTGGGGCTTGATGTCGCGGTGAATGACGGGCGGGTCGAGGGCGTGGAGTTTTTCGAGGACGGCGCAAATTTCCCGGGCGAATTTCGCCGCCCGGGCCGGGGACATGGGATCGCCGTTTTCCACAAGCTCCGAAAGAGGCGTCCCGGGGACGTATTCGCGGATCAGGTACGCCCTGTCCCCCTCCCGGAAGCAGGCCACGGGATGCGGAAAAGCGGGATCATGCAGCCGCCGAAGGGTGAGATGTTCGCGCAGAAGGCGATCGTAAGACGCCGCGGGCGTCACGCGCAGGATGTACGGCGCGCCGTCCGCGCCGGTCAGAAGATAGACTTGGGACTGGGGCGCGTGCTTCAGACAGGAAACCAGCTGAAACCGGCCTGAAAGGGAGGCGGGAACCGCAAAGCCTGACTGCGCGTCTTTGTACGCGGCGAGAAAAGACGCGGCGTCCATCAGAACGAATCCCGGTATGTCCGGGATAAAAGAGACGCCTCGCCCGCGGATTGGAGCAGATCCTCCGTTTGCGAGAGCGAATAACCGCGCTCGATGGCGAACAGGATTGCCGCGTCCCGGCGCACGCGGGGATAGAGTTCCCCCTTTTGCGCGACGACGAGCAGTCGCTGGGTGCTTTCGACGCTGAGGCCGAGTGCCAGCGCGATGCTGATGAGCGCGTTCCTGCCCGGCTTCCGGATGCCGCTGAACACCTGATAGGCGAAGGATTGGCTGAGCATCGAGGCTTCCGCAACCTGCGCGACGCTCTTGTTCGCCGCATTCAGGTGCCGGAGGAGGCAGACGGGCAACGTGGGATTGTTCACCGCGCTTCCGCTGCTGGTCAGAAATTCATCAAAATTGGCGTTTTCGCGCAAAAGGCGCATCAGCAATTTGGTATCGAGTGCGTGTCCGTCCGACATTTTGGCGCCTCCATTATTTTGGTCGAATTATATCACAAAAATTGGAAGCATTCAACATACCAACGCCATTGCCTTTGCACCCGCGCCCTTCGTCAGCTCCGCCGGTTCTCCGGCCGCGCGTCGACGGCCACGCCCGCCTTGCCCTTATCGATTTGCTTGCGCTTTTTCCGGTTTTCCCAGCTGTCGAGCACGATGTCGAGGTCGTAGTCCGCACCTGGGTAGAGCGCCCCCTTGTCCAAAAACGCCTGCACGCGCTTTTGGTTCACGAGCACATTCTTGTCCCTGACCCGAACGAGCAGCTCGCCCCGTGCGTTGGGCGGCAAGACCACCGTCGCAAAGCAGTTCATAAACGGCACGCGCACGCGGTCGCCGGGTTGAAAGACCAGTTCTTTGGGTTCCGCCGGCACAGAGGGTTCTTCGGGGTCCGTCGGCGCTTCCCGCGCGGGTTCGGGTTCCGGCTTCTGGGCCTCGTGAACGGGCGCGGAAGGAACCGGATGCATGCCGTCGGGGTACGCGGCGTCCCGCGCCTCGTCCAGCAGCCGAAGGGGCATGCCCAGGCGGCGGGCGATGTCCAGCGCGCAGCTTTCCCCCGCTTCGCCCGGCTCCAGATGATAGGTGGGCGTGAGCGTGGCGCGGTCGAACGTCATGCGCGCGTTCAAAAATCCCTCGGCGGTGGCGGCAAAGCGCTTGAGCTCCGGATAATGGGACGTCGCCATGAGAAGGCACTTGGCCCGCCCGAGCTCCCGCAGGATGGCCACCGCAAGGCCCATGCCCTCCTGCGGATCGGTGCCGCTGCCCACCTCGTCCAGAAGCACAAGCGCCCGCGGCCCGGCCAGATTCAGAATCCGCACCACCCGCTTCATATGTGCTGAGAAGGTCGAAAGGTTCTGGCTCACGGACTGGCCGTCTCCGATGTCCGCGTAGATGCCGGAGAGAAGGGGGATCGTAGCGCGCGCCGCCGGAATCTCAAGCCCGGAGAGCGCCATGGCGCACAGGAGACCCGCGGTCTTAATGGAGACTGTCTTTCCACCTGTGTTGGGGCCGGTGATGACCAGCGCGCGCGTCCGTCCGCCGAGGATGAGTGACATGGGCACGGCGGCGTCCCCCAAAAGGGGGTGGCGCGCGGATTCGAGGCTCAACGACAGCGCCTTCGTAACCGACACGTCCCCGCACTTCATCCCGCTGGCGAGACGTCCCCGGGCGAAGATGAAGTCAAGCGTCTCCATGGATTCCCGGTTGATTTTGATCTGTCCCTGCGCCGAAGCGACCATGGCGGAAAGCTCCGCCAGAATGCGGATTTCCTCGTTGGATTCGTCGATTTCGAGCCGGTCGAGCTCGGTGGTGAGCGCGGACACCGCCTCGGGCTCCATGAACACCGTCTGGCCGCTGGCCGACAAATCGAGCGCCGCGCCGCGCACCATCTTCTGGCAGTCGCGCCGCACGGGCAGCACGTAGCGCCTGCCGCGCATGCTGTAAAAACTCTCCTGATACCATTCGGGGTGGGCGCGCAGCATGGAGGAGAGCTTCTCTTTGACCCGGGCGGCGGTCCTTTCCATGTCCATGCGGATGGAATGGAGGCGCGGGCTCGCGCGGTCGTCGAGGGTCTCGCCCCGAAAGCAGCGCTCGATTTCGTGCCGGAGTTCGTCCAGCGGCTCGACGCTCATGCCCATGGCGGGAACGAGGGGATCGACGCTGAACGCGCGCTTGAGATAAACGCGCAGAAGGCGGCAGTGGTTGAGAAAGCTGCCCACGGCGATGAGTTCCGCGGCAGTGAGCACCTCGCCCAGCCGCAGTTTGTCTTCCAGGGTATCAAGGTTTTTCAGCGAGTGGATGGGCGCGTCCCCCATCGCCTCGAACACCTTGCGGGCAGAATCTGTCTGGGCAAGCGCCCGGGTGACGGTGTCCGCGTCCTCCATGGGCATCAGCGAAAGCGCCCTTTCGCGCGCGGCAGGGGTGCGGGTCAGATCGGCTAGCATGCCGAGAATCACGGGATATTCGAGGACTTCCAGATCGATTCGATCAAACATTTGAGCGCACATCCTTATTTTTATGGGATCCGCGCCGGCGGACGACAAAAAAGGCCGCGAATCGCGCAGCCGCAGACGTCCCCCTGTGAAAGAGGCCGTGAAGCGGGCCGCCACCGGCGAAGGTACAACAACAGCGCCCATGCAAAGACGGGCACTCGCACCTCATTCACCTAGCAGCTGACCGACATACTTCACTCCCCCATTTTAGATTGACACCATTATAGAAAAAATCGAGCGAGTTGTCAAGGCGCGAACTCGAAAGAACGGCGAGGGGGGCGCCTTTGCGCTCCCGCGCCGCCGAATTTGGTTTTGGCGCATGCCCGCACCGAAAAAAAGTCTGGGCTGGACCCCCGACCGATCCGACGAACGAATCTAGAATTAATTCTCCTGTCTGGGATTCTCAAGGGGCATTGTCCCTCGCGCGGAAGCCCGAGGGCAGCGCCCTCGGCGTCCCCCCCTCCCTCACAGCGTCACACCGTCGTGAAAGATTGAAATTTCGCGGAATCCACGGCGCTCGTTTTGGGTGCGCGTGCGGCCGGAGACGGTATCAAGCACGAATTGAAAGAAGGTGTCGGAGAGTGCGTCGAGACCGTCCTCAAGGACGCGGCCCGCGTCAAAATCGATCCAATTGGGTTTTTTTCGCGCGAGGGGGGAATTGGAGGCGATTTTAATGGTCGGAACGGGTGCGCCGAAGGGATTGCCCCGGCCCGTGGTGAACAGGATGATCTGTGCGCCGGAGGCGACAAGGTTTGTGCAGGAGACCGGATCGTTTCCCGGCCCGTTCAGGAGGTTGAGCCCGCCCGAAACCGCGCGTTCGCCGAAATCCAGTACCTTTGTCACCGGCGCGCTGCCGCCCTTCTGGACACAGCCCAGGGACTTTTCCTCAAGGGTCGTAATGCCGCCCGCGCGGTTGCCCGGCGAGGGATTTTCAGAAATCGGCTCGCCGTGGCGGAGAAGATAATCCTTGAAGCCGTCGATCATGCGCGCAATGTCCCCGAAGACGGTCCCGCTTTCCGCCCGGGCCATGAGGCTCGCCTCCGCGCCGAACATCTCCGGCACCTCGGTGAGGATTGCCGCGCCGCCCATCGCCGTCAGGCGGTCGGAGACGCGTCCACACAGCGGATTGGCCGTGATGCCCGAAAACGCATCCGATCCGCCGCATTTCATCCCGACGGTCAGCTTCGAGACAGGAACGGGCACGCGGCGGGCATCCGCCGCCCGGGCGCAGAGCGCGGCGAGCAACGAGACCGCCTCCGCGATTTCGTCGGCCGCGTCCTGACAGACGAGAAACTTCACGCGGTCGGGGTCGCAGTCGCCCAGTGCAGGGCGGAATTCTTCCAGATTGTTGTTCTCGCAGCCGAGGCTCAAAACGAGCACCCCTGCCGCGTTTGGGTGGCGCACAAGCCCCGCCAGCAGCTTCTGCGTGTTTGCGAGATCGCCGCCGAGCTGACTGCAGCCCATGTTGTGCGCAAGGACATATACGCCGTCCATCTGACCCGCGAAAAGCCGGTTCGCCTCCGCAGCCGCCAGGCGCGCCACGTCGTTGACGCAGCCCACAGTGGGCACGATCCACACCTCGTTGCGCACGCCCACGGAGCCGTCCGCGCGCTCATAGCCCTGAAAAAAAGCGGGGGCGATACCTCCGCCGCCGTGAAGAACAGGGTGGTACGAATATCCCCCCTTGCCGGAAAGCCGCGTCCGCGCGTTGTGGCTGTGCACGTGCTCGCCCGCGTGGATATCTTGCGTCGCGCACGCAATGGGGACGCCGTATTTTAAAATATCCGCACCCATGGGAATGTCTCTAAGGGCGATTTTATGGCCGAAGGGCACGTCGTCGCGCACAGGCAGACCGTCAATGACCGCGCCTGCACGCAGGCCAAAAATCGCCACCGCCACGTCATCCGACGGATGAATCCGAATCAATTCCGCCATGCTGTCCTCACCCGTTTCCGCAAATTCCTGAACGCATTATAGCACACCCAGCCGCGCGCGGACAACCGGATCTCTCGGCACGCCCGCCCCCAAATCATCTTTCCCTCCGGCGCGCCAAAAAGGAAAAAGGAGAAGATTTCTCTTCTCCTCTAATTGAATCCGGCGACTACCTACTCTCCCGGGCCGTTGCCAGCCAAGTACCATCAGCGTATGGAGGCTTAACTTCTGTGTTCGGGATGGGAACAGGTGGAGCCCTCCAGCTATTGT
>JAEYRW010000017.1 GCA_023435435.1 Bacillota bacterium | reverse complement strand
CACCGAACGCGGACTCGGTGTCCCGGGGCGGGGCCCCCGGGACATCCGACGGACAAAGTATCAATTTCAGACAGTCGGTCAGGGATTCGCAAGGGCGTCAGCCCTTGTGCGGGGGGCGCGGGGACGGCGCCCCCGCGCGTTCCCCTTGCATTTTGCGCGTTTTTGGGCTATTATATTGTGGAAATATCATGCGTGGGGGTACGTTTGTGGCCGCATACGACCATTCGAAGATTCGGAATTTTTGCATCATCGCGCACATCGATCACGGCAAGTCGACGCTGGCGGACAGGCTGCTCGAAAAAACGGGCGTCATGCAGCGGCGGGACATGACGGAGCAGGTGCTCGACTCCATGGAGCTCGAGCGCGAGCGCGGGATCACAATCAAATCAAAGGCGGTGCGCATGCCCTATCTCGCGCGGGACGGGGTGGAGTACGAGCTCAACCTCATCGACACGCCCGGCCACGTGGACTTTGCCTACGAGGTTTCCCGGGCGTTGGCGGCGTGCGAGGGCGCGGTGCTCGTGGTGGACGCAAGCCAGGGCATCGAGGCGCAGACCCTCGCAAACGTCTATATGGCGCTTGACCACAATCTGGAGATTTTGCCCGTTATCAACAAAATCGATTTGCCCAGCGCCCAGCCCGAGGTAGTCAAAAAGGAAATCGAGGACGAAATCGGGCTGGACACGGAGGGCTGTCCCCTGGTGTCCGCAAAGCTCGGCACCGGGGTCGAGGAGGTTCTGGAGCAGATCGTCCAGAAGGTGCCCGCGCCCACGGGCGACACGGACGCCCCGCTGCGCGCGCTCATTTTTGATTCGATTTACGACAATTACCGCGGCGCGATCTCCTTCGTGCGGGTCAAGGAGGGTACCGTCCGGGTGGGCGACGAAATCCGCATGATGGCGGGCGGCCGGGAATTCGAGGTCACGGAGGTGGGCTCGCTGCTCCCCGGCCGCTACAACCCGTCGGAGGAGCTCCACGCGGGCGAGGTGGGCTATGTCGCCGCGTCCATCAAGGACATTGCGGACATCCGCGTGGGCGACACCATCACCCATGTGGACCGGTCGGCGCGGGAACCCCTGCCCGGCTACAAGCCGGTTCTGCCCATGGTCTTCTGCGGCATCTATCCCGCCGACGGCGCGGATTACGAGGCGCTCAAGGACGCCCTCGAAAAGCTCCGGCTTAATGACGCATCGGTTTCCTTTGAGCCCGAGACGTCAAACGCCCTGGGCTACGGCTTCCGCTGCGGCTTCCTGGGTCTTCTGCATATGGAAATCATTCAGGAGCGGCTGGAGCGCGAATTTGATCTTGATCTGGTGACCACCGCCCCGTCCGTGGTCTACAAGGTCGTTACCACGGACGGCCGGGAGCTCTCCATCGACAATCCCACGAACCTGCCCCCCGTCAACGAGGTCGATTCCATGGAGGAACCCTACGTGGACGCCCAGGTCATCACCCCGCAGGAGTTTGTGGGCGCCATCATGGAGCTCTGCCAGGACAAGCGCGGCACGTTCCGCGACATGAAATACATCGAGGGCGGGCGCGTGCTGCTCACCTACGACATGCCCCTCAACGAAGTCATCTATGACTTTTTCGACAATCTGAAATCCCGCACGCGCGGCTATGCCTCCTTCGATTACGAATTGAAGGGCTATGTCAAGAGCGAGCTTGTGAAGCTCGACATCCTCCTGAACGGCGAAATGTGCGACGCGCTGTCCATCATCGTGCACCGCGACCGGGCGTACCCCCGGGGACGCTCCATCGCGGAGAAATTAAAGGACGTCATCCCGCGCCAGTTGTTTGAAATTCCCATCCAGGCCGCCATCGGCGGGAAGATCATTGCGCGCGAAACCGTCAAGGCCCTCCGCAAGGACGTGCTCGCCAAGTGCTACGGCGGCGACATTACCCGCAAGAAAAAGCTGCTGGAGAAGCAGAAGGAGGGCAAAAAGCGCATGCGCCAGGTGGGCAGCGTGTCCCTCCCCAGCGAGGCGTTCATGGCCGTCCTCAAGATGGACTGATGCGCGCCCTCTACGTCCACGTGCCCTTCTGCGCGAGGAAGTGCGATTACTGCGACTTCGCCTCGTACCCCGACCGGGAGGATGCGTGGGACGCCTACTTCGCGGCCCTGCGGGAGGAACTGCGCCCCTGGGGCGGGACATTTTCCACCGCCTTCATCGGCGGCGGCACCCCGTCCCTTGTGCCCGCGCGCCACATCGTGGACCTCGCCCGGGAAATCAGCGCGGGGGAATTTACCATCGAGGCAAATCCCGGCACGCTGACCGAAGACAAGCTCAAGGCGTACCTGGACAGCGGAATCAACCGGCTCTCCATGGGCGTCCAATCCTTTGACGACGGCCTTCTGAAGGCCATTGGGCGCATCCACACGGGGGACGAGGCGGCGCGCGCCTGCGACATGGCGCGCAGGGCGGGGGTTCAAAACATCAATCTCGACCTCATGTACGCCCTGCCCGGTCAAACCATGGCGCAGTGGAAGGACACCCTTTCCCGCGCGGCGGCGCTTTCCCCGGAGCATGTCTCCGCGTACAGCCTCATCATCGAGGAAGGGACGCCCATCGCCCGTCGGGCCGCGCCCGCCTCGGATGAATTGACTCTTGAAATGCAAAGGTACGCCACCCGCGCGCTGGCGGACGCGGGCTACGGGCGGTACGAGATTTCAAATTACGCCAAACCCGGCTTTGAATGCGCGCACAACATCGCCTACTGGACCCGGGGCGAATACGTGGGCATCGGCTGCGCGGCCCACTCGCTGGTGGGGAACGAGCGGTTCGCGAATCCCGTGTCGCTTACCGAATACCTGGACGGCGCGCGGCGGACGCAGAGCACGAAGCTCGCGGCGCGCGACGAAGTCGAGGAAACGGTCCTTCTCGGCACGCGCATGACGCGTGGCGTGGGGATTGCCGACCTGCCGGACCGCGGGGCGGCGGACGAACTCGTCCGCATGGGCCTTGCGCAAATCCAAAACGAACGATTCTTCCTCACCGAACGCGGGCTCGAGGTGCAGAACGCGGCGGTTTTGAAGCTGACGGAGAACATATGAAGCGAGATACCACCCGGCTTTTTTGCAACATCCATCCCTTGGGCACACTGAAAACGTACAAATACGTGGTGGTGCTCTCCCATGAAAACGGCGAAATCCTCCTGAGCCGCAGGCGCGACCGGACGACATGGGAGACCCAGGGTGGCCACGTGGAGCCGGGGGAGACGCCCATGGACGCCGCGCGGCGGGAGCTCTATGAGGAATCCGGCGCCCTGCAATTCGAAATCGTTCCCCTGTGCGACTATTTTGGTTATGACGACGAATCCTCCTCCAACGGCATGGTTTTCGTTGCCGAAATCAGAAGCCGCGGGCCGCTCCCTCAGAGCGAAATGGCGGAGGTGCGCGCGTTTTCGGCGCTGCCTGAAAACCTGACCTACCCCAACGTCACCCCAACCCTCTTCGCCTGGGCGGACGCGCAAAAGTAAATTCGGTGTCCCGGGGCTGGGCCCCCGGGCGATTCGACGGACTCAAATAAAAATTTCTTTCCCAACAACGGGATTCCAAAGGGACAATGTCCCTTTGGCGGGGGTGCGGGGGGCGGAACCCCTGTCGTTCCCCCCGGGAAGGGAGCCCTGCCGTGCCGCTCAAGCGTGAATGGTACTCGGAAAAGCTGGAGATGCTCTCCGCGGCGACGCGAATCGGCGCGGCGCTTTTTGATGCCGAGGGCGCGCTCCTGTACAAGACGGAGACGGAGGACGGCTTTTGCGAGATCGCCTGCCTGTGCGACGCGTGTGCCGCGCGCTGCGCGGAATTTCACGCGGACGCGGGCAAGGAGGCGGCCGACCTGGGCGAGGCGTACATCGCGCGCTGTCCCATGGGCGCCATTACGATTTCCGCGCCGATCCTTTCGGGCGGGCGGTACGCGGGCTCGGCGGCGTTCATGCCCGCGCGCATGTGGGCGTGGGACGCGACGGCGCGCGAGGAGCTGACGCACGCGGTGGAGGGCCTCGCGCTGGACCGGCTGAAGCTCATCGAGGCGGGGGAACGCCTCCCGGAACTGACTGCGCTCCAGTCCCGCGCGCTGATGGCGCTGATTCTGGACGTGGTAGCGCCGGAGCAGGACGAGTTGGAGATGAAGCGCCTTTTGGGCGAACAGCAAAAGAAGATCAACGAGCTGGTAACCGACAAAAAGAGCGCCGCCGGCGCGGATCGCCACGCGTTCCGCCTGTACCCCATGCACATTGAGCGCGAGATGCTCAACCGGGTGCGCTTCGGCGACCGGAACGGCGCGCGCGCGCTTCTGAACGAGTTGCTGGGCCACATTTTCTTTCGTGCGCCGGGTAACATGAAGCTTATGAAGGCGCGGGTTCTGGAGCTGGTGGTCATGATCTCCCGGGCGGCGGTGGAAACCGGCGCGGAAATGGAGGCGCTTCTGGGCCTCAATTTCGATTTCGTTTCAGAGCTTTCCCAGGTGGAGGATTATGAGGAGCTGTGCGCCTGGGTCGTCCGAATGCTGGAGACATTCCTGGACACCGTCTCCCAATCCCAGGACGCGCCGGGTTCCGCGCAGCTCAACGACGCCCTCGGCTACATCCGCACCCACCACATGAGGAATCTTTCTCTGGACGAGGTCGCCGCCCAGGCGCACATTTCGCCCTATTACCTTTCGCATCTGTTCCGCGAAAAGCTCGGCGTGACCTTCGTCGAGTACGTGACGGGCGTGCGCATGGAGCTTGCGAAAAATTACCTCCTGCACACCCGCCTCCCCGTCTCCGCCGTGGCGGAAAAGCTGGGCTACGAGGACGCGGGTTATTTTGGCAAGGTTTTTCGCAAGTACACCGGGCAGACGCCCAAAGGCTTCCGCCGCACCGAGCTGACGTAACAACGCAAGATTTTCCCAATAGATGCAATTTATTTCGTGCAAATTCTGTTTGAAATCTGTTAAAATGGGGGCAGCATGGAATACGAGCGGGAGGGTTTATCAATGGCGGACATGAGGGCAATTGCGGACGCCGTCAAGGCAGGACGCGCCAAAAACGTGAAACAGCTCGTGACGGAGGCGGTCGAAGAGGGCGCATCCGCGGACACGATTTTGAATGAGGGCCTTGTCGTCGGCATGGCCGAGCTGGGCGAGATGTTCAAAAACAACGAGGTGTACGTGCCCGAGGTGCTGATTGCCGCGCGCGCCATGAAGGCCGGCATGGCGATCATCAAGCCGCTGCTTCTGGAGCAGGACATTCCGCCCATGGGCACGGTTGCCATCGGAACGGTCAAGGGCGATTTGCACGACATCGGCAAAAATCTCGTGGGCATGATGCTCGAAGGCTCCGGCTTCAATGTCATCGATCTGGGCGTGGACGTCGGCCCCGAACAGTTTGTCGACGCCGTCAAGAATCAGGGCGCGCAGATCATCGGCATGTCGGCGCTTCTGACCACCACCATGACCTCCATGAAGGAGATCATCGACGCCATCAAGGACGCCGGCCTGCGCGATCAGGTAAAGGTCATGATCGGCGGCGCGCCCATCACGCAGGAATACGCGGACGAAATCGGCGCGGACGGCTACTCCGTGGACGCGGCCTCCGCGGCGGATCTGGCCAAGAAGCTGGTCGCCTGCTGACACACCGGCAAAATCAGGAAAGCGGACGCTTCGACGCGTCCGCTCTTTTATGCGCAAAAATCAAAGACGCCCGGCCCCATTGCCGGACGGCAGTTTATACGTCGTTTTCACGAAGCACGGTGGCGATTTCGCTGAGAATCCGCCTCTTGCGTTCGTTCAGTCCCTGTACCTCCCGCTGGACGTCCGCATCGAGGGAGTCCTGAAGGAGCATGTCACAGGAAAGCTGAAGCGCGCCTGTAATCTTGACGAGTGTGTCGACGCTCAGCTTCCGCGTTCCGCGTTCGATATGTCCCATAAATGAGCAAGAGATTCCGGCAAGTTCCGCCAATTCTTCCTGCGTCATGCCCAAGAGCTTTCTCTGTGCCTTGATTCGCTTTCCGAGCGCGGCATAATCCATGGTGTCACCCCCTTCATCTATTGAGATATATTCTTATAATCATATCATACTTTGATCAGGGGAATATGTGAACCGACCCCGCGGATTATTTTTACTGCCATTAGCATTTCCATAACGCAAATGAGCGATGTATGCTTAGGCTTCCAATATGTTCCGAACCAAATTGAGGTTTACACACTCCGATGGGCGATGCTATAATAACCCATGGAACGAACGGATGGAGGCGCAGGTTGAAGCGATTTCCTTGGCCCGTCGCGCTTTTGCTTCAGGCGGCGGCGACGCTGGCGGTTTCCTTTGCCGCTTGCCAGCTTCTCTGGCTGGGCGCGGCCGCGTACGCGGTGGGTGTCTGGGTGATTGTCCCGGCGTTCGGGGTCGCGAGCGCGTATTATGTGACGATCAGGGGCCTTTCAAACTATGCCGCCTGGCTCATGCCGCCGCTCATGGCGGTTGCGGGGCATTATCTCGCGTTTTTTTATCCGCCCGAATCGGCGGGGCCCGTGTTTCTGTGCGCGCTTTTGTCGGTGATCGGCGCGGCGACGGGCGAAGTGGTCAAGCGGCGGCAAGGCGAATAACGGAGGAAATGACGATGGAAACAGAGAAGGATCTTCTGCTCACCTGCGATGCCGGGACGACCGGCTGCAAATGCACCGTGTTTGATGCCCGGGGACACGCCGTGTGTTCCGTCAAGCGCGCCTACCCGACCCTCTTTCCCCGGCCCAACTGGTCCGAGCAGGATCCGGATGAAATTGCGGGCGCGGTGTTCGAGGGCATCCGGGAGCTCCTCCAGCAGGTGAATCCCCAGCGGATTGCCTGCATCGGGCTTTCGGGGAACATGAACGGCTGCATCCCCGTCGACCAGGACGGAAACGCCCTCCATGCCAACATCATACACTCCGACACGCGAACTGAAAAGCAGGTCGCCCAAATTTCCCGCGTCATTTCCTCCGCCGATTTTTACCAGCTCACCGGAAACCGCCTCGACCCGCACTATACGCTGCCGAAGATTCTGTGGATCAAGGAAAACCTCCCGAACGTCTATCAGAAGGCGCGCTTCTGGCTCAACACCAAGGACTACCTCTACGGCAAGCTGACCGGGCGCTTCGGCTACACGGACTATTCGGATGCTTCCCTCACCACCGCCCTCGACATCAAGAAGCGCGCCTGGGCGTCCGAGCTCCTCAAAAACCTGGGCATCGACGAAAACACCATGCCCCGGATTGTGCCCGGCCACGACGTGCGCGGCAGGATCACCCGCGATGTCTACCGGCAGACGGGGCTCATTACGGGAACCCCGGTGGCCATGGGCGGAGGCGACGGCGCATGTACGGCCCGGGGCGCGGGCGTTGTCGAGCCGGGCAGCGGATACACCTACATCGGCTCCACCGCGTGGGTTTCCCAGATCATGCGCGCGCCCGTCTTCGACGAAAAGGAGCGCATCTTCAACTATCTCGACATGAACGGCGAGAATTGCCACGCCTGCGGAACCGTTCAGTGCGGCGCGGCGGCGTTCGATTGGGCGGTCAAGAACCTTCTGGGCATGGGCGGTGCGTCCCAGGACATCTCCCGCGTGGAGAACATGGCCCGGCAGATCGCCCCCGGCGCCGAGGGCGTGCTGTTCCTTCCCACACTCATGGGCTGGCGCACCCCCTACTGGGACGCCAACACGCGCGGCTGCCTCATGGGTTTTACCCTCTACCACGACGGGCGCCACATCGCCCGCGCGGTCTACGAGGGAATCGCCTACGCGCTCAATTCCTGCGCGGAGGTCATGACCGAGTGCGGCGCGCCCATGCGGTCCATGATGCTCACCGGCGGAGGCGCGCGCAGCGGCCTCTGGCCCGATATACTCGCAGCTGTCTATGACATCGACGCCAAGGTGCACCAGTCCCCGGGCGAAACCACATCCCTGGGCGCGGCCATCGCGGCGGGCGTGGGCATCGGGCTTTTCAAGAGCTATGAGGACGCCGCCTCCGTCGTGCGCGCCCGCTCCGCCCACGCCGTCAATCCCCAGTGGCGCACCGCCTACAAAAAGCATTACCCTCTCTACGCCTCCATCTACGAGCGCATCAAACCCATCAACGACGCCATCGCGAAGATGGGGGAGTGA
>JAEYRW010000137.1 GCA_023435435.1 Bacillota bacterium | reverse complement strand
GCCCAAAGCTGCAGGCCCAGCGCCGCGGCCGCCCCGAGGACCGCGCCGCTTTCGACGTCGAAGCGCCAGCGCCCGCGCAGAAGAAATCCGACGGCAAGTCCCGCCGCAATGGGCGCGAGGGTCATGGTCAGCCAGCGGATGCGCGCCTTTTTGCGCGCCGTCCGCATGCGCGCAAGCGCCTCTGGCCGCTGCCACGCGTCCAGCCAGCCAGTCGGGCGGTCAATGGGCCGCGTCTCCGGCACGGTCTTCCCCGTCAGGGTCCCGGAATCGCCTGTCCGCATGTGCAAATCCACTTCCCCATCACATTTTTTCGATCAGTCCCATCCCGCCTATTTTACCGCATCTTCGCGGCCTACGCAACGTCGGTCCACGCGCAAGGCGGCGGCCTTTTCCCGGCGGATCGCCGCTTTTCCGCCGTTCGCTTTGCGCGCCCATTCCCACATCCGACATCCCGTTCCATCCCATTATTGATTGTCACTCCAAATTGGCCTTTTTCATATCGCTCCTTGCCGATGCGCCATTCCATTCCCGAAAACGCGAGCCCTGCAGACTTCCGGGGCATCTCCGGCGAGGTCAAGCGCACGGAGACGTACGGATCACCCTTTGCCTCCCTACATGCACGGATTTTGCTGAAGCGCCTCAATGAGCCTTTCATGAGCGGGCTTGGGACCGGCGCTTTGCGCGCGCCAGGCACGGGGCGACAGCCCCGCGGACCTGCAAAAGACGGTGGAAAAATAGTTGGGATCGGAGAAACCCGCGATGCGTGAAATCTCCTGAACGGAGAGATCGGAGCTCAGAAGGAAGGATTTGGCGAGCTCGACGCGCAGGCGGTTGACGATGGTGCGAAAGTTCCCGCCCCCGTACCTGCGAAACAGGCGCGAGGCATAGGAAGCCGAGCAGCCGAAGCGCGCGCAGATGTCCTCAAGGGAGAGGTCCGAGGTATACACGGATTCAATGTAACGGATCATCTCAGTGTAGAAGACGGCTGAATTGGGCGCGCCCGCGCGGGCCTCGGCGCCGCGCGTCCCGGCCGCATAGAAGAAGAGCAGCGCGCACATGTGCGAAAGCGGCATGACGAGGGAATCGAGCCCCGCCTCGTCGGGCAGTTCGTGGGGAAGCTGACGGTCGAAAATCTCGACCGCCTTTTCTTCGTCCAGCCCATGGATGCGGCAGGCGCGCATGAGCCGCGGAAGCGCCCTTTCGCGCGCCGCGCCGTAACCGCCCACCGAGATAAACGCGGCGATGCGCCCCTCCGGATCGCGAACGGGATAAACGTATTCGGTGACGCCCGCCCAGCACATGCCGCAGTACCGGCCGAGCGCGGCGCGCCTGACCACCTTCGTCTGACGCTCGATGCAGTGGTCCATCAGTCGGACGCTGCCCTTTAAATACACGCACAGGGGATTGGGGTGCACCGTGTAGAGACTCCCGAAATCCATGTGCCGGTACGGATTGTATTGCATCAGGTGTACCGTCAAAGACAGTTTTTCCGCCGCGCGCAGATGCCGGATGTAGGACAGAATGTCATTTTCCAGCGCGGCGGCACGCTCCTCCATGGTCATTCGGACCACCTCCCCCAGTTTGCATGATAATAAGCACCATTAAAAAAGTCAACGGAAAGATTGGCTAAATGTAAATTCTGACCGGTTTTTGGTGATAACCGTATCGTTTTTTAAAGGTAATTTCCGCACGTTCTGCTATGATATTCACAAGGGAGCGCGCTTCGCTCGAGAGAGACGCGCCCAAATTGACGGAGGGAAGACAATGAAAAAGATTTCGCTTCTCATCGCGCTCGCAATGCTGCTTCTCCTTGTCCCCACCCACGCCGAGCAGGCGGCCTATCAGGAGGCCCCGATGCTTGCCGCGCTGGCGGCGGCGGGTGAACTGCCTCCGGTTGACCAGCGCGTACCGGAGAACCCGGCGCCCCCAGCGGAGATTCTGCCCGAATACCTCGACTACCAGAGCGGCGACTACGGCGGAACGCTGCGCTTCGTCACATCGGGCGTCAACTGGAACGCCGACATCTTCATGGGCATTACCGAAAACCTTTTGACCATGGCGTCGGCCAACAGCGGCGTCATCACCCCGAACATCCTCGCGGAATTCAGCGCCAACGACGACAACACCGTTTTTACGTGCAAGCTCCGCAAGGGACTCAGGTGGTCGGACGGCACGGAGGTCACCATGGAGGATTTCCGCTTAGCCATCGAAAACGTGGTGTTCAACGCCGAGCTTACCCCCACCGTCGCCGCGTGGATGCGGGACGGCGGCAGCGCCACGGGCGAGCCGTTCACCTTTGATGCCGTTTCGGACGACACGTTCACCATCACGTTCAAGTCCTCCTACGGCGGATTCGCGGTGCACCTGTCCGTGGCCGGGTGGAAGGGCTATACCGAACTTCTCAAGCCCGCGCATTACTTAAAGCAGTTCCACAAGGACTACGCGGTGGAATGCCACGGCTCGTTGGAGGCGTACTACGCCTTCCTTCAGCCCTTCGCCACCATATTGGGCTATGACGACGCCTCCGCGGAGAGCGTATGGACCTACGTCTTTTCCGCCATCGACGCCACCAACTGGGAGGCCACCGACCACGTGGACATGCTCACAACAGAAACCTTCCCCGACTGCGGCCTCACGGAGAATTTCCCGGCGCTCTACGCGTGGATCGTCTCCGCCTACGCGAACGGCGTCACCAGCTATACCAGAAACCCCTACTATTTCAAGGTGGATTCCGCCGGCCGGCAGCTCCCGTACTTTGATTCCCTGATGAGCAGCGAGGTCGAGGACCAGAACATGGTGCAACTCAAGGTCATGTCGGGCGACGTGGACTTTTTGCGCGAGTCGGCTTCCATCGCCAACATTTCCCTCTACCGCGAGGCGGAGGAAACGGCGGGCATCAAGGCATACATCGGCGACCGCACATCCAATCCCACCGACATCTTCATCAACATGACCTACGGCCTGAACGCCGACGGAAGCGTCAAGGACGACGACGCGTCGAAGGCATGGCAGGAGGTCGTCCCCGATCTTCGCTTCCGGCAGGCGCTCATGCGCGCCATCGACGCGGGCGAGATCCTCGATACGGTGTACAACGGCTTCGGCGAGGTGAACCCGACCTATTCCTGTGACCACGACATCGACGCCGCCAACGCGTTGCTCGACGAGATGGGCATGCTGGACGCAGACGGCGACGGATATCGCGAGACGCCCTCGGGACTTCAATTCAGCTGGCAGATCTGGAACGCGGGCGAGGCAACGGACATCGTGCCCGTGTGCGAGCTGCTGGTGGAATTCTGGAGTGAGATCGGCCTGAAGGTGGACGTATACTCCACCGAATCATCCCTTCTGTCCACATCCGTATCGGCCAATGAGGTGCCCATGCGCGTGTTCTGGGCGCAGTCGACCATGCTGTGGTACTATCTGGGCTGGAACGAGAGTCTGTGGGGCTCTCTGTGGAGCACATGGAACAACAACGGCGGCTTCTCCGGCGCGTTGGACGGCGTGGAGGGCTATCTGGAACCGCCCGAGGAAGTGAAGGAAATCTACCTCAAGATGGATTCGCTCATGACGGTGTCCTCCGACGAGGCCGTGGACGTGATCATTCCGGAGATCGACCAGTGGTTCGGCGCCCACGTCTACATCATCGAACCGCTGACCAACGTCAAGATGTGCATCGTGCTCAATAAAAACATCGGCAACGTGCCCACCGGCGGACACATCCCCGGCTGGGATCTGGCGATGGAGCAGATGTTCTATCGCGGCGGCGCGCAATAAAGCAAAATGGGGGGCGGCTGCGAAAGCGTCCGCCCCTGTGGAGGAAGTATGGCTTACGTAACCGAAACCTTTGAAACAAAGATCGCGGGCGAGTACGACGTCATCGTGGTCGGCGGCGGCCCCGCGGGCACGGGCGCGGCGCTGGCGGCCGCCCGGCACGGCAAAAAGGTGCTCGTCATCGAGCGGTTCTCGTGCATGGGCGGCATGTGGACGAGCGGGCTGGTCAATCCCCTGTTCGACTACGAGGGAAAGGGCGGCATCGTGGAGGAACTGGTGCGGGACATTGACAAAGCCGGAATGAGCTCCCGCAGCGGATACCGCTACTATACCTTTGACATGGAATTTATGAAGCTGCTCCTCGACCGGAAAATGCGGCAGGCAGGCGCGGACGTGCTGTTTCACACCTATTTCGCCCGCCCGATTCTGGAGGATGGCGCGGTGACGGGCGTCGTCGCGGAAAACAAGGGCGGGCGCATGGCGTTTCTCGGAAAACGGGTCATCGACGCAACCGGCGACGGCGACGTGGCCGCCCGGGCGGGCGCGTCCTGGCACTACGGGCGCGAAGGCGATCAGGCCGTGCAGCCCATGACGCTCATGTTCAAGATCAGCAACATGGAATTTGTGCAGCAGTATCCTTATCCGGGCGGCAACGACCTTTACCAGCTCATGAAGCGCGCCGTGGAGCACGAAAAACTCGATTACGAGTTCAACTTTGTGAATCCCTGCCTGCTCCGGCTCCCCGGGCGGCAGACGGGCGTCCTTCAGATGACCCACATGCGCGGGCTGAGCGCCATCGATCCCTGGGAGCTCTCCCAGGCGGAAATGGAGGGCCGGGAGCGCGTGAACGACGCCCTGCGGTTTTTCAAAAACCATCTCCAGCAGTTCGCCAATGTGCAGCTCGACCAAACAGCAGCCATGATCGGCGTGCGCGAATCGCGCCGCATCCGGGGCGAGTACGAGCTGACCCTCGAGGACATGCGCGCGGGAAGGCGCTTCGAGGACGGCTTCGCCACCTGCCGCTTCGGCGTGGACATTCATCAGCCCGACGGCAAGTCCCAGGAGCCGCACCGGGAGGAATACAAAATCAAGCCCTATCAGATACCCTATCGCTGTCTCGTGCCGCTTGGGGTGGAAAACCTGCTCGTCGCGGGCCGCTGCATCTCCGGCAGCTACGAGGCCCACGCCTCCTACCGGGTCACCGGCGACTGCGTCGCCATGGGGCAGGCCGCCGGCACGGCCGCCGCGCTTTCCCTCGACGCCAAGGTGCCCCCCCGCGCCCTCGACGGCCGCGCCGTCGTCCGCGCCATGACGGCGGACGGAGCGATCCAATAAGAAGGACCAGGAAAGAAAAAAGCCCGCCGTCCGGTTTCACGCGAACCGGACGGCGGGCGGTTCTTTTCAGGAAGCTTCCCTGTGGCCGAACTGAAGGATGAAGTCGTGCAGCTTTTTCTCCGCCATCGGCGGGCCGATCATAAACCCTTGCCCCTTCCAGAACCCGAGGTCGTTGTACATCTCGAACTGGTCGCCGTTCTCGATGCCCTTCGCGCACACGGTCATGTTGAGGGTATCCGCAAGGTGGGCAATGGACACCAGAATGCGCACCAGCTTATCGTCGTCGGGAAGCCCGGCGGAGAAACAGCGCGCCAGCTTGATGCCGTCGAAGGGCAGGCGGTTGAGCAAAAACAGGTTGTTGCTCCCGATGCCGAAATTGTCAAAGAGCAGCTTCGCTCCCATTTCCTTAAGCGCGATGAGATTTTCGACGCCCTTTGCCGTGAGCTTGTCGACCTCGGTCAGCTCGATCTCCAGATTGCGCGGCTGGAGCCTGTGCCGGTCGAGTTCTTCCTTCGTCCTTTCGACGAAGTCCGGCGCGTTGATCACGCTCGTCCAGATGTTGACGGCGACGATCAGATCACAGCCGATCTGATCCATCAGGCGGCGAATCATGGCAAACGCGCTTTCCATGAACCAGTCGGCGAAAACCTTGCTGGTGTGGCGGTCGGACATGGTCTGGCGCACGTAGCCGTAGCCCGGCACCGCCTCGCCGCTGGGCAGGTGGAGAACCTCCGCGAAGACCTCGTAGGTGTTGCAGGTGTTTTTGCCGAACGTCCATTTGGGCTGACCATACAGCTCGAAGGCGCCTTCCGCAATCAGTGCCCGCAGCTGTTCCTGTGTCAGGTTCATATTTGCCCCTCCTTTGTTTCGCCCGCGCCATTGCTTTATCCGGCGATTCGGAACGAAATCTCCTCTTATATTTTACGACAAATTCACGCTTTGGTCAATGCGAACGATATGCTATTTGAATTTTCTATAGGAATGCAGAGGGTAGGCAACCCGCACATTTTTGCGTTCGACGGCTGTACAGGGGGTGGTGTTTGGTGGTATGATTTGAGCGGACTCAAAATGCGTTCGGCGCGCCGCGGGAGCCGGCCGCTTTACTTCCTCCAAACACGATTCAGGCAGGTGGACGACATGATTACGGAAATTCAGCGGTTTTCACTAAACGACGGGGACGGCATCCGCACGACGGTCTTCTTCAAGGGCTGCAACATGGCATGCGCCTGGTGCCACAATCCCGAGGCCATCGGCGCGGGGCCGGTTCTTCTGACTGACATGGAAAAGTGCATGGGCTGCGGGCACTGCGCCGAGGCCTGCCGGTTCGGGGCGCGCCGTTTTGAGAACGGCCGGCTCTTCTACGACCGGGCGGCCTGCCTCGGATGCGGCGCGTGCGCGGACGCGTGCTTTACGGGCGCCCTCGACCTGGCGGGAAAGGACGTTCCCACCGCGTCCATTCTCGGCGAGGCATTGAAGGACAAACCGTACTACGATCAATCTGCCAAAGACGGCCGCGCGCCGGGCGGCGTTACCCTCTCGGGCGGCGAGGCGTTTTTGCAGCCGGAGGCGTGCCTGGGCCTTCTGAAGGCAGCCAAGGAGGCGGGGCTCTCCACGGGCGTGGAATCCTGCCTCAACGTGCCTTGGGCGCGCATCGAACAGGCGCTCCCTTTTATTGATCTTTTGATGTTCGACATCAAAATCATGGACGAGGCGGACCACATCCGGTGGACGGGTGTCTCGAACAGGCTGATTCTGGAGAATCTCGGCCGGCTGGCGCAAACGGGAGTGCCGCTCATCGCGCGCACGCCCGTCATTCCCGGCGCCACCGATTCCGCCCAAAACATCGGGGCCATCGCGGAAAGGCTGCGGGACATCCCCAATCTGCGGTATTACGAGCTTCTCAACTACAATCCGCTGGGCGCGGGCAAGTACCGGGCGCTCGGTCTGCCCTATGCCTTCGAAGGGGTGCGGCCGCTTTCCGACGAGGCCATGGGCGCGCTCAAACGGGCTGCGGAATCAAAGGGCGTCGCCGTCAGAATCGGATAGGAGGGGAAAAACATGCGCAACAGGCTCGCCACCGTTCCCGCGGGCGCGGACACCGGCTTTCGCAGGCGGCTCGAAATTCTCCGGGCCCGCAAAATCGAGGACACGCGGGACAAAAAGGAGCTGCGGCAGTTCGCGGACAGCGACGATTACGGCACCGTCAAGGCGCCGGACGACTTCCGGTTCGAACCGTACGTGAACCACGAAAACGGCTCCTTCTACGGCTACGATGGCTGGAGCAAAAACTTCTACATGCTCATGGTGGAGCACCCCGTGTTCATCGATCCGTGCGACGCGTTCGCCAACCGCTGGATGAACACGATGATCTGGATGAAGCCCGTGAAGGGGTTCAATCCCGATTATTCCTACGACCATCTGAAACCGCTTCAGGAATTGTACGGCATCGTCCCCGGCATCGGCGCGGATTCCCACTTCGGGGGCGATTACGAAATCGGCATGCGGCTCGGCTGGGGCGGACTCAAAAGAAAGCTGGAAAAGTACCGCGCCGTCAACCCCGACCGCGCGGAATTCTACGACGCCGAAACCCGCGTCATCGAGGGCATTCAAGTCTGGATCAGGCGCACCTGCGCGGCGCTGACCGCCGCCGTCCCGGGCGAACCGAACGCCGATCTGCGGGAAAACCTCACGCAGATGCGCGCGGTCAACGAGCATCTCATCGACGGCGCACCCCGCACCCTGCGCGAGGCCTGCCAGTGGATCTGCTGGTTCAACATGGCCTCTCGCGAATACAACCGGGACGGCGCGGGCTGCCAGCTGGACGAGATCCTGCGCCCGTACTATGAGGCGGATCGGGAAAGGGGCGAGGTCACCGAGGACGAAGCCAGGTACTACATCGCCTGCCTTTTGCTCAACGACCCCCACTACTATCAGTTGGGCGGGCTGCGCCCGGACGGAACCGACCAGACCACGTATTTCTCCTACCTGTGCCTCGAGGCGGCGGACTGGCTGGATTCCTCCTGCAACATCACCATCCGCGTCCACGAGAACATGCGCCGCGATTTTCTGAAAACCGCGGTCAAATACCTGTTCAAGAATAAAAACGGCTGGCCGCGCTTTTCGGGCGATACCTCCCTCTCCACGGGATTCATGAACAAGGGTTACCCGGTGGAGCTCGCGCGCAGGCGCGTGGCCGTCGGCTGCCACTGGATGAGCCTGCCGGGTCTTGAATACACGCTCAACGACTGCGTCAAGGTCAACAACCTCAAGGTGTTCACCGTGGCCCTTGACGAAATGATGACGGATGGCGGCGCGCAAAGCACCGCGCGCCTGTTCGACCTGTACCGCAAGCACCAGAAGCGCGCGGTGCGCGCCACCGCGGACGGCATCCTGTTCCACCTTGACCATCAGGTGTACAACGAACCGGAGCTCATGCTGAACCTCATCTCCCACGGCCCGGTGGAAAAAGGCCTCGACATGTCCGGCGGCGGCGCGGAATACTACAACATGTGCATCGACGGCACCGGCATCGCCACCGTGGCCGATTCCTTCGCCGCGCTCGAACAGCGCGTTGAGCGGGAGGGCCGCCTGGACTTCGCGCAGGTGTACGCACACCTTCAGAACAATTTCGCCGGAAGCCAGGGAGAATACGTCCGCAGGATGCTTTCCGCCAGCGAACGGTACGGCGCGGGCGGAAACGGGGACAGGTGGGGCGTCATGGTCTCCGAAAGCTTCACGGAGGACGTGAATGAAATGGACGGGTTGCGCCCGCCGGTCAAGTTCATCCCCGGCTGGTTCTCCTGGTCCAACACCATCGTGCTGGGCAAGGCCGTCAGGGCAACGCCCAACGGACGCAGGGACTTCGAGCCCATCAACCACGGCGCGAATCCCCATCCCGGGTTCCGCAGGGACGGCGCGCTCACCGCCATGAGCAACGCCATCTGCGCCATCCAGCCCGCCTGCGGCAACACCGCGCCCGTTCAGCTGGAGCTCGATCCCGGCATGGCGGACGGCGAAGAAGCCGTCGAAAAGGTGTGCGACTACATCATGACGATCTTTGGTCTGGGCGCCACGCTTCTCAACATCAATATCGTGAACGCCGAACAGATTCTCGCCGCCAACGAAAATCCCGACGCCTTCCCCGACCTGGTGGTGCGCGTCACGGGCTTCACCGCGTACTTCTGCCTGCTTACCCCGGAATTCCGGAAACTGGTCGTCGACCGGATTCTGCGCGCGGGCTGACCGCGCAGCAATGCCGCGCGGCCGCCCATATCCGCCGCGCGGGGCGCGTGTTT
>JAEYRW010000011.1 GCA_023435435.1 Bacillota bacterium | reverse complement strand
GGGTTTGGGCCCCCCGCGCCGCCGACTGACTATGTGATGCCATTTACCCAGTATGGGTTTCCAAAGGGCCGGTGGCCCTTTGGCGGGAGTCCGATGGCAGCGCCCTCGGCGTTTCCCCCCGCCTCCTACTTCGTATCGCTGGACGAGCGCGTGACCCTGAGGCGCACCATGGCGCGGGCGAGCATGGAGCGGGTGACCGCGTACTCCTGGCGGTTTTGCTTCTGGCGGAGGATTTCCTCGGCCTCCTCTTTTTCCCGCTGGGCGCGGTTGACATCGATCTCCTCGGGCCACTCGGCGGTCTGGAGCACGACGTACACGCTGTCGGGAAGCACCGAAGCGTAGCCGCTGGACGCGGCGAACCAGCGCCATTGCCCGTCGATGCGCACGCGGGTGATTCCCTCGCGCAGCGCGACAAGGGTCGGCGAGTGCTCCGCAAGGATGCCCAACTCGCCGTCCTGGGCCTGGAGAATGACCATCTCCACCGCGCCGTTAAAAAACTCGCGCTCGGGGGTCACAACGGACAGATTCAGGCTCATGTCCGCGCCGCCCCCTGGTTTTTCGCGGCTTCGCGCAGCTCCGCCGCCTTCTTTTTCACATCCTCAAGCCCGCCGACCATGAAGAACGCGCCCTCGGGCAGATCGTCCACCTCGCCGTCGATGATGGCGCGGAAGGACTCAACGGTCTCCTCGATCTTCACGTACGCGCCGGGAATTCCGGAGAACACCTCGGCCACGTGCATGGGCTGAGACAGGAACCGCTGGATGCGCCGCGCGCGCAGAACCGTGTTCTTGTCGTCCTCGGTGAGTTCGTCCATGCCCAGAATGGCAATGATGTCCTGAAGCTCGCGGTACCTTTGCAGCGCGGCGAGCACGCGCATGGCAACGTCGTAGTGCTTGTCGCCTACCACGTCGGGAGAAAGGATGCGCGAGGAGGAATCCAGCGGACTCACCGCCGGATAAATGCCCATCTCGGCCACCTGCCGGGAAAGAACCGTCGTGGCGTCCAAATGGGAGAAGATGGCGGCCGGGGCCGGATCGGTGAGGTCGTCCGCCGGAACGTACACCGCCTGCACGGAGGTAATGGAGCCTTCGGCGGTGGAGGTGATCCGCTCCTCCAGCTCGCCCACCTCGGTGGCCAGGGTCGGCTGATAGCCAACGGCGGAGGGCATGCGCCCGAGCAGCGCCGAAACCTCGCTGCCCGCCTGAATATAGCGGAAAATGTTGTCGATGAACAGAAGCACGTCCTGCTTGCCCGCGTCGCGGAAGTATTCCGCCATGGTCAGTCCCGTCATGGCCACGCGCATGCGCGCCCCCGGCGGCTCGTTCATCTGGCCGAACACCATGGCCGTCTTGTCGAGAACGCCCGAGCGGCCCATCTCAAGGATGAGGTCGTTGCCCTCGCGGGACCGCTCGCCCACGCCGGTAAACACGGACAAGCCGCCGTGCTCAATGGCAATGTTGTGGATGAGCTCGAGGATGAGTACCGTCTTTCCGACGCCCGCCCCGCCGAACAGCCCGATCTTTCCACCCTTGGAGTAGGGCGCCAGAAGATCGATGACCTTGATGCCCGTCTCGAACATCTCCGCCGCGGGTTTTTGGGTGTCGAACTGGGGCGCGCCGCGGTGAATGGGCATTGTGTCCTCGCTCACCACCGGCGGTTTTCCGTCGATGGGGTTTCCCAGCACGTCCAGCGCGCGGCCCAAAGTCGCCCTTCCCACCGCCACGCGGATGGGCGAACCGGTATTTTCGACCTTGAGCCCCCGGGAAAGCCCCTCCGTGGCCTGCAGAGAGATGCAGCGCACGGCATCGCTCAAGTGCTGCATGACCTCGAGGGCCACCTTACGCTCCGGCGCCAGCACATACAAAAGCGTGTGGATGGGCGGAAACGCGCCCGGCTCAAAATACACGTCGAGCACAGGCCCGATGATCTGCGCCACCGATCCGTATGTCATTTAAAATCCCTCCTGCTGCGCGCCCGCGATGATCTCCGTGATCTCCTGGGTGATGGCGCCCTGGCGCACATGGTTCATTTCCAGGCGCAAATGGTCGAGCATCGCGCCCGCGTTTCTTGTGGCGTTGTCCATGGCCGTCATGCGCGCCCGGTTTTCGGCGGCGTAGGATTGTGCCAGCGCGGAATACACCAGCCCCATGAGGTAATGGTTCGCCATGGCCTCGCCCACCTCGGACGGGGTCGGATAAAACGTGAAGTCCGACACCTTTTCGTGAAGGGGCTCCACGTCCGCGAAGTCTTTCGCCAAAAGCGGCATGATCCGCAAAACCGTAGGGTTCATGGTCGCGCCCTGCATCATGGTGTAGACGACGTTGACCTCGTCCACGTCCTTTGACAGGAAGATTTCGATGAGCCGGGCCGTCACGTTGCGCGCGTTGCGCAAGGACGGGTTCTGGCCCACGTGCTCGAACCGGTTGTCGGGCTGAAAGCCGTTGCGGACGAAGAATTCCGTGGCCATGTGGCCCACGGTAAAGAGCCGCACGCGCCCGTGCCCGCCGTTTCGGATGGCCTCCAGCGCGTGGCGCAGTACCTGATGGTTGTAGCCGCCGCACAGGCTTTTGTCGCCCGCCAGCACGATGTAGGCCGCGTTTTTGCCGTGCTCCCGAAAGAAATGGCTGTTGAGGGGCTGCTCGGAATTGTCCAGCACGAAGCGGATGCCGCGCCGCACCTGATCGAAAAACTTCATGTTCTGATCGTGTACGCGCATGGCGCGCTTCATCTTCGCGGACGAGATGAGGTACATGGCGCGCGTGATCTTCGACGTGTCCTCGATCACCTTGATGTGGTGCCGGATCTCGGCGACGCTGTTCATTTACCCGCCTCCGGCTCTTTCGGCGCCGCGGAAGGCGCGGCCACGCCAACCGGCTCCTTGCCCTGCGCAACCCCGTCCATCGGGGCGGCGTTTGTGAACGGCACGCAACTTCCGAGCCACTCGCACACCGCGTGCTTCATGCTCTCCTCAAACGCCGGATCCAGAAGCCCCGTCTGCGAGAGCCTCTTGACCCCCTCGGGATCGCGGCCCTGCATATAGTGAGGGAATTCCTTCTTGAACTGGCGCACGCGCTCGATGGGCGTGTCGTGGGGAATGAGCGCGTGGGTCGCGCTGTACAGAAGCTCAATCTGCCACGCCATGGGGATGGGCTCACCGTCCTTCTGGGTGATGAGCTCGGTAAGGATCGCGCCGTAGCGCAGTGTATCCCGGGTGGTGACGTCCATGTCCGAGGAGAACTGCGCGAACACCTGCAGCTCCCTGTACTGCGCCAGCTCCAGGCGCAGCCGGCCCGCCACCTGGCGCATGGCCTTGGTTTGCGCCGCGCCGCCCACGCGGCTGACGGACAGGCCGCCCGAAACCGCCGGACGGATGTTCGAGCGGAACATGTCGGTGTCCAGGAAAATCTGGCCGTCGGTGATGGAGATGACGTTGGTGGGAATATAGGCGGAAATGTCGCCCGCCTGGGTCTCGATGATGGGGAGCGCCGTCATGGAGCCCCCGCCGTTTTCCTCGTTGAGCCGGGCGGCCCGTTCGAGAAGGCGGGAATGCAGATAGAATACGTCGCCCGGATACGCCTCGCGTCCCGGCGGGCGGTGGAGCAGAAGGGACATGGAGCGGTACGCCACCGCGTGCTTGGTGAGGTCGTCGTACACGATGAGCGCGTCCTTGCCGCCGTACATGAAGTGCTCGGCCATGGCGCAGCCCGCGTAAGGCGCGATGTACTGGATGGACGCCGCGTCCGAGGCCGTGGAGCAGATGATGGTCGTGTAATCAAGGGCATCCGCCATGCGCAGCTTTTCCACCAGCCTTGCGATGGACGACGCCTTCTGGCCGATGGCCACGTAGAAGCAGTAGACGTTTTTGCCCTTTTGGTTGAGGATGGCGTCCAGGGCGATGGCGGTCTTTCCGATCTGGCGGTCGCCGATGATGAGCTCGCGCTGGCCGCGCCCGATGGGCACGATGGCGTCGATGGCGAGAAGCCCCGTCTCCATGGGCGTATCCACGGGTTTGCGGGAAAGAATGGTGGGCGCGCCGGTCTCGATGGGGCGCATCTCGTCCCAGTGGATCGGGCCGCGACCGTCCAGGGGCTCGCCCAGCGGACTCACCACGCGGCCCAGAAGGCTCTCCCCGCACGGCACCATGAGCACGCGCCCGGTGCCGCGGGCCTGCGCGCTCTCGGGAACCGAGGCCTCGTTTCCCAAAAGCACCACGCCGACGTTGTTTCTGTTAAGGTTCATGACGATGCCGCTGCCGCCGCCGTCGAATTCGATCAGCTCGCCCAGCACGCAGTCGAGCAGCCCGTCCACCACGGCGACCCCGTCGCCGGAGGTAATGGTCACACCTACGCTGTGGACATCCACGCGCGTGATATCGGTTCCACTTTTAACGTCCGTCAGCCGCGTTTCCAGCGTCTGGCCGAGCGTCTTCCAATCAAGCATAGATTCACCCCCGTCTTACAAGCAAGCGCCGGACCTCGCGCAGGCGGCCCCGGATGGAGTTGTCGAGCACGCGCCCGCCCACCTCCACCTCGACGCCCGCGATGAGTGCCTTGTCGAGTTGTTCGGTGAGCACGACGTCGGTGCCCAGAAGGCCCGACATATGCTTTTCCAGGCGCCCCATCTCATCGAGCGACAGATGGAACGCCGTGCGAACAATCCCCCGTATCATGCGCGGCCCGCCTTTTCAAAAAATTCCTCGAGGAGCCGTTTGTGATCCTCGATGGTCACCTCGCGCTCCAGAACCATCTTGGCGATGTCCACCGAGAGATTCGCGGCCCTTTCGTAGAGGTCCACCTGGGCGTTGGCCTCCATGCTTTCGGCGTGCATTTTCGCCTTTTCGGCGATGCGCCTGGCCTCCTCCTGGGCAATGGACGTGATTTCGTCCGCCCGGGCCTTGCCGCGCCTTTCGCCCACGCGAATGAGCTCCGTCACCTCGGCGGACGCGCCCTCGAGCTGCTTTTTGCGCGCCTCAAGAAGGTCCATGGCCTGCTTTTCACGCAGATTCGCGTTGTCGAGCTGGCCCGCGATCTTGTCCTCGCGCTTTTTCAGGAACTTCCGGACGGGCTTGTAGAGAAGATAATAGACGACGGCCAAAAGGATCGCCGCGTTGAGCATATGAAGCAGTATGGTCGTCGGGTTAAACAATCCTTCCAAGCGCGCACCCCCGTTTCCGTTCGATCACCTTTTGTTAGCCCGTCACCTTGCCCGCAAGGACGAAGATCAGGAGAATGGCGACGAGCAGCGCGTAAATGGCGCATGTCTCCATCAGGATGAGGCCGAACAGAAGGGACGAGTTGACCTTTCCGGACGCCTCGGGCTGGCGCGCGATGGCCTCCGCCGCCCTGCCGGTGGCAATGCCCATGCCGATGGCGGCGCCGCCGCCGCACAGTGCCGCGATGCCCGCCCCGATTGCGATCAAACCAAGTGCTGACATATTGTTACCTCCATCAGTTGTTGTTTTATTCTACCGCCTCGCCCGTATAAATGAGGGAGAGCAGCCCGAACACGAATACCTGAATGCCGATCTCCGCCACCGTGAAAAACGACGAAAACGCCGCGGGCAGTATGATCGGCACGAGGGAATAGATCATCTCCATGATGACCGAACCCACCAGTATGTTTGCAAAAAGCCGGATCGCCATCGAGAACGGCGTGATGAGGTCCGTGAGGATGCGGATGGGCGTAACCACCACCGAGGGCTGGAAGAGCCGCTTGGTGCGCCCCCACAGGCCCCGGTACCGGATGCCGGTGAGGTTTACCGCGAAAAAGCAGGTAAGCCCGAGCCCCAGCGTGCAGTTGAAGTCGCTGGTGGCGGGCGGAAGCCCGAAAAGCTCGATGATCGAGGTGGAAAAGACGTAAAGCATGAGCGTGAGCGAAATGGGCGCGATGAGGGGCGCGCAGTTGCCCACGTAGTCATGGGCCCACTTCTCAAGGCCCGAGATGACCATCTCGAGCACGTTTTGCAGGCCCTTTGGCCGCTCCGTAAACCGTTTTCTGATATAAATGTTGACGCCGATCATAAGCACGATGAGGATGGCGAGCACGCACCAGGCGACCACCACGCTCAACCCGACGTTGATGCCGAACACATGAAAGGGCACCGGATAAATGTTGACTTCCATCGCTACTCATCCCCTCCTTTGCGCAGTCTGCGCCACATGACGGCGACAGTACCAAGATACGCAACGCTCGCGCCCGCTGTCAGGGCAAGAAGCGCCCAAACCGAAAAATACGCGGCCGCCAGCATCGGCAGCGCCCAGAGCGGCAACTTTGCCATTGCCAGCCAAATGCCCGGCTTTTTCATCAGCCGCACGGTGAGGCGAATCTGGAGAAGACCCAGGCCCGCGCCCGCGACGCAGGGAAGAATCAACAAAAAAGGAGGCATAGCTTCATTATAGCCCACATTGGGGCGTTGTCAAGCGCGGCACGTAAACCTTGCAGGGCTTACGGATGAACTTCGTTCATCCGTAAGCCAAAGGAACGAGGAACCGGATTTCTGAATTTTCTCACGAAAATTCCGGGCGAAATCCGAATGCAGGTATCGATTCGTCGTCAGGCGCGCAAGCGCGCCCTAAGGTTGGCTTGCCGGAGGCAAACCAAGTCGCTACGCGACCGCATCGATCGAATTGAAAATTCGGTCGATGCGCCTGGTCGAATCCATTTGCACCGGCAAAGCCGGCACAAATGATTGAACATGGAGGGCTGCGGCCCTCCGAACCTCCCGGAGTTCATTCATTTGTAATTCATGCGTTGGCCCAGGTAAACCTTGGTCACCCCACCTCGTTCCACGTCGCGTTTTGGAGCATCCCGCTTGTCACCACGCGGTTTTTCCCGGAATGCTTGGCGGTATAGAGCGCCCGGTCGGCATCGCGCAAAATCGCGTCGCGGTCGGCGCCGCATACCGGAAAGAAGGAGACGCCCACGGAGGCGGTGATGGGAATCCACTCATTGTCCAGGCAGACATAGCGCGTCGCCTCAATGGTCTCCCGGACGGCCTCCCCGCGCGCCTTTGCGGCGGCGATGTCCGCGCCCGAGAGGGTGATCAGAAACTCGTCCCCGCCGTAGCGGAACGCACACTCGCCCGGCGCGAGGGCGCCGACGATGGTGCCTGCGATTTCCCGAATGAGGTCGTCCCCGCAGGCGTGGCCGTATTTGTCGTTGACGCCCTTGTAATCGTCCACGTCGAGCATGGCGACGCCGAAGCGCGCGTCCGGCTTTCCAATGAGCGCGGCAAGCACGTCCTCCATGCGGCGGCGGTTGTAAAGTCCGGTGAGGGCGTCGTGGACGGAAATTTCGGTGAGCTTCCGTTCACTTTCCCGGAGCGCCTCCTGCATGCGGATGGCCTTGTTGTGCTGGCGGCTGATCATCTGACTCGTGAAAGAGCCAAGCGCGGCGGCAAACAGCACGAAGCAGACGAGGCTGGGCCAATTGTAATTGTCGCGCGCGGCGTCCGTCAGCACCAGCGTGAGGAAAAGGACAGACTGAACCAGGCCGAGGCCGGCCATCATGGCCGCGGAGAGAAAAAGCGCGGAAATCTGCGCCGGAATGATGACGTAAACCGTGGGAATGAGGTCGCCCGAGTGAACAATCCGCTCGTGGATGATCGAGACCCAGGGGGAAACGCACATGGCCGCCACCGTGAGGGTCAGCGCGAAAGCGTACCGTCCCGAGAGGTTGAGATACCCCCCAAGAAGGATGACCCCGAGGGTCAGGGAGGTAAGCGCCAGATAAAACGCCTTGCAATCCATCGGGGTATAGGCGAAGACCACCGCGACGGACAGCGCGACCAACGCGCTCAAGACGACCTGAAGATGCAGAAGAAGCACGGCGCGAGACTTTTTTTCCGCGCCGTGATCTCCATAACACATTTCCATTCGCTTCTTCGCCGCTTCGTGCACGCAGGGGCCTCCGACGGTATAATTCAATGCCGGCGCGTCAATTTTCGAAAAAAATCGACACTGCTTCATTTGAATTATACAATATTACACCAATCTGTCAAGGCGCGAACCGGGCGCATTGGCATTTTTCAATTTCCGGGCATGATTGCGCCTACAATCGCGCAAGGATGGCGTCCGTCATGGCGCGCGTACCCAGGGCGCCCTGCGCGCCCGCGGCGATGTCGAAGGTCCGAAGTCCGTCCGCAACGGCCCGCGCCACAGCCTTTTCCACGCGCTCCGCTTCGGCGGGCATTCCCAGGGAAAGTCTGAGCATCATGGCCACAGAGAGAATGGTGGCGATGGGGTTCGCGACGCCCTTGCCGGCAATGTCGGGGGCGGAACCGTGGATGGGCTCGTAGAGCCCGCGGGTGCCGTCGCCCATGGACGCGGAGGGGAGCATGCCGATGGAGCCGGTGATCATCGAAGCCTCGTCGGAGAGGATGTCGCCGAAAATATTCGAGGTCACCATCACGTCGAACTGCGCGGGATTTTTCACCAACTGCATGGCGCAGTTGTCCACCAGCATGTCGGAAAGCTGTACCTCCGGGTATTCCTTCGCCATCTCGTGGATGGTTTCACGCCAGAGCCGGGAGGATTCCAGGACGTTCGCCTTGTCCACACTCACAAGCGTCTTTTTGCGCTTCATGGCCAGCTCGAACGCCACGCGCCCGATGCGCCGGATCTCCATTTCGGAGTAGCACTCGGTGTCGTAGGCCTCCTTGCCCAGCTTCCCCTCGCGCCTGCCGCGCGCGCCAAAGTAGATGCCGCCGGTGAGTTCCCGGACGATGACCATGTCGAAGCTGCCCGCGGCTTTCAGGGGGCAGGCGTCCGCGAGCGCCGGGAACAGCGAGGCCGGGCGCAGGTTGGCGTACAGCCCCAGCGCGCCGCGCAGGCCCAACAGCGCGCGCTCCGGGCGCAGATGTCCCGGCAGGCTGTCCCACTTGGGGCCGCCCACGGCGCCCAGAAGCACCGCGTCGCAGGTTTTCGCGTCCGCGACGGTCTTGTCCGGCAGCGGTACGCCGGTTTCATCGATGGCGCAGCCGCCCGCGGGCAGATCCGCGTATTCGAATGTCCCGAAGGCGTCAAGAACCCTGACGCCCGCCTCTACGATTTCCGGGCCGATGCCGTCGCCGCGCACGAGTCCGATCTTCATGCGTTTCCCTCCAGCTTCCCGGCCTTCACCGCAGCGATGAGCCCGCCGGAGGTCAGGATGTCCTTCATGAACGGAGGCATAGGAGAAACCGCGTAGGTCTTGCCCGTGGTCTCGTCCACGATGACGCCGCCGTCAAAGTCCACGTCCACCTTGTCGCCGTCCTTGATTTCGGCGGCTGCTTCCGGGCACTCCAGAATGGGAAGCCCGATGTTGATGGCGTTTCTGTTGAAGATGCGCGCGAAGCTCGCCGCAATGACGCAGGAGATGCCCGACTCCTTGATGGCGATGGGCGCGTGCTCCCGGGACGAGCCGCAGCCGAAGTTCTTGCCGCCCACCATAATGTCCCCCGGCTTGACCCGCGAGAGGAACGTCTTGTCGATGTCCTCCATGCAGTGGGCCGCGAGCTCCTTGGGATCGGCGGTGTTCAGGTACCGCGCGGGGATGATGACGTCGGTATCGACGTTGTCGCCGTATTTGATGGCTGTTCCCTTTGCCTTCATCGTTTACGCCTCCTTGTCAAGCATGTCGGGGGTGACGAGTTTGCCCGCGATGGCGGACGCGGCGGCCACCGCGGGGCTTGCGAGGTAAACCTCCGAGCCCGTGTGGCCCATGCGCCCGACGAAATTGCGGTTGGTGGTGGCCACCGCGCGTTCGCCGTCGGCGAGGATGCCCATGTGTCCGCCCAGACAGGGGCCGCAGGTGGGCGTGGAAACCGCGCAGCCCGCCTCGACAAAGACGTCGAACAGGCCCATGTGCATGGCGTCCTGCCAAATCTTCTGGGTGGCGGGAATGATGATGGCGCGCACGCCCTTTTTCACCTTTTTGCCGCGCAGGATGTCCGCCGCGATGATGAGGTCCTCGAGCCGCCCGTTGGTGCAGGAACCGATGACCACCTGGTCGATGGGCAGATCGCCCGCTTCCTCCACCGGGCGCGTGTTCTCGGGAAGGTGCGGGAACGCGGCGGTGGGCTTGATTTCGGAAAGATCGATCTCGTACGTTTCGTCATACGCGGCGTCGGGATCGGCAGTGTAGACCGTGGGCGCCTTGGCGCCGTGCTCCCTGAGGTACTCGACGGTCTGTTCGTCCACCGCGAAAACGCCGTTCTTGGCACCCGCCTCGATGGCCATGTTCGCCATGCACAGCCGGTCGGAGACGGTGAGCTGGGAGACGCCCTCGCCCACGAACTCCATGGACTTGTAGAGCGCGCCGTCGACGCCAATCATGCCGATGATGTGGAGGATGACGTCCTTGCCGGACACGAACTTGCACATGCTCCCCTTGAGCACGAACTTGATGGCGGCGGGCACCTTGAACCAGAGTTTCCCCGTGGCCATGGCGCAGGCGATGTCCGTGGAGCCGACGCCCGTGGAGAACGCGCCCAGCGCGCCGTAGGTACAGGTGTGGCTGTCCGCGCCGACGATGAGGTCGCCCGCGCCCACCAGACCCTTTTCGGGCAAAAGCGCATGCTCGACGCCCATTTCGCCCACGTCATAGAAGTGGGTGATGCCGTACTTCTGCGCGAATTTGCGCACGAGCTTCACCTGCTCGGCGGCCTTGATGTCCTTGTTGGGGGTGAAATGGTCCATGACGAGGGCGATTTTGTCCTTGTCAAACACCCTGTCGCGCCCCAGTTTCTCAAACTCGTTCACCGCCACCGGCGCGGTGATGTCGTTGCCCAGCACGAAGTCGACGTTTGCGAGCACCAGCTCGCCCGGGACCACCTTCTCTTTTCCGCAGTGGGCGGCGAGAATCTTCTGGCTCATGGTCATGCCTGACATGCGCTTTTCCTCCCTTCCTCGTCGCGGGTAAGCTTATACTCGATGGAATCGACCAGCGCCCGCCAGCTGGCCTCGATGATGTCGGTGGAGACGCCCACCGTGGTCCAGACGTCCGTCCCGTCCGTGGACTCGATGAGAACCCGGACCCGCGCGGCGGTGGCGGAATCCGCCTCCAGCACGCGCACCTTGTAGTCGGTGAGCTTCATCTCCCCAAGCTGGGGGTAGAACACGGTCAGCGCCTTCCGGAGCGCCAGGTCGAGGGCGTTCACGGGGCCGTTGCCCATGGCGGCGGTGGTTTCGTCCCGGCCGTCGACGTTGACCTTGATCATGGCGGAGCAGGGCATCTCGCCGTCCGCCGCCGGGGATTCGCCGGTGGTGCGATAGAGCACCAGCGTGAAGTGAGGCGCGTAGCGGTGAAGGATGCGCCGAACCAAGAGCTCGAAGCTCGCGTCCGCGGCCTCGTACTGGTAGCCCTTGTGCTCCATCTCCTTGAGGGTGTCGATGATTAACTGAATCTCGGGGGAATTTTTCTTGAGGTCGGGCGCGTAAGCGCGCACCTTTTCAAGAACCGTCGAACGCCCGCTGACCTCGGAGGCCAGAAAGCGCCGGGCGTTGCCCACCGTCTCCGGCTCCACGTGCTCGAAGGAGCGCGGGAGCTTCAAAACCCCGTCCACGTGCATGCCGCCCTTGTGGGCGAAGGCGCTCGCGCCCGTGAAGGGCTTGGAGCCGCGGATGGTGACATTTGAAATCTCCGCGATGCGGGTGGCGGTTCTGGTCAGCGCCGTCAGGTCCGCGCCGGGGGCGGCAAAGCCCTTTTTCAAAACCAGGTCGGGAATCACGATGGACAGATCCGCGTTTCCGCAGCGCTCACCGTAGCCGATGAATGTGCCCTGCACGTGACGCGCGCCTTCCTCCACCGCCACCAGCGTGTTCGCCACCGCGCAGCCCGCGTCGTCGTGGCAGTGGATGCCCACGCGGGTGTTCGGGAAGCGGGAGACCACGTGGCCCACGGAGGAGGAGATGTCGGACGGCAGGGTGCCGCCGTTGGTGTCGCACAGCGCCAGCACGTCCGCGCCGCCGCGCGCGGCCGCTTCCAGCACCCGGAGTGCGTAAGCGGAGTCGTCGAAGTAACCGTCGAAGAAGTGCTCGGCGTCGAAGACCACCTCGCGGCCGCGGTCCTTAAAGAATTTTACGGTGTCGTACACGAGCTCGAGGTTCTCCTCGTCCGTCGCCTGCAAAATCTCGCGCACATGGAGGAGCCAGCTCTTCCCGAAGATGGCCACCGCCGGGGTTTCGGCCTTGAGGAGGGACTGGACGTTCGCGTCGTCCTCCACCCGAATCCCCTTGCGGCGCGTCGCCCCGAAGGCACACAGCTTCGCCTTCGCAAGCGTCACCTCGCGCATCCTTTCGAAGAACTCGATGTCCTTGGGGTTCGAGCCGGGGTTGCCGGCCTCGATGTAGTGAACGCCGAACGCGTCAAGCGCGCGCACGATGTTCAGCTTGTCGCGCACGGAGAAGGAGATGCCTTCACTTTGCGCGCCGTCGCGCAGCGTGGAGTCGAATACCTCGAACTCGCGCATCGGATCACCTCGTTTCCAGAATCTTGTTGAGACCGTTGATGTAGGCCAGAATCGACGATTCGATGATGTCGGTGGAAAGCCCGCGTCCGGTGACGGTCTCGTCGCCGTTTTTGAGCTTCACGATGACCTCGCCCAGCGCGTCCTTGCCCTCGGAAATGGAGTGGATGCCGTAGTCCTCAAGCTTGTAGCCGTTGAAGGCCACGCACTTGTCGATGGCGTTGTAGGCCGCGTCGATGGGGCCGTCGCCCAGGGCCACTTCCTCCACGTACGCGTCGCCCTTCTTGAGGCGCACCACGCAGGAGGCGGTGGCGTGGTTGCCGGCGTGAACGGTGAAGCGGTCGAGCTCGATTTCGCCGCCCCGGGCGGTGATCTTGGCGTCGACGATTGCCTCGATGTCCCGGTCGGAGACCACCTTCTTCTTGTCGCAGAGCACCTTGAACTGCTCGAAGAAGTCCGCGATCTGCCCATCGTCCAGCTTGTAGCCAAGCTCGCTCAAGCGCTCCTCAAAGGCGTGCCTGCCCGAGTGCTTGCCCAGAACCATGCGGTTCTTGTTGAGGCCGATGGACTCCGGGGTCATGATCTCGTAGGTGGTGCGCTCGGCCATGACGCCGTGCTGGTGGATGCCCGATTCGTGGAGGAATGCGTTGACGCCCACCACGGGCTTGTTGAGGGGGACCGACATGCCGATGATGCCGTACACCAGCCGGGATGTCCTGTAAATCTGGGTGGTATCGATGCGCGTTTCGGCCTCGTAGTAGCTCTTGCGCGTCCTGAGCGCCATGACGATCTCTTCCAGGGACGCGTTGCCCGCGCGTTCGCCCAAGCCGTTGACTGTGCATTCCACCTGGGTCGCGCCCGCCTTGATGCCCGCCAAAGTGTTTGCCACCGCCATGCCCAGATCGTTGTGGTTGTGCAGCGACAATTCCGCCTTGTGGAGGTTTTCGCAGTGCTCCTTCAGGTACTCGATCATGGCGGTGATGTCCTCGGGGGTGGAAAAGCCCACGGTGTCCGGGACGTTCACCACCGTCGCGCCCGCGTCGATGGCCGCGGAGACCACCTTGGCGAGGAACGGCAGCTCGCTGCGCGTGGCGTCCTCGCAGGAGAATTCCACGTCGTTCATCTTCTTCTTGGCGTAGGCGACGGCGAACTTCGTCTGCTCCAACACCTGCTCGGGCGTCTTTTTGAGCTTAAACTGCATGTGCACGGGCGATGTGGCGAGGAACACGTGGATGCGCGGCGCGGCCGCGTTCCGGAGCGCCTCGTAGGACGCGTCGATGTCCTTTTCCAGCGCCCGGGAGAGGGACGCCACGGACATGTTTTTCACCGACTCGGCAATGGTCTTCACCGACTCGAAGTCGCCCGGGGAGGAGATGGCGAAGCCCGCCTCAATGATGTCCACACCCAGCCGTTCCAGCTGGCGCGCGACCTCGATCTTCTCCTTGAGGTTCATGCTGCAGCCCGGCGCCTGTTCCCCGTCCCGCAAAGTGGTGTCGAAAATCTTGACCTGTTTCATGTGACAACTGCCCCCTTATCCGCTGATGATACCTGGCGCGCGTACCGCTTGAGGTAACCGGTCAGCTCCGGCTGGGGCCTGAGGGATTCGCTCGCGCGCCTTGTCTCAAGCTCCTTGTCCGGAACCGACAGGCTAAGTCGCGCGCCGGGGATATCGATCTCGATGAGATCGCCCTCGTGAACGTAGGCGATGGGGCCGTCCGACGCCGCCTCCGGGGAGACGTGGCCGATGGACGCCCCGCGGGACGCGCCGGAGAACCGGCCGTCGGTAATGAGCGCAACTTCCTTGTCCAAACCCATGCCCGCGATGGCGGAGGTGGGGCCGAGCATTTCGCGCATGCCGGGACCGCCGGACGGGCCTTCATAGCGGATAACCACCACGTCGCCGGGGTTAATCTTTCCGGCGTAAATGGCCCCGATGGCCGCCTCCTCGCCGTCAAACACCCGGGCGGGGCCCTTGTGCCGGAGCATTTCGGGGGCCACGGCGCTCTTTTTCACCACCGCGCCCTTGGGCGCGAGGGAGCCGAACAGAATGGCGAGGCCGCCCGTCTGGGAGTAGGGGTCGGAAACGGGCCGGATGACGGCGGGATTTTTCACCGGGTAATTCTTCGCCTGTTCGCCCATGGTGAGGCCGGACACGGTCTTGACGGAGCCGTCAATGAGGCCGGCGTCCAGAAGCTCGTGGATCACCGCGTTGACGCCGCCCGCCGCGTTCAGGTCCTGCATGTGGTTGGGGCCGGCGGGCGCGAGCTTTGTGAGGTTCGGGGTCTTGCCCGAAATCTCGTTGATCATATTGAGGTCGTAGTCGAGTCCCGCCTCCCTGGCAATGGCCGCCAGGTGCAGAACCGAGTTGGTGGAGCAGCCCAGCGCCATGTCGACGGTGAGGGCGTTTTGGAGGGATTTCGCCGTCACAATGTCCAGGGGGCGCAGGTTTTCGGAGACCAGCGCCACGGCGCGCTCCCCCGCCGCCTTGGCCAGGCGCAGACGCGCGGCGTACACGGCGGGGATGGTGCCGTTGCCGGGAAGGCCCATGCCCAAAGCTTCGGTGAGGCAGTTCATGGAATTGGCGGTGAACATGCCCGAACAGGAGCCGCAGCCGGGACATGCGTTGTCCTCGTAGTAGCCCAGCTCTTCCTCCGTCATTTTGCCCGCGGCGCACGCGCCGACCGCTTCAAAGACGGTGTTTAAGTCCATGTGCCGCCCGTCCTCCCCGGGGAGCGACAGCATCGGGCCGCCGGACACGAAAATCGCGGGAAGGTTCAGCCGCATGGCGGCCATGAGCATGCCCGGCACGACCTTGTCGCAGTTGGGGATGAACACCAGCCCGTCCAGCGCGTGGGCGCGCGCCATGACCTCGGCGGAGTCCGCGATGAGCTCCCGGGAGCAGAGCGAATAGCGCATGCCCTCGTGGCCCATGGCGATGCCGTCGCACACGCCGATGACGTTGAACTCAACCGGCGTCCCGCCCGCGGCGAGCACGCCGTCCTTGGCCGCGCGCGCGATTTTGTCGAGGTGCATGTGGCCCGGCACGATCTCGTTGAACGAGTTGACGATGCCGATCATGGGCTTTTCAATCTGCGAATTCGTGTACCCCATCGCTTTCAGGAGCGATCTGTGCGGCGCGCGCTCAAAGCCGCGCTTGATGCCGTCGCTTTTCATTTTCTTACTTTCCCTTCTCAGGCTTCCAGCTCATTTTTTTGCGCAGCTCCGCGCCCACCTGTTCCGCCAGGTGCTCGGACTCCATGCGCCGCTTGGCGTTGAAGCCCGGGCGGTTGGCCTGGTTCTCCAGAATCCAGTTGCGGGCGAAGGTGCCGTCCTGAATCTCCCCGAGAACCTTCTTCATTTCCTTCTTGGTCTCCTGGGTGATGATGCGCGGGCCGACGGAGTAGTCGCCGTACTCGGCGGTGTCCGAAATCGAGTAGCGCATGAAGGAGAGGCCGCCCTGCACCACCAGGTCGATGATGAGCTTCATTTCGTGGATGCACTCGAAGTAGGCGCTCTCGGGCTGGTATCCCGCCTCGACCAAAGTCTCGAACCCGGCCTTCATGAGCGCGGACACGCCGCCGCACAGGACGCACTGCTCGCCGAAGAGGTCGGTCTCGGTCTCCTCTTTGAAGGTGGTCTCGAGGATGCCCGCGCGCGCGCCGCCGATGCCGGAAGCGTATGCAAGCGCCAGTTCCTTGGCGTCGCCGGTGGCGTTCTGATAGACCGCGATGAGATCGGGAACGCCCTTGCCCTCCACGTACTGGCTGCGCACGGTGTGGCCGGGGCCTTTGGGCGCCACCATGATGACGTTGACATCCGCCGGGGGCACAATCTGGCCGAAGTGAATGTTGAAGCCGTGGGCGAACATGAGGGTCATGCCGGGACGCAGGTAGGGCGCGATGTCCTTCTGATAGAGCGCGGGCTGCTTCTCGTCGTTGACGAGGATCATGACCATGTCGGAAACCTTGACGGCCTCGGCGGTCGTCATGACGGTAAGCCCGGCTTCCTGCGCGCGCGCGGCGGACTTGGAGCCCTCGTAGAGCGCCACCACCACGTCCGCGCCGGAGTCCTTGAGGTTGAGCGCGTGGGCATGGCCCTGGCTGCCATAACCAACCACCGCAATCTTTTTGCCGTTCAGCCGGGACAGGTCACAATCCTTTTCGTAGTACAGAGTCGCCATTTTAAACCGCACCTCTTTCCAAATATTCCTCGTTATCCACAAGGCGGGATTCCCCGCGCTGTATGGTCGTCGCGCCCGTGCGCGTGAGCTCCGCGATGCCGTAGGGCCGCATATACTCGATGAACGCGTCAAGCTTGGAAACCTCGCCGGTGATCTCGATGGTGAGCGCGTTCGCGCACAGATCGACCACCTTCGACCGGTAGACCTTGACCGCCTCCATGATCTCCGCGTGCCGCTCCTGGGGCGCCGCAACCTTGATGAGCATGAGCTCCCGGGTCACGCTGGGCTCGTCAGAGAGCACCACGACACGCTTTACGTCGTTGAGCTTCATGAGCTGCTTTGTAATCTGGCCCTTAATATAGTCGTCGCCCTTGGACTTGATGGTCATCCGGGAGATTTTGGGATCCTCCGTCGGACCGACGGTCAAAGAATCGATGTTGTAGCCGCGCCGGGCGAACATGCCCGCCACGCGCGTCAGGACGCCGAACTCATTTTCCACAAGCGCGCCCAGAATGAACGTCCTTTCCTCCATCAAGATCGCCTCCTAGTTCAAAATGATGTTTTCGACGGAGCCGCCCGGGGGGATCATGGGAAGCACCATCTCGTCCGTTCCGATGATGACCTCCACAAGCGCCGGGCCGTCGCCCCTGGTGGCCTCGGCCATGGCTTTTTCGAGCTCCTCCACCGTCCCCGCCCGGTACCCGCGCGCGCCGAACGCTTCCGCAAGGGCCGGATAGTTGGTAATTCGCCCGTGTGTGGTGGACGCGTACCGCTTGTCGAAGAACAGCGTCTGCCACTGGCGCACCATGCCGAGGGTGGCGTTATTGAGCACCACCACCGTGAGGGGCAGCTTCTCGCTCACCGCGGTGGCCATTTCGTTGAGGTTCATGTGGAAGCTTCCGTCGCCCGTAAAGAGCACCGTGCGCCTGCCGCTTCCGATGCAGCCGCCGATGGCCGCGCCCATGCCGAAGCCCATAGCGCCCAGGCCGCCCGAGGTGAGAAGCCCGCGCGGGAACGGGAAGGGGCAGTACTGGGCCGTCCACATCTGGTGCTGGCCCACGTCGGTGGCCACAAGCGCGTCGTCCCCCGCGCATTTGCGGGCGGTCTCCATGACGCGCTTGGGGGTGAGGCCCTCCGCGTCGCGCGGGGGTTCGTCCTTCTTGAACGCCTCGATTTCCGCCCACCAATTGGGATGGCGCACTTCGGAAAGCCGCGCGTTCAGCGCGCGCAGAACGTCCGGAATGTTCCCCACCAGCGAGTGGTACGAGGGGATATTTTTGTCGATTTCAGCGGGATCGATGTCGATGTGAAGAATGCGGGAATCCTTGGCGAACTTGGACTTGTCGCCCGTGGCGCGATCCGAAAAGCGGGTTCCGATGGCGATGATGAGGTCCGCCCCCTGCATGACCTTGTTGGCGGCGTATCCGCCGTGCATGCCCGTCATGCCCAGGAAGCGGGGATGGTCGGTGGGGAGCGCGGTGAGGCCCATAATGCTGGCGCCCACCGGACAGTCGGTCTTCTCCGCGAAGAGCTCGAGCTCCTTCGCGCCGTCTGAGAGCACCACGCCGCCGCCCGCGTAGATAAAGGGGCGCTTGCTTTCCGCGATCAGCCGCACGGCCTGCGCAAGCGCCGCCTCCTGCGGCATGCGCACGGGGCGCTTCTCCACGGCGGGCATGGGGGTGAATTCGCACGGGGCGGTCTGGATGTCGCGGGGCACGTCGACCAAAACCGGGCCGGGACGGCCGGATTTGGCGATCTCGAACGCTTCGCGCAGGGTGGCCGCGAGATCGTTGACATCCTTGACCATGTAGTTGTGCTTGGTGATGGGCATTGTCACGCCCATGATGTCCACTTCCTGAAAGCTGTCCCGGCCGATGAGGGGCAGGGGCACGTTGCCGGTGACGCAGACGATGGGCGAGGAATCGTAGTACGCGGAGGCGATTCCGGTCACAAGGTTCGTGGCGCCCGGGCCGGAGGTGGCAAAGGCCACGCCCACGCGCCCCGTGGCGCGCGCAAAGCCATCCGCCGCGTGGGCGGCGCCTTGCTCGTGTGAGGTCATAATGTGGCGAATACGGTCGCTATTTTTGTACAGCTCGTCGTACAGGGGCAGAACCTGCCCGCCCGGGTATCCGAATACGGTGTCCGCGCCTTGCTCAAGGAGCGTTTCGATGATAATCTGAGCGCCGGTCATCTTCATTCGATCATCCCTTCCGATTTGTCGTTTATAAAAAGAGGGCCCGCGGCTTCGTCTGCCACAGGCCCTCGATTTTGTCTATTTCGCGGCCTTGTTGTCCGCTCTCAAGACTTTTCGAAGCATCCGCGCTCGGCGACTTTGCCACTCAATTCAGCCGGTACCCGTACTACGATCAGTACAAGAACCAGCGAAAGAATGACGATAAGGCCGAGGACGGAAACGTTCATCCGCAATTCTCCTTTCCGACCGCGCCAAGCGCGGTTTTCGGGCTGTGGAGCGCTTCGCGCTGTCCTCGCCCTCAAGTTCCGCTTCGCGGAACCTCCCTTTTCCGACCGCGCCAAGCGCGGTTTTCGGGCTGTGGAGCGCTTCGCGCTGTCCTCGCCCTCAAGTTCCGCTTCGCGGAACCTCCCTTTTCCGACCGCGCCTGGCGCGGTTTTGGGGCTGTGGAGCGCTTCGCGC
>JAEYRW010000179.1 GCA_023435435.1 Bacillota bacterium | reverse complement strand
GGCGCAATTTATATATTCCCCCACAAGACAACTCGGGCGCGCGGGGTTTGGGTCCCGCGCGACCGACAGACAAGGCAATCACTTCACCCAGTTCGGGGTTCCGAGGGTTTGGCCGGGGGGCGCCCCCCCGGGCGTTCCGCCCCGTTACTCCAGTTCGAACGCGCCGGTATAGAGCTGATAGTACTGGCCGCGCTCTTCAATGAGCTTTTCGTGGGTGCCGCGCTCGATGATGCGGCCGTGGTCGAGCACCATGATGACATCGGAGTTCTGGACGGTGGAAAGCCGGTGAGCGATGACGAACACCGTGCGCCCCTTCATGAGCCGATCCATGCCGCGCTGGACGAGGAGCTCGGTGCGCGTGTCGATGGAGGAGGTCGCCTCGTCGAGGATCATGACGGGCGGATCGGCGACGGCCGCGCGCGCGATGGCGATGAGCTGGCGCTGGCCCTGGGAGAGGTTCGCGCCGTTGGCGGTGAGCAGCGCGTCGTAGCCGTTTGTGAGCCTGCGGATGAAGTCGTCGGCGTTGGCAAGGCGCGCGGCTGCGTAGACCTCCTCGTCGGTGGCGTCGAGCTTTCCGTAGCGGATGTTCTCCATCACCGTGCCGGTGAACAGGTTGGTATCCTGCAATACGATGCCCAGGGATCTGCGCAGATCGGGCTTGCGGATTTTCTCGATGTTGATGCCGTCGTAGCGGATCTTGCCGTCCTGAATGGCGTAGAACCGGTTGAGAAGGTTTGTGATGGTGGTCTTGCCCGCGCCGGTGGCGCCCACGAAGGCCACCTTCTCGCCGGGCTCCGCGTAGAGGGAAATGTCGTGGAGCACAGGCTTTCCTTCCTCGTAGGCGAAGTCCACGTCGATGAGCCGCACGTCGCCGGTGAGCCGGGTGTAGGTGACGCTTCCGTCCGCCTTGTGCGGGTGCTTCCAGGCCCAGACGCCGGTGCGTTCCGGGGTTTCGGTGATGGCGCCGTCCTCTGAAACGACGGCGTTCACAAGCGTCACATAGCCCTCGTCCGCCTCGGGGGGCTCATCCAGCAGCGTGAAGATGCGCTTCGCGCCCGCCATGGCGGAGACCACGGAGTTGATCTGCTGGGAAACCTGACTGATGGGCATTGTGAAGGAGCGCGAAAGCTGCATGAAGGCTGCGATGGTGCCGACGGTCAGCCCGCCAACCCCGCCGATGGCCAGGGCCCCGCCGATGATGGCCAGCATGATGTACTGGAGGTTGCCCAGGTTTCCCATGATGGGCATGAGGATGTTGCCGAGCATGTTGGCCTGGTTTGCCTGCTCGCAGAGCGCGTCGTTGAGGTCGGCGAACTCCGCCTTGGCGACGGGCTCGTGGTTGAAGACTTTCAGCACCTTCTGGCCGTTGATCATCTCCTCAATGAACCCGTTGAGCGCGCCGAGGGTCGCCTGCTGGGCGGAGAAATAGCGCGCCGAGCGCCCGCCGATCCGCTTGGTGATCTGCATCATGAGGAAGACGAACACCAGCGTGAAAAGCGTCAGCCAGACGTTCAAAAGCAGCATGTTGATGAGCACCGTCACCACCGTCACGACGGAGGAAAACACCTGGGGAATCGACATGCCGATCATCTGGCGCAGGGTTTCGGTGTCGTTGGTATAGCGGCTCATCAGGTCGCCGTGGGAGTGCCCGTCGAAGTATTTCACGGGAAGCGTCTGCATGTGCTCGAAGAGCTGGTCCCGCACCTTCTTGAGGGTGCCCTGGGCGACGCCGACCATGAGAAAGTTGAACAGCCACGTGCAGAAAATGCCCGCCAGATAGATGAGCGCCATAACGATCACCATGTGGAACAGCCCCGTGAACACCGGGTTTTCCGCACCCACCAGCGGCGCGATGTAGTTGTCAAACAAACGCCTGAGGAACAGCGCCGCCTGGACGTTTGCCTGGGCCGAGACGACGATGGCGGCAAAGACCACCAGCATGCGCGGCCAGTAGGGCAGAAAGACCGTCTTGAGAACCCGCACGGCGGTTCCCTTGTCCAGCTTCCCGCGCGGGCCGAAGCTCCCGCCCCGCATGCCGGGGCCGCCGGGGCCGCTGCCGAATCCGCGCCGGCTGCCGGGTTTCTGCTCGATGCGCGAATAGCGCTTGAACACCTCGGATGGCTCGCCCATGCCGGGCAAATCCTTGAGATCGAGCCTGGGCTTTTCCTTAGGCATCCTCGCCGCCCCCCTTCTTCTGGGACTCGTAGACCTCGCGGTAGATTTCGTTGGATTCGAGCAGCGCCGCGTGGGTGCCGATGCCGTCGATCCGCCCGCCGTCGAGCACGAGGATCACGTCCGCGTCCTCCACGGAGGCCACGCGCTGAGCGATGATGAACTTCGTCGTGTCGGGGATATAGTCCCGGAACGATTTGCGGATGAGCGCGTCGGTCCGGGTGTCCACCGCCGAGGTGGAGTCGTCGAGGATCAGTATCTTCGGCTTTTTGAGCAGCGCCCGGGCAATGGTCAGCCGCTGCTTCTGCCCGCCGGAAACGTTTGAGCCGCCCTGCTCAATGAAGGTGTTGTAGCCCTCGGGCATCTGGCGGACAAAGTCGTCCGCCTGGGCCAGCTTCGCCGCCAGCTCGACGTCCTCGTCCGAGGCGTTTTCGTTGCCCCAGCGCAGGTTCTCATAAATGGTGCCCGCGAAGAGCTCGTTTTTCTGGAGCACCATGGCCACCGCGTCGCGCAGGGCCGGAATGTCGTAGTCCCGGACGTCCACACCGCCCACGTAAACCGTGCCGGCGGTGGCGTCGTAGAGCCGGGGAATGAGCTGGACGAGGGAGGACTTGGAGGAACCCGTGCCGCCCAGAATGCCCACCGTCTGGCCGGACCTGACTTTGAAATTCACGTCCATCAGGCAGCAGTTGTCGATGTCCCTGGAGTAGCTGAAGCTCACGTTCCTGAATTCGACGGAGCCGTCCGCGACCTCCATCACCGGGTTTGCCGGATCAGCGATGTCGCTTTCCTCGTCAAGCACCTCGACGATGCGTCCCGCCGATGCCCGGGAGATGGTGATCATCACATAGACCATCGAGAGCATCATGAGGCTCATGAGAATCTGCCCGGCGTACTGAATGAGGGTAAAGAGCTCGCCCTGGGTCATGGACCCTTCGGCGCCGTGGGCGTTGACGATCATCATGGCGCCCAGCCAGCTGACGATCAGGACGGAGAAGTACATGGCGAACTGCATCAGCGGCTGGTTGAACGCCAAAAGCCGCTCCGCGCGGGCGTTGAGCCGATAGATGCCCGTGGATTCCTTCTTGAACTTTTCAATCTCGTAGTCCTGCCGCACGAAGGATTTCACCACGCGGACGCCGCGCAGGTTTTCCTGCACCACCCGGTTCAGGCGGTCCATGGTCTCAAACATCCGGCGGAACAGCGGGTGTACGTGGGAGGCGATGAACAGAAGCCCCCCCGCGAGAAGCGGCACCGCCGCCAGGAATATCAGGGAGAGCCGCCAGTTGATGACGGACGCCATCATGAGCGAGAAGACCATCATCAAAGGCCCGCGCACCGCCACGCGGATGATCATCATAAACGCGTTCTGCACACTCATGACGTCGGTGGTGAGCCGGGTCACAAGGCTCGCGGTGGAGAATTTATCGATGTTCGCGAAGGAGAAGGTTTGCACCTTGGTGAACATGTCCTTGCGCAGGTTGCGGGAAAACCCCGACATGGCCCGCGCGGCGTATTTTCCGGACAGCATGCCGAATGTCAGGGAGACCAGACAGCATAAGATGAGCACCGCGCCGATTTTGAGTATGTAGGGAAGGTTGCCCGCGCCGTCGTTTCCACTGATTCCGTTGTCGATGAGCGTCGCCATGAGAAGCGGGATCACCACGTCCATGACGACCTCCAGCGAGACACACACGGGCGCGAGGATCGTCGCACGCTTGAATTCCCGCACGCTCCCCAGGAGCTTTTTGATCATACGTCCACCTCCGGTGATTCTTCTGGATGCAAACCGTCGGTATCGAGGTTTTCAATCACCGCGGTTCGGATCTTCGCCATCATGCCCAGAAACAGCTTCTTTTCCGCGGGGGTCAGCGCGCCCTCGATGACCGCGTCCACGCGCTGCATGTCGGCCATCTGGTGCCTGTGCATCCCGATGGCCTTGTCGGTGAGCACGATTTTTTTGAGCCGCGCGTCGGACGGCACAGACTGGCGCACCAAAAGTCCCTTTTTCTCCATGAGAGTGATTACGCTCGAAGTCGTGGAGCGCGAAATCTTGAATTCCGTCTCGATGTCCCTCTGATAGGTGTCGCCCTCCCGGTGATAGAGAAACCCGATGATCCAGTGGTGCAGCCGCGTGAGCTGTACGCCCCCCTCCAGCGCGCGCATGTGCGCGTCCCCGTGTCGGTGGATCAGATGGTCGAGCGTTCGCAATTCGAAGATGATTTCGCTTCCCTTGGGCCTCATGCGCCTCCCCCTTTCGCGTCCGGATAGATGTTCGAGAACAAACTGTTTGCACACAGACATTTTACCGCCATAGTATTTGGATGTCAAGCCCCTTTTTCGGTAAAATTCCGCGCAATTCGCGGGACAATCCCAAAAGCCAACTCGACCGCCCGGGGGGTTGGGCCCCCGGGGG
>JAEYRW010000136.1 GCA_023435435.1 Bacillota bacterium | reverse complement strand
CCCCCCCCCCCCCCCCCCCGCGGCGCGCCGCCCCCCCCCCCCCCCCCCCCCCCCCCCCGATGGGTAAAAATGAAATGACCACCCGGCCTGGGATTCCAAGGGGACATTGGCCCTTCGAGGCTGGCTTGCCATTGGAAAGCCAAGTCTCGCCAATGCGTTTTCCGCATGGGATGCGTCAAATTCAGTCCCCGGGGCCGATCCTCCTTACCCCATATGCTCCAGTATAAACGCCCGGAACGCGTCCCCGTTCCGAGGCGGGAGCGCGCAATGGGGCATGCCGGGCACCTCGTCGTAAGTCACGTCGTAGCCGAGCCGCCGCAGTTCGGCGACGAGCCGGTCGGAGTGCAATTTTTTGTTGACCGCCGCATCCGCGTCGCCGTGGACGATGTAGTAGGGGATGCGGGGCATGGACGCGGCCAGATGGAGGGGCGAGGCGCTCTTGAATGCGGCCTGAAGCGGGCAGGCGTAGTGGCCGAACGCGACGTGCAAAGTGCGCGGGAGGTCGGGGCGCTCGGTGTAGTGACGGGGCAGGTCGCACACCGGACAGTTGGCGGCGCAGGCGACGATGCGCAGACGGGAGTAGCGCGCGAAGACCAGCGCGGAAAGGCCGCCCATGCTTCCGCCCGTGGCGACGACGGCAGTTTCGGCGGAGAGGTGGAACCGCTGGATGACCGCGCTCAGCACGCTGTCGCAATACTGCACGGCCACGTCGTTCATCCAACTCCACGGCCCGTAGTAGGGATAGACGTAGATGGCGCCGCTTTCCGCATAGGAAACGCCCGTGGGTGAAGAATCGCGCATCTCCGTGCCGGAGCCCAGCCCGTGAAAGTCGACGACGATTCCGCGCGCGGGAATGCCGTCGGGGGGCGGTATGATGCAGGCAAACAGGGAAACATTGGTCGCGTCTATTTCATACATACGCAGCACACCTCGAATCGTTTCAGTTTGAAAAGCACGCCCGGTACCTTTGCTTTTTACAGTATAGGCGGTTCATGTTGAATTGCGGGTATGAAATTGTTATAATAGACGCAACAGAAGCGGAGGTGACGCCATGGCGACCGGCGGACGCGTATTCGACATTCAGCCGTTTTCGCTCCACGACGGCCCCGGCATCCGCACGACAGTGTTTTTCCAGGGCTGTAACCTTCGCTGCGCCTGGTGCCACAATCCCGAATCCCAGCCAATCGGCGGCGCGCTCCTCTTTCATCCCGCGCGTTGCATTTCCTGCGGTGCCTGCGCCGCCGCCTGCCCAAGCGGGGCGGACGGAAGCAGCGCGCGGCATACTGCCGCGTGCGGACTCTGCGGCGCGTGCGCGCAGGCGTGCTTCGCGGAGGCGCTCAACTTCGCCGGGCGTGAAATCTCCCGCCAGGAGCTTTGCGGCATTCTGCTTTCCGATCGCGACGCGTATGAGAAAAGCGGCGGCGGCATCACGCTCTCCGGCGGGGAGCCGCTTTTGCAGTCGGGAATCGCGGGCGCGGTGCTGGGGCGAATGAAGGCCGAGGGCATCCATACGGCGGTGGAGACCGCGCTGAACGTCCCGTGGGCGGACGTGCAAGGGCTCATGGGCGACGTGGATTTGTTTTATGCGGACATCAAATGCGTGACCGGGGAAACCCATCGCGCGGGTACGGGCGTCGGCAACGCGCGCATATTGGAAAACATCCGGCGCTTGAGCGCCGCGGGCGCGCCAATGATCCTTCGGACGCCCGTCGTTCCTGGCTTCAACGCGGACGAAGCGGAAATCGCACGGATCGCGGACTTTATCGCGGCGCTTCCCCAAAGGCACCCGGCGGAGCTGCTCGCGTACCATGGCATGTGCGCCCCCAAATACGCGGCGTTGGGCCGCGCGTTTCCCTGCGCGCAGACGCGGGAGCCGTCCGAGGCGGAAATGAAAGAATGCGCGCAAATTTTTTTGGGCAAGGGAATCGACGCCAAATATGTGATGTGAGGGATTCGGATGCGCGAGGAAATCAAGGCGCGCGCCTACGCGCGCGGACAGCGGATCGCCGAGAGCGAGGACATCAGGCTGTGCCTCATAGGCAAAGCGCTCTTTGACGAGGGCGCGCCCTACGCCCACAACCTCCGGCGGGCGGCCATCGACCGGGCGGTGTTTTCCGGTTATCCCATCGAGATTGACGATTGCGAGCCAATCGTCGGGCGCTTCGCGGCGCCCCGCGCGCTGACGATCGGGGAAAAAACGTATGCCGACGAGGCGCGGCGCTACCTCCGGGCCAGCGGGAAGCTGGCGGGCACGTTCACGGCGTTTACGGGTCACCGGGTCATCGACTACGAGAAGCTGCTCAACGTCGGAATCCGCGCGATCCTCGCGGAAGTGAGGGAGAGGCGCGCGGAGATCGACTTTTCGCAACCCGGGGACGCGGCAAAGGCGGCGTTTTATGAGTCTGTGGAAATCTCGCTCGACGGCTTTGTCCTTTTTTGCGCCCGGGCACGGGAGGCGCTTGCCGAGCGGGCCGCGGGGGAGGCCGATCCCGCGCGGCGTATCCTGCTCAACCGGATGGCGGCAAACTTCGAGCGCGCCCCTCTGGAGCCTTGCACGCACTTCCACGAGGCGCTCCAGATCATGTGGTTCATGCAATTTTCGCTCTGCCTCATGGGGGACGTATCCCTCACCGGGCGGCTCGACAACTACATGTACCCGTTTTACAAAAGGGACATTGAGACCGGATACCTGACGAAGGAATTTGCCTTCGAGCTCATCGAGCACCTCTATCTCAAACACAACGAAATCTACGACACATGGCCCGCGGCGGTGATGGTGGGGGGCGTCGACCGGGACGGGAAACCCGTCTGGAACGAACTGACCCGGATGTGCATCGAGGCCATCCGCACCACGGGGCTCATCAATCCCTCCGTGAACGTCAGCTATACCCCCGCCATGCCGGAAGCCCTTCTGGACAAATCCCTCGAAATCATCGCTCAGGGCTATACCCGTCCGGCGTTTTTCAACGACCGGGTTATTCAGGAGGGCCTGCGCGCGGCGGGCATGGCGGCGCGCGACAGCCGGTATTACATCAATTCCACCTGCGTGGAGATCACTCCCGTGGGCGCCTCCAATGTGCAGGTCGCCACGCCATACATTAACCTCAACAAGGCGTACGAGTATATCTTCAACGGCGGCAGGGCCATCTGCGGCGCGGAATGCCGGGTGAAGCCGGATATCGAAATTGATTTGGCCGATCTGAAAACCTTCGGGGATTTCAAGGCATGCACGGAACAGGTTGTGCGCGGCGTCATCCGCGCGAACCTCGAGGACACGGTCAGGCAGCTCTACGTCTTTTCCCAGTACTGCGCCTCGCCCCTTGCCTCGGCGTTTATTGACGACTGCCTCGCGCGCGGGCTGGATTCCGGTGCGGGCGGCGCGAAGTACAGCTACGTGTATCCCTGCTTTCCGGGCTTTTTGAACCTCGTGGATGCGCTTGCGGCGGTGAAAACGGCGGTCTACGAGCAGAACCTCATGACGCTTTCCGAGATGGGGGACCTTCTGCGCGCCAATTTCGAGGGGAATGAGCGCATGCGCCAGTTCCTGATCAACCGCTGCCCCAAGATCGGCAACGGCGTCCAGGCGGCGGACGAAATCGGCGTCGCCATGTACGAACTGATCCGTGACGAGCTGAAAAGCTACACCACCAGCGTGGGCGCGACGTTCCACCCGAGCTACTTCGCGTGGATCATGCACGGGCGGTTGGGGAAGGTCGCGGCGGCGACGCCGGACGGCAGGAAGGCGGGGGAGGCACTGTCGGAATCATTGGGCGCGGTGCAGGGCATGGACCGGAACGGCCCCACGGGCATTCTGCGCTCCATCGAGAAGATCGACCAGAAGTACGGCATCGGCGGCATCGCCACCAATTTGCGGTTCACGAAAAGGCTGATGGAAAGCCCCGAGGGCCGCGACGCGGTGAAAAGCTACATCAAATCCTTCATGGAACGCGGCTGCTTCGAGCTGCAATTCAACGTCGTCGATCAGAAGGACCTTCTCGACGCCAAGGAGCATCCTGAAAAGCACCGCACGCTCATGGTGCGCGTGGCGGGGTACAGCGATTACTTTGTGAACCTTTCGGGGGAAATCCAGGACGAAATCATCAGGCGCAGCGAACACGCGGCGGTATAGGAGGACAAAATGCAAATTTATCCGGAATCCGTGAACGAAATCCAAGGCAAAAAGGTATCGATGGCGCGGCTTGACGGTGCGGACGTCATTGTCGCCGACGCGGCATTGGGCTTTTCCGGCGGGAAGGGGGACGCTTACCCGCTCACCCACGAAAACGCCTGCCGACTCCGCGCACTTTTCCCCTTCACGGCCCCTGTGCGCGTGCTGAACGCGCCCCGCTCCTTCGGCGTGGGGGACAGGCTCGGACTTGCCTGTCCCGGGCACATCCGCGTTTTTCAGAAATACGACGCGCGCCCGGTCTTCGTGCAGCAGTCCATCCGGGAATTGAACCTCACGGGGCGAACCTACGAGGACGTGCTGGACGCGGCCTCGTTTGCCGTGTTCCGCGCGGGCTTCAGGGACGGCTTTGGAGCGGACGGCGATCATTTGAAAAAGCCGGAGGACATCGAGTACGCGCTCTCGCTGGGCTTTACCATGATTACCCTCGATCTGAGCGACCACATCAAGCCCGGCGGCGCGGGGGACATTTCGGCGGTGCGGGATATTTACCTCGCCAAGCCTTCCGATGTAGGAGAGGGGTTAACCGTTGCGTACGGCGAAGCCGAGCTTGCGCGCTGCGTCGCTGTGTACGGCGAGGCGGTTTCCTTCGCGGCGGAAATGTACGAGCGCTTTCTCGCGGGCGGCAAATACGATGCCGATTTTGAAATCTCCATCGATGAGACGAGCGTGCCCACCACGCCCGCCGAGCACTTTTTCGTGGCAAACGAGCTCATCCGCAGGGGCGTCAAATTCGCGACCATCGCGCCGCGCTTTACAGGCGAGTTCCAGAAGGGCATCGACTACATCGGCGACGTAGCGGAATTCACGAGGGATGTCGACGCCCACGCGAAGATTGCCCGCCACTTTGGCTACAAGCTCAGCATTCACTCGGGGTCTGACAAGTTCAGCGTATTCCCTGCCATCGGCGAAAGGACGCGGGAGGTCTTCCACGTCAAAACCGCGGGCACCAACTGGCTCGAGGCCATGCGCATCTGCGCGCGGAAGGACCCCGCGCTCTACCGCCGCGCGCACCTGTTCGCGCTGGAGAGCTTCCCGGACGCCACCCGCTTTTACCACGTTTCCGCGGACCCCGCAAAGGTCCCAAACGTCGAAAAGATGGAAGATTCCGCGCTTCCGACGCTGTTTGACAGGCCGGACGCGCGCCAGCTCATTCACATCACCTACGGGCACATCCTTCAGAACGCGGCCCTCAAGGCGGCGCTTTACGCGCTTTGGGACAGGGAGGCGGAGGCTTACGCGGACGCGCTCGATCGGCACATCGGCCGGCACCTGGAACTGCTCGGCTGTCCGCACAGGTGACAGAGAAACACGGAGCGCGGAAGATCGCACAGGAGGCGGGCCACGCGGCCGTTGGGGGAAAATCTGTGAAAGCCCGCGAGGCATTCGAGAGATGATCCATTCCCAACTCGTACTCCGTCCATGACAGAAGCGATGGAATTCGGCGCGGCCCTTTGTTCCTGGCGCGAAGCCGGCGCGCGGGCGTAGCAGTCAGGGGCGGACTTTCCGCCTGCGTCAAGCGGAGCGCGACAAAGCCAGGGGCGAAAGGGACCGCCGAAAACGCGGTTCTGCCGTGGATGGAGGACTAGACTGATGTTGGTGCTTTCCCCGCAGGATGCGGTCGGGACTGCTGCCCAGAAGAACGATGGGAATCTGCATAGAAGGGTTTTTGTTTGACAGGCATCCCATTCCGCCTTCTTATTTCTTCATAAGCATCGTTTCGGAATCCAGCCGGGGCTTCAGGCCCATAAGGACTGGGCATGTCCGCGGCGGTGCTTTTTTTATGAATGGAAAAGGTCTGTGGGCGCATGAAGGGAAGGAAGCGGCAGGGGATGAGCCCGATGAAGCAGACGTGTTGTTCCGCTGCGAAAAATTCTGGGCAGCGGGCTGGGCATTTCTATGACAAATCGGGATCATGCTTTGAAAAAGTGTACCATATATGCTATACTGATACGCGATATCATGCGGGAGGTATGCGCATGTCAAAAAAGCTGATTCTCGCGTCGGGCTCGCCGCGCAGGCGGGAGCTGCTCGCGAAGATGGGATATGAGTTTGATGTCTGCCCGGCGGACGTCGACGAGAATGAGGAAGGCCAGGCTGCGGACGTGGTGGCGCTGCTCGCCCGAAAAAAAGCGCGCGCGGTGGCCTCAGGCCGGACGGAGGGCATCGTCATCGCTTCCGACACCCTCGTTTCCCTGGACGGCGCGGGGCTCGGAAAGCCCCGGGACGCGGCGGAGGCAAAGGAGATGCTCCTTTCCCTTTCCGGGCGCGAGCACGACGTTTACACGGGCGTGTGCCTGATCGACGTCGGGACGGACCGCACGCTCGAGAGGTGCGTGCGCACGGGCGTCCAGTTTCGGGATCTTGCGGAGGAAGAAATCGACGAATACATCGCGACGGGCGAACCCATGGATAAGGCCGGGGCCTATGCCATTCAGGGCGGCGCGGGCGGCTTTGTGACCTGGCTCGACGGCTCGTTCGAGAACGTCATGGGCTTCCCCGTTGACGAAGTGGACGCGATGCTGAAGAAATTGATGGGGGATTCGTAAATGGGCGTGTTTACATCCGGCGGCGTTGGCTTCGACCTCGGTTCGAGCAACGTCACGGTTTATTTGGAGAGCGAGGGGGTCGTGCTCCGCGAGCCGAGCTATCTTCTGACGGCTGCCGACAATCCCCTCGATATTCTCGCGGTGGGACGGGAGGCGCGCCAGATGCTGGGACGCACGCCCCACGATGTGGACCTGGTTTCCCCCGTCGCGCGCGGCGCGGTGACCGACGCGGAGCAGGCCGCGCTTCTCATTCAGGCGTTCTGCGATCGGGCCATCGGCAAAAAGCGCGCGCTTGAACGCTCGCGCATGCTGGTCTCCATGTCTCAGGGGCTCACGCGCGTGGAGCGAAAGGCGCTGGAGGCGGCCGTCAAGGGCACCGGCGCGCGGCGCACGGCGCTGGTGGTCGCGCCCATCGCTGCCGCTGTGGGCGCGGGTCTGTCCATCAACGAGCCCAGAGGGGTTCTCCAAATCGTGATCGGGGGAGAGACCACCGAGATCGCGGTCCTGTCCATGAACGGCATCGTGGCCGCGCGCTCCACCCGCGCGGGGTCCCTCGCCTTTGACGAGGCCATCGTACGCTTCGTCCGGCGGGAAAAGGGACTGATCATCGGCTTGCGCACGGCGGAGGACTTAAAAATCGACATCGGCACCGCGGTGGAATCGCGCCTCACGGACGGCTACGAGGTGCTTTTGCGCGGTCGTGACGCACACACGGGCAAGCCCTCCACCGTATCCGTTTCCGCGCGGGACGTGCGCGGCGCACTTGCCGCGCCCCTGGACGACCTGGTCGAAACCGTACGCGAGGCATTTGAGAACACCCCGCCCGAGCTCGCGGCGGACATTCTTGAGCGCGGCGTGCAGCTCTCCGGCGGCGGCGCGCAACTCGAGGGCCTCGACAGGCGGCTTTCGGAAATGCTGAAGCTTCCCGTTAAGACCGGCGAAAACCCGCAGGACGACGTCGCCACCGGCGCCGGGATGATTGCCTCGGACGACAGGCTGCTCGCGCGCTTTGCGCAGACCGGCTGCGTCCTCGAGCTCTGAGGGGGGCGGACTGATGGCCCTCAAAAAAAAGCCCCGTTCCGGCGGAAAGGGCGCCGGTCGAAAATATTCCAGCGCCCACGTCAACCGCTCGCGCAGGCAGCGGACCGGCACCATCCGCCGCCTGCTGTTCACGGCGGCGGCGATTGCCATTGTGCTTGTCACCGCCTCGTTTCTGATTCTCAGGAGCAACAACGGCATTTCCATGTTTGAAAACGGCGTCGGTACCGTCTTTCAGCCCGTGGTGAGCGCGTTTTCAGGCGCGGCGTCGTGGGTGAAGGGTTTTTTTACGGACTGGCGGGACTATGACAAGCTTCAGTCGGACTACGACCAGCTCCAGCTCGAGTACGAGCAGATCGCCCTTCAAATGAGCGGCATGGAGGAACTGGAAAGCGAAAATGACCGGCTCACCGCGATCCTCGACGCCAAGAGCACATACGACTCCCTCGACCCTCTCTATGCAAAGGTCATCGCCCGCGACCCCGGACAGTGGTTTGACACATTCACCATCGACCGCGGAACCGCCAACGGCGTGCGCGAAGGCATGTCCATCGTCTCGGCGGGCGGACTGGTGGGTTATGTCTACGAAGCGGGGCTTACATACGCCAAGGTCATGACGATCATCGATACGCGCAGCGCGGTGGCCTGCCTCGTGCAGCGCACCCGGGACACCGGTGTGATGCGCGGCGAGGTGACCGCCGATTCGGACAACGCCGAATGCCACATGTATTATCTCAGGAATGTGAACAACATTGAGCCCGGGGACGTCATTGTAACATCGGGAACCGATTCGCTGTATCCCAAGGGACTGGCCATCGGCGAGGTCATCGCGGTGAGCCAGGAGACGAGCTCCGAGGGCAGCTACGTCATCGTGTCGCCCTACGCGGACTTCCGGCACATCGAGGATGTGCTGGTGCTTCGCACCGTCGTTGAGACGGCGGAGGAACTGCCCGTGGTCGCCACGCCCACACCCATTCCCTACGTGACGCCCAAGCCCACCCAGGGGTCCGCCAACGCCGACGGCTCCACCGCTTCCCCCGACGCCAGCGACGATACGTGGCACTATCCCACCCCGGTTCCCGAGGTGAGCGCGACGCCGGCCCCGAGCACGAGTCCGACCCCCGCGTCGACCATCATTGAGCCGCTGCCCGAGGACGATTGGGCCAACTGAGGTAACAAATGCTGAAACGACTGATGCCCTATCTCGTCATCATCCTGCTGGTTTTGATCGATATCGCGATCGTGCCGGTGTTTACGGCGAGCGTATATGTGATTCCCGGGACGCTCGTGTTTGTGATGGCGATCGGGATGCTCCTCGGGCGCACCCACGGCATGCTGGTGGGACTTTTGGGCGGGCTGCTCGTGGACATCCTCGCGGGTTATCCGCTGGGCTACATGACGTTTTCCTACATTGCCTGCGGTTACCTGACGGGGCTCATCGGCTACGACACCACCGAGATGCGCGCGAAGGACGGCTATTCCCGTTCGCGCGCGTTCGTGCGCCGGTTTCTGGCGGTGTTCCTCATGCTGATGGTGTTTGAAACGGTGACCATGATCTACCAGTATTTCAACAGCGCGCTCTTTGAGGGCGTCTACGTTCGCCGCGCGCTCGTCCGCGCCCTCATCGGCGCGGTTCTCACAAGCGCGATCTATTACCCTCTGGCGCCCGCGTTCACGGACGACGAAAAAAAACGCGTGCGCATCGGCCCCAAACGGGAGGTGAAAAATCTTTGAAGCCAAAATCCGTCCGGCTCGGCGTCATGATGCTGGTGGTTCTGCTCATCGGTGTCGCGATCTTCGCGCGCATGCGCGGCATGATCCTTCAGGAGGGCGACGCCTACGCGACCACCGCCGAGTCGAAATCCACAAAGACACTTACGGTCTACGGAATGCGCGGCACCATCTACGACGAAAACATGGTGCCCCTGGCCTACGACAGGTCCAGCTACAACATCGCCTTTTACCGCGACCCGTCCAAGACTAACGATACATACCGCGCCAACTACACCCAGGTGATCATCAAGACCATCGAGCTTGTGGAATCGCTGGGAAAGTCCACCGTCACGGATTTCTGGCTTCAGAAGGACGAGGAAGGCGTCTGGCGCTTCAACACCGGCTCCGATTCGGAGACCGTGGAGGCGACGCGGGAAAAGCAGTGGCGCGCGAACTTTTACCTCACCTACACAGATGAGGAGGACCTCTGGGAAACCCTCAACGAAAAATACTTCATCCCGGACGATCTGTCCGACGAGATGAAGGTCAAGGTGCTCGCCATCTGGCAGGCTTCGCGCATGAGCGCGTACACCTCGCAGCCGGTGGTGATTGCCGAGGACGTGGGGTTCGAGTGCGTGACGCGCCTGGAGGCCATGGCGGTGGACCTGGACGGCATGTCGGTTGCGACCAGCTCCGCGCGCGTGTATCCCCAGGGCTCGACGGGCTGCCACATCATCGGCTACATCTCCAAAATCATGTCCGATTCAGCTTTGGAGACCTACAACGAGAAGGGCTATCCCAACGACGCCACCGTGGGCGTGGCGGGGATTGAGGCATCCATGGAGGATCAGCTTTCGCAGTACGTTTCCTACCGGCAGGGCTCCAGGGTGGTGGAGGTGGACACCCGCGGCAAGGCCGTGCGCGAAATCTCCTATACGGAGCCGCAGGACGGCAACTCCGTCGTCCTGACCATCAATACCGACCTACAGAATGTCATGGCCGAGGCCCTCAAGGCCAACATCAAAAAGATCAACAAGGAGCAGAGGGAGGTCGTCGCCGACGAAACCTGGCAGCGGGCGAACCGGATCACCCTTGAGCAGTACGCCGAGGAAGGCAAGGAGATTCAGTTCGCGGAAACCGGCGCGATGATCGCCATGGACCCCTATTCCGGGCGCGTGCTGGGCATGGTTAGCGAGCCGGACTTCGACCTGAGCATGTTCGAGGGCGGCATCTCCGGCAGCGAATGGTCCACCATTGCCAACGACGACAACAATCCGCTCTACAACCGCTGTGTGGCCGCCAAGGACACTCCCGGTTCCATCTTCAAGCTCTGCACGGCGCTGGGCGCGCTCTCAGAGGGCGATCTGACGCTCACCGAAACCATCAGCGACGGCGGCGAGTACAGGGTCAATGGCCTCGCGGAAACGTCGGAGGGCGTCTACTGCTGGACGAAGAACATCAGCCAGCACCAGAACCAGACGGTCGTCGAAGGCATCAAAAACTCCTGCAACTACTTTTTCTACACGGTCGGCGAGCGCATGGGCTCCGAGAAGATCAACAAATGGGCGGCCGCGCTGGGGCTTACCTCGCGTACCAACGTGGAATTGCCCGGCGAGGCGGCCAGCTTTGTCGGCAATCAGGGGACCCTTTACGATCCCGACCGCGCCATCGCGGACCAGTATACCGCCAAACCCATCTACATCGCAAACGCCATCAAGCGGCTCCTTTTGAAGGTGGGCGATGACAGGGGCATCGAGTACGACGAGGAGCGCGTGGATGAGGCGGTCAAGTCGCTGATGGACGTCGTGACCCAGTACGACAGCAAGAGCGATTGGGCAAAACCCATTCGAAACATCCTGGTTTACGACATGAATATCCCGGTGGAGTATATCGCCTCCCATTATCTGGGCAATACCATCACCTCCTACATACAGGACCTGAACTGGACCGCCAGTGAGACCATCATGCTCGCCATCGGCCAGTCCATCACCCAGGTGACCCCCATTGCCGTGGCGCGCTACGTGTCAGCCATCGTCAACGGCGGCACCGTCTACGACGCGCAGATTGTTGACAAGATCATTTCCGCCGACGGCACGGTGGTTCTCGACAAGGAACCCGTGGTGGCCAACCAGATCGACACGGACAGCGCCTATTACGCAGCCATCCGCAAGGGCATGACCGAGGCGACGTCCGTGGAAAACAACGGAACCGCCGCCAAGGAGCTCGCAAACTGCAAGTACCCGGTGGCGGCCAAAACGGGTACGTCCCAGAGAACGGACCTGGACGTGGAAAACAACTCGTGGCTGGTGTGCTTCGCGCCGGCGAACGACCCCAAGATCGTGGTTGTGGTCTACATCCAGAACGGCTATGCCGGCGTAAAGTCGTCCTCCGCCGCACGCAAGGTGATCGAGTACTATTTGGACAATCTGGGCGGCTACGACACGACCACGGCCGAGTCGGAATTTTCGCTGAGCGATTGACGGAGTTTTCATGCGCAAATGGTTTGAATCGATCCTGAAGTACATCCGGGAGAACAAGTTCAACAGGGGCCTGATGCGGTATTTCGACTGGCCCCTGTTTGTGCTCGTCCTCGTCATCTCGCTTTTCGGCGTGGTATCCATCTTTTCCGCCACAACGACTTCCGTCACGGAAAAGCCGCTGACCGTCATGCAGATGCTCTCGACCCAGCCCCTCACCTACGCGCGGCTTCAGCTTCTCTGGATTCTCGCGGGAATCGGCGTCATGAGTGCCATCATGTACTTCGGCTACGACCTCTACGGAAAGTACGCCAACGTGATCTACTTCGCGAACATCCTGGTTCTCCTGGCGGTTTTGACCGTGGAAGCGGGCCGCGGCGGTATGACGGCGTTCTTTTCCTGGGGTTCGTCCTCCGAGCGCACGTTCCAGCCCTCCGAGGTCGGAAAGATCGCCATCATCGTCGCCTTCGCCCGGGCGTTTGCCATCCGGAAGAAGGAGATCGTAACGGTGCGCGACATACTGCCCCTGGTCATCTATCTGGCGATTCCACTGATCCTCATCGTCGCACAGCCGGATATCGGCACCGCCATGGTCTACATCGCGGTCTTCTGCGTCATGGTGTTTGTTTCGGGCACCAGCTACAAGCTGATTCTGGGCGCGCTGGTGGTGGCGATTCTGGTGGCCATTCCGGCGTGGTACCTTTTGAATGCCTCGGGCGGCAACTTTCGGCTTACGCGCATCCTCATGTGGCTCCATCCGGACGAATACCCGGACGAGGCGCGGCAGGTCATCAACGCGCAGATTGCGGCGGGCTCGGGCGGCCTGTGGGGCAAGGGAATCGTCTCGGTGGGCAGTTTCGCCTCTTTGGGCTACATTTCGGACGACCATACGGATTTCATTTTCGCCATTGTCTGCGAATCCTTCGGCTTCGTGGGCGGGTTCGCGCTGGTCGTCGGCTATATTCTGATGCTCGCGCGCATGGCGTGGCTCGCGCACCGGGTTAAGGATCCGCTCGGCTCCTACATGATCGTGGGCGTGCTTTCCATGTTCATGTTCCACATCATCGAAAATGTCTGCATGGTGATCGGCCTTCTGCCCGTCACGGGCATCCCCTTGCCGTTCATGAGCTACGGAGGCTCCAACATGCTCACGAACATGATGGGCATCGGCCTGGTCATGAACGTGGTCATGCGCGACCGGATGCGCAGCGAGCGCGTGCGCACGACGCCAGGCAGGTCGCGGCCGATTTAGGCAGCGGTTCATAGAACTTTCCCTCCCGCATACGCTTGTGTGACGGGAGGGATTTTTCATGGGCGAAGAAGCGAAACGGCGCATGGTGATCCACACGCATATGGCGCCGCAGGCGCCCGCGCCGGAGGAGAAGCCGAAGGCGCGCAGCATGCGCGCCGGACCAAGGCTCTCATTCGGGGAAAAGCTCCTCAGGAACACGGCCATTGCCTGCGCGCTGCTGCTTTCCATACTTGCCGTCCGGAACATCGACCAGCCCTGGTCCAACGCAGCGGTGGACGGGGTGGAGGCGGCGCTCACCATGCGCATCGACCTCGACCAGTCGCTGGGCAAGCTGAGCTTCGTGCGCTCCATCATGCCCGAGTCGTCCCTGGTGTTTCTGGGCATCTCAAACGCCGTGCCCGCGACGCCCGTGACCGGAAGCGTCGAGCACGCATACACGCAGGCGCAGCCGTGGACCACGTATCTGTGCGATTCGTCCGCAGAGGTGCGCGCCGCGCTGGCGGGGACGGTTTCCGCGGTGGCGCAGTTGGACAGCGGGGACTGGGCGGTGCTCGTCGACCACGGAAACGGCGTCGAGACCATGTACGCATACCTTGCCGCGCCCGAAGTGGAATCCGGCCAGGCGGTGACGCGCGGCGCCCGCATCGGCACGCTGGGCGGCGACAAGCTCTACTATGAGATGCGCAGGGACGGCGAAAGCGTCGATCCGGAGAAGGGGGAGACGTGATTCGGTTTCGTGCGGGGGGGTGGAGTTCCGGCTGCACGCCTTGGTGATCCTGACGCTCCTGCTCGCCCTCGCGCTCGGCGTGACGCGGGAGCTTCTGACGCTGCTCATCGCCCTGTGCGCCCACGAGCTTTCGCACCTGTTTGCCGCGTGGGCGTGCGGGCTCAAAATCGACTACGTGGAGATCATGCCCTTCGGCGGCGCGGCGCACATCGCGGACCTGTACGACGCCCCCCCGGGGCGCACCGTGGTTGTGGCACTGGCCGGCCCGTTCGCGAACCTTTTGCTCGCGGTGCTGGGCGCGGCGCTGGGATGGTGGGGCGCCCTGCGCTTCCCGGACGCGGCGCGCATGGTGCGGGTCAACGCCATCCTCATGCTCTTTAACCTCCTGCCCGCGCTGCCGTTGGACGGCGGGCGGGTGCTGTGCGCGACGGCGGGACGGTTCATCGGCAGGCGGCGCGCGCTGCTCGTCAGCGTGGGCATCGCCCACGCGCTGGCGGCGCTCCTTGTGGTCGTGGCCGTCATCGGCTTTTTTGAGACGGGGATGGTGAACCTCTCGTTTCTCATCATGAGCGTGTTTCTGGTGGCCGCGTCGCTCTCGGAAAAAAATGCCATGCTGGCCTCCGACATGTCCGGCGCGGTGGAAAACCTGACGGGCGTCAAAAAGCTGCCCGCGCGGGTCAAATTCGTCGCTTTCGACAAGAATGCGCCGCCCGCCCTCGCGGCAAAATATCTCAGGCGGGGGGAGGTCACGCTCTTTGCCCTGTACGAAAACGGCGCGCTGGCGGGCTTCGAGGACGAACGGTCCATGGCGAAGCGGGCGGTGGCGCCCAATCCCGAGTAGCAAGACCCGCGGCGTGATCATATCATTCTGAAGGAAGGCACGGCACTCCCAAGCGCCTGCCTTCGAAAGGAGAGCCCATGTGTTCAATTTGCGGAATCCTCGGCGGCGCGCGGGCGTTTGACGCGCTCGATGCCATGAGCGCGCGGATGGGCCACAGGGGGCCGGATCAGAGCGGCACCTACCGGGCGGGCGAGGTGGGCTTCGGACACAACCGGCTCGCCATCATCGACGTCGAAAACGGACGTCAGCCCATGACGCGCACGCATCGGGGCAAGACCTACACAATCGTCTACAACGGGGAGCTTTACAATTCTCCGGAGCTTCTCAACGTCGTGCGCGCCGCGGGCATCGAACCCACCACCCGCTGCGACACGGAGCTGGTGCTCGACCTCTACATGCTCTTTGGCGACGCCTGCACAGGCATGCTCAACGGTATCTTCGCCTTCGCCGTCCACGACGAGGCGGCAGGCGAAGTGTACCTGGCCCGCGACCGCTTCGGCATCAAGCCCCTGTTCTACGCGCCCGTGAAGGGTGGGATCGCCTTCGCGTCGGAGATCAAGGCGCTGCTCGCCCACCCGGACGTCAGACCGGACGTGGATCGACGCGGCCTGTGGGAGCTGCTCTTCCTTTCGCCCGTCAGGCTCTCGGGCGGCGTGTTCCGGGACATCCGCGAGCTTGATCCGGCGTGCCACGCCGTCTGGCGCGGCGGGGAAGCGCTTTCAATCAGCCACTATTGGAAGCTCGCGGCGAAGCCCTGCGCGGACGGGCGCGAGGAAGCCATCGAGACCACCCGCGCGCTGCTCACCGACGCCATCGTCCGCCAGCTCGTCTCGGATGTGCCGCTGTGCACGCTGCTCTCCGGCGGACTGGATTCGTCCATCGTGAGCGCGGTGGCCGCGGACGACTACATCCGGCGGGGCGAGGTGCTCTCGACCTATTCCTTCGAATACGAGGGAAACCGAGAGAGCTTCCACGCAAGCCTGTTCCAACCCCAGAGCGACGACGAGTACGCGATTTATATGTCGAAGTTCCTGGAAACCGACCACCACGTGCTCACCGCGCCCACCGACGCCGTGGCGGCACTCCTGGAAGAATCCGCGTGCGCGCGGGACTTCCCCGGACAGGCGGACATCGACTCGTCGCTCCTCTACTTTTGCCGGCTCATCAAGCGGCGGCACACCGTAGCGCTTTCGGGGGAATGCGCGGACGAAATTTTCGGCGGCTATCCGTGGTTTTACAGGCCCGAAATGCTGGAGAGCGATTTTTTCCCGTTCATCCACGACCCGATGCTGCGCCCGTCGCTGTTTGAAAACGCGGTGGTCAAAAGCGGCGAGGGCTACGCCTACATGCGCGACCGGTTTCGGGAGAGTCTCGATGCCTGTCCGGTGCTTGACGAAGACACGGTGAACATGAGGACCAGCCGCCGCGCCACGTGGCTTTCCGTCAACTACTTCATGACATCGCTTCTTGAACGCAAGGACCGCATGAGCATGGCTGCCTCGGTGGAGGTGCGCGTGCCCTACGCCGACCACCGCATTTTGGAATACGTTTACAATGTGCCCTGGGAGATCAAATTCGAAAACGGCGTCGAAAAGGCGCTTTTGCGCAACGCCATGGCCGAATGGCTCCCGGACCGCATCCTCAACCGCAAAAAAAGTCCATACCCCAAGACGCAGAACCCCGCCTACGAGGCGGCTGTCCGCCGGATGCTTGAAAAGCGGCTGCTAAACAAGGGCTCCGCGCTCAACCAGATGCTCAACCGGGAGGCGCTCGAGAGCTTCCTCAAGCGGGAGAGCGCGACCTGGTTCGGACAGCTCATGGGCAGGCCGCAGATGCTCGCATGGCTCATCCAATTCGACGCCTGGTGCGATTTTTACAATGTGAATTTTACAGGCGGGTGACGCTGGTCACCCGCCGCTCATTTTGTTTTCCGAAAAAACGGTGGGCGTTTCCGCCCACCGTTTTGCATCTTTTATTTTGCTTCCAGAAATGCGACGAACGCGTCCGCCTGCTCCGCGAGGAATTTCCCGCTTGCGCCCAGGTTCAGCTTTCCGGTTTCGTCCGCGATGCCGAACGCGTTGGGGATCGCGGTGCGCGGCTGGTTCATCACGTCCATGTCCAGATAGTTGACGAGCGCCGCGAGGTCGTCTACCGCGCGGATGGCGCCATAGGGGCCTGCCCCGATGCCGCTCACCGTCGCGGGCTTTCCGCCCAGCACGTCGTCCTCCGTCTTGCTGATGGGGCGGGAGAGCCAGTCGACGAGGTTCTTGAGGGGGCCCGGCACCGCGTGGTTGTATTCCGGGGTGAAGAACCAGACGCCGTCCGCGGCCTTCACCGCGTCGCGCGCCCGCTTCACCGCCTCCGGCGCGGGGAATTCAATGTCCTGATTCATGAGGGGCACGTCCGACCAGTCCAAAATCCGGAAGTCCGCGCGGTCGCCGATGTGTTTTTGCGCGGCGGATGCCACCTGGCCGTTGAATGAATTTGTGCGCAACGATCCGACGATGGCCAATATCTTTTTTTTCATGTTTTCATCTCCGTTTCTCGGGGTTTGCCCTTATTATATACCCCTAATGGGTTTTAATGAAAACACCGCGCCGCAACTCGTCGAATGCCAGCTGAAGCTCCGCGTCCGTGTTCATGACGATGGGCCCGCCCCACGCAATGGGCTCGCGCAGGGGCCGCCCCGAAAAGAAGATCACCCGCGCGCCTTCCCGGGCCGTGGCCTCCAGATCAGCAAAGTCGCCCGGGCCGAAGAGAACCGCGGTCTTTTCCGCCACGACGCTTCCGCAGACCCGGACGCCGCCGAGGATGGAAAACACGAACGCCGTCTCGTCCGGCTCCGTCGGAACGCGGAGGCGCGCGCCGGGAGAGAGGGAAATGTCGAGGATCGTCGCGAAAATGTGTCGGGGCCGCACGCCACGCGCATCGCCGAACGCGCCGGAGATCACGCGGATTTCCGCGCCATCCTCCCGCCGGACGGGGATTTGGCTGCCCGTGATGGCGAGGTAGGCGGGTTCTGTCATTTTATCCGCCCGGGGGAGGTTCAGCCAAAGCTGGAAGCCCAGCATCCGTTCGGAGGGCTTGGGCATCTCCTGATGCAATATGCCGCTGCCGGCGGTCATCCACTGGCTCTCGCCGGGCAGGATCGCGCCGCCGTTTCCGAGGCTGTCCTCGTGCTCGATCCGCCCGTCGATGAGGTAGGTAATGGTCTCAATGCCCCTGTGCGGATGGGTGGGGAAGCCCGCCACATAGTCCGCGGGGTCGGTGGAGTCAAAGGAGTCCAGCATCAGAAAGGGATCGAAGTCGTACACGTCGCTTCCCGCGAGCACGCGCGTGAGATGCACGCCCGCACCGTCCAACGCTCTCTGTCCGCGCACTGTGCGGACCACATCGCGCCGCTTCATGGGTTACCTCTCAAGTGCGTCGATGGCGTCCGCGAGGGGCAGGACGCGCGCGCAGCTGTGATTCCAGATCATGCTTTCGTAGAATTTGATCAGGTTTTCGCCCGAAACAAACGGGTTGTCGTACGTCGTCGTACCATCCTTGGGAATGACCACGTTGTAACCGCGTTCAAACGCTGCCTTGCATGTTGCGTCGATGCAGTGCTCTGTTTGCATGCCCGCGAGCACGAGCCGCTCGATGCCCCGGGCGTCAAGGTATTTCGCCAGATCCGTCTCCTTGAACGAGCTCGGGTAGCGCTTTGTGAATACCATTTCGCCGGTCCGCGGCGCGACGGCGGAATGGATTTCGAAGCCCGGTTCGCCTTCGTGCAGCGGGCCTCCCTTGCCCTCCTCGTGGCGCACGTAAATGACGTCGATGCCGCCGTCCCGCGCCGCGCCGATGAGTTTTTTGAGTCTCTCCAGAAAGTTCTTCTCGTCGTAGGGATGCTCGTCGATCAGACCCTTCTGCACGTCGACGATCAAAAGCGCCGTTTTCATGAAAGCCTCCATTTCGCCGCCTGTGGCGGCACCGGTCATTCTGTGATCAGATGCTTCAGGCTTCGGTTTCAGCCTGCAGAGTTCCTTTTTTCTTTGCCTCGTCGATGATTTCGCAACGCAGTTCGATGAGCCGCTCGATGACCCGAATGTCTTCGGGGGTGGGATTGCGCCACCGAAACCCGATGACGCCGCCGCCGCACACGCGCTGTCTTTTGCCGAGCACGGTGACGAATCGGCCCAGATGGGTGGTGGCGCAGGCGTCGCAGCGCCAGACGTGGCGCAGCGCGTCCCTTTGAAACGCGGGAGATTCCTTCGCCAGCCGGTCGTTGATGAGCGCGGGGTCGTCCCAGTTGTAGGTCTCCGTCACGCGGATGTCAAGCTCGCCTTCGAAGCTGTTGACGCAGAAGGCCTGCGCGCCCCTGTACTTGTAGTCCGCTTTCCAGAAGGTGCTGATGACGCTGTGCAATCCGTTCTTTGCGGCGATGTCGTCGAGGGTCGCCGCCGCGGCGCGGCGTTCCCGGACGAGGGGCGAAAAGTAATCCTCCGGCGTGGGCCTGTACTTTGCCCCGAGCGCGCGGAATTCAGCGTTGCAGAACGCGAAGAATTCAAAGCCGCTGAGCTTTCCGCCCGTTTTCTTTGCCAGCGCACACAGGGCCGGGAACAGATTCGGACGGGCCTGCGCGCGGAACCCGTCGCCCGTTTTGAGAAAGCCGACGCGCGTGAGCGCCGCCAGTCGCGCGTCCAGGGGGATGGGGCTCGTCGGCCCGTTGACGCGCTTTTCAATGGCTGGGAACGCTTCCGCGGGAACGGTCAGGGCATCGCCGCGCGGCGTCCCGGAAAGGCCCAGCATGCACAGAAGGAGCATGTATCCGTGGACGGCATTGCGCGTTCGGGACAGAACGGCCTTCGTTCGGGCGGGGAACTTCTGCTTGACGTCGTTGCGCTTGCGGCCGTCCAGAAATCTTTCCAATTCCAGAACCGGCAGGCGGTAGGCCTCCGGATTGTCGTACATGTCGGACAGCATGTCCAGAAGAAAGCCGCGATACGCCGCGCAGGAGGCGCGCATGTCCGGGTCCGCGACGCCGGGAAGCGACTTCTCGGGCGGCGTCAGTCCCCGCGCGGCGAAATAGATGAGCCTGTGAACCGCCGACGGAAAATCCACCAGTTCCCGCGCAAAGTCCATTCGCATCCCCTCCTTATTCCACGCCTTTCCCGCCTTCAAACAGATAGCTGGTCATGGAAAGGGAACCCATGACGCATTCGTCGTTGAACGCGGTGACGCCGTCCGCCGGGTCCGAGGCGCCGAGAACGTAAAGGAGCGGGGCGTAGTGATCCGGCGTTGGAATGGCCAACTGCGCGGACGATCCAGCGCCGCGCGGATCGACGGCCCTTTCGTGGTCGCCGCCCAGAACGCTTTCCTTGATGTATCCGTCGAAAACCTCCGCCCACGGATAACCGCCCGCATGGCTTTGGCTGACGCGCGCGAGGTTGTGGACGACATTTCCGCTGCCCATAATGAGCACGCCCTCCTCGCGCAGAGACCTCAGGAGTTTGCCCATCTCGTAGTGGGCGCGCAGGGATGCGCCCCGGTCGACGCTCAGCTGGAAAACCGGCACATCCGCCGCCCGGTACATTCTGTGTAGCACGCTCCACGTCCCGTGGTCGAGTCCCCACGATTGGTCGAATGCTCCGCTCTTCCCAAGAAGGTCCGCCGCGCGGCGGGCGGTTTCCGGCGCGCCCGGCGCGTTGTACACGATTTCGTAGAGCGCGTCCGGAAATCCGTACATGTCGTAAATGGTCTTGGGGTGCGCGGAATCCGACACGAATGTGCCATCCGTAAACCAGTGCGCGGAGACGGAAAGGATTGCCGCCGGTTTTGGCAGCCGCGCGCCGAGCTCCTTCCAGCTGCGTGAAAAGGAATTCTCCTCAATGGCGTTCATGGGCGATCCGTGCCCGATAAAGATCACTGGCATGCGCATGCGTTCACATCCCGATTCTCGATTGTATCCGTTAAGATATAACAACAGATTGCCTTCGCTAAACAGTATATCGCCGCCCGGCAAAAATGTCCAGCGCACGCCGCGTGTTTAACGGGGTGTTCGATTCGCGTAACCGATGTGAAAATTCAAGGCGCGGACGCGGGGCGCGCGGCGTCGCGCATGAGATTCACATAAAGCGTCTTCTGGTCGTCGATTTCACAGAAGAACACGTCCCCGGGTTCCGCCTTGTACGCGCGCTTGAGCTCGTCCCTGAGCCATTTTTCGGTGACATTGGCGTAGCCAAGCATGTCGCGGAAGATCTGTCCGTCCACGATCACGGGCATGGTGAGTCCCTCCTCGGGCTGATTGAGCCCCATGTCCTCGACGGTGGCGGGGCGGGCGCTGTTGCGCGGAAAGACCGACAGGCCGCCGCCCGACTCAAAGATCGCGAAGTTGACGTCCTGAAGCTTCGTGTAACCGGCGGCGCGCAGCATGGACATGAGCGTAAACGCGTTCATCCGGCATTTTTTGAGCGCGTCTTTGCGGATCACGCCGCCCGCCACCAGAAGCACGGGGGAGAAGTCCATCCGGTAAAACCTGCGCAAGAGCGTCATGCGGGCGATGAGGACGGCAAACAGGGCGATGATGATGATGCCGAATGTGGTCTTGAACACGTCCTTGTTGACCAGGGGCTGTGAGACCACGTTTGAGATGATCATGAGGATGCCCAGATCAAAGGCGGTCATCTGGAGAAGCGATTTCTTGCCCAGTATGACGTCCACGAACCAGATGCCCAGAACCAGAATGAGCGAGCGAAGCGCGTACACGAGAAGCATATCCATTGCATTTCCTCCTAGGGCTGCGGCGCGGGCGACGTGATGTTTTCAAACAGGTACAGGCAGGAGACGCCCTCCCGGCGCGCGCCGGAGGCGTCCTTTCGCGCAATCTCCGCGCGAAAGCGGGTGAGCGCGAGGTTCAAAAGCGTGTAGTCCGATTCGGCGTACTTCACCGCCACGAGGAAATTTCCCTGATTCCACAGTTCGTTTGCGCGGTTCGAGGCCTGTTCGGCCCCGGCCCAGTCGCCCGCGTCGGCCCTTTCCATGGCCCCCTCGATTTCTTCGGTAAAATGCCTGTCCCCGGCGTCGAAGAGCAGCTTTTGCCCCAGCAGCGTTCCGCCCAGAAGCAAAACAATCAGGCCGATCAACACCCATCCCAGCGTTTTTTGCGTCATGTGCCCGTCCCCTTTCGAAGGATACGCGCATAGTATGCCGGAAACGCGATCTTTACTTGCATCACAAAACCGTGGGTGGTACACTTGGCAAAAGGGAAGGAAAGGGTGTGAAGGTGATGCTGCTCTGCGAGGATGAAGCTCCATGCAAGGTCTGATCCGGACGAAACCGCATGGAGCATTTTGAACCCTCGTCCGTCGGACTTTGCGTCTTTTTACAATAAAAGAAGGAGCAAAGTCTATGAAACGTTTCTTTGGATTGCTTTCCGACCTGCGGGTCTTTCTCGTTCTGTGGCTCACACAGTCCTTTTCGGCGCTGGGCAGCGCCATGACCTCGTTTGCGCTGGTCATCTGGTCGTATCAGCAGCAGGGCTCGGCGCTGGTGACGGCTCTTTTGAGCGTCTGTTCCTACGCGCCCTATGTAATCATGAGCATATTCGCCGGCGCGCTCAGCGACCGCTGGGACAAGCGGCGCACCATGCTCTTGGCAGACGCGCTCGCCGCGCTGACCACGGTGGCGGTGTTCGTCCTCATCCGGACGGACCTGCTCCAAATCTGGCACCTATATGTGCTCAACGCCCTGAACGGCCTTCTGAACACGGTGCAGAATCCCGCCTCTACCGTGGCGGTGAGTCTGCTCGTCCCGAAGGAGCACTATCAGCGTGTGAGCGGGCTTCAGTCCCTCTCGGGCTCCCTGGTGACGATTTTGACGCCCGCCCTGGCAACGGCGCTTTTCGCGTTGGCGGGACTGGACGCCGTGCTCGCCTTTGACCTCCTTACCTGCGCGGTGGCCCTTGCCGCGCTTGGCCTCTTCATCCGGATTCCCGCCGCGCCCGACTCCCATGCGGCGCGTGAGTCCCTGCTGCGCGCGGCGCGTGCGGGACTTTCGTATCTGAAAAAGAACAGGGGCATCCTCGACCTCATCCTGTTTCTGGCGGCGATTAATTTCACCGCATCCGTCTACAACGCGGCGCTGCCCGCCATGCTTCTTTCGCGGCCGGGCGGGGGCGAGACGGCGCTGGGGTTGGTCAATACATTTACGGGCCTCGCGACTCTCGCCGGAAGCATCGTCGCCTCGGCCGCGCCCGCGCCCAGGAGCCGCGTCCGGGCGATTCTCTACGCGCTCCTTTTCTCCATGAGCACGGAAAACATCCTGCTCGCGGTGGGAAGAAGCACGCCCGTGTGGTGCCTTGCCGCGGTGCTGGGCTGGTGCGCGGTGCCGGTGATGGGCGCGAACATGCAGGCACTGTTTCTGCATCACATCCCCATCGACATGCAGGGCCGCGTGTTTTCCGCCCGCAACTCGCTCCAGTTTTTTACCATTCCGTTGGGCTACTTCGCGGGCGGCGCACTGGTGGACCGCGTGTTTGAGCCCCTCATGGCGCGCCAGGGAGACGCGGGTGCGCTGGTGTGGCTGCTCGGCACGGGGAAGGGTTCCGGCGCGGCGCTCCTATTCCTGATCCTGGAATTTGTCGGCGTCGCCACCTGCCTTATTTTCCTGCGCGACGGGCATATCCGGGCGCTCGAACAATAAAAAAAGGGCCGCGGTTTCTTGCGATTCCGCGGCCTTGCCGTTTCAAAAGACTGTTAATTCCGCGTTTCCGCAATTGGTAATGACTGCCGTATCGATGTCGCTTTGCCCGGGACGGTAATAATCGCTTCCCAATGAGCCAATCGCATAAACCGCGGCGATTTTCCCGGGAAATTTCCCGGTAACTTGCTTTGAGAAGGTCTGCGCGATCCTGATCGCCTCGTCATATGAAATCATGAAAAGTACCTCGGTGAATGTTTACGCGAAAGGCGTCGGTATAGGGTGGCAAGCCCGCGCCGACACCTTGTGGACCGGTCTCCTCACGCGGGGCCGTCAGCGGCCCCCGTAAATCTCCTTCGCCAGCCGGATGCTCTCGATGGGATCGAGAAGCGGGCGGTATTCCAGACCGCAGCACCCCGTGTACCCTGCCTTGTCGATGGCCGCGAAGATCACCTTGTAATCGTTTTCGCCGTACTGCAATTCGTTCCGGCCCGGGTGCCCCGCGCTGTGCAGGTGGGCGATGCAGTCGAGATTCTTCGTTACGTTGGGAATGATGTTGCCCTCCATGACCTGCTGGTGGTAGATGTCGTAGACGACCTTCACCAGAGGATGGTTTACTTCCCGGACGATCCCGAAGCCCTCCACTGCCGACCAGAGATAGTAGCCGGGGTGGTTGACCAGCGTGTTCAGCGGCTCGATCATGATGGTCACGCCGCTCTCATCCAGAATGGGCGCAGCCGCGCGGAGGGTCGCGACGATCGCCTCGTGCTGCGCTTCCCGGGGCGCGCCCGTGTCGGGGCCGACCTGGGTGATGAGCCGCTTGACGCCCGCGCGCACCGCCGCCGCGCAGCTTTCCTCGAGGCCGTCCAGCCACGCCTGACGGTACTTGGGGTCGGTCATGCGGAACTCGGTGGTGCACATGCTGAGGAATTCCACGCCCGTCTCCGCGCAGACCGCGCGCACCTTGTCGAGATCGAGATCCTTCCAGCCGTAGGTCTCAATGGCGTCGAGGCCGAGCTCGCGCACCTTGTAAATGGCGGGGATGAAATCCTCACTTTTAAAGAAACAGGGGATCGGAACACAAAGTCTCATATTTTTTTCCTTTCGGTCAGAAGGTGACGACTTCGCCCGTCTCCATGGATTTGTTGGCGGCGAAGGCGAGCTTCAGGGACTTGAGCGCGTCCTCGTAAGGGGAGCGGACGGAGCTCGGGTCCCCGGTCTTGACGGCGTCCACGAACGCGCGGTCGAGCAGGTATGTCTGATCGACGCTCCGGCTGATGTCGCGGGTCTCGCGGGCGGTTTTGATGATGAGGTTGTTGCGCAGCCGGTAGTCCAGGATCATGTCGGTGAGCGTGATGACCAGGCCGCAGTTGGGCCGCACGTCCTTGGAATAACAGCCGCTGACCAAGGTCGCCGTGACGTTGTTTTTAAACCGGATGACGGCGGTGGAGTGGTCGTCCGTGTCGTAGTCCGCGCTGGCGTCCACGCCCGGAACGACCATGCCCCGGGAGGCGGTGGCATAAACGGACAGCGGTTCGCCGTACAGATAGCGCAATCCGTCCACCAGATGGATGTTCTGCTCCACAAGCTGCGCGCCGCAGGTGGACTTCTTCTGCCACCACCACACGCCGGGAATGCCGCCGATCCACGCGCCGTACACGAGGCCGCCCGCCTTGTGCTTGGGGAGCTCCTCTTTGATCATCTCCATGAGGTCGAGGTAGCGGTCCTGAAAGCCCACAGCCGTAATGAGATTCTTTTCCTTGATGCGGCGGGCGATCTCATCCGCCTGATCGAGGTCGAGGGTCATCGGCTTTTCCACAAGGAAGGGGATGCCCTTTTCGATGGCGCGGGTTTCTGTGTCCGAGTGCGCGGTGGGCTCGATGGCGATGTACAGGCAGTCCAGCGTGTCCGCGCTTTCCCCGTCGTAGAGCGCGGCGTGATCCGCATAGATCCGCTCACAACCGAATTTCTCCGCCGCCGCCAGGCGCCGCTCTTCCACCGGGTCCGCCACGGCGACCACCGCCACATCCTCCATTTTCAGAAACGCATCGATGTGTGCCTGCATCCTTCCGCCACAGCCGATGAGCCCGATCCGAACCTTCTTCATGACGCTTCCTCCATATCGTTTTGCATGTTGACAGCCGAATTCCAAAGTCACTTTTATTATATTTCATATGGGTCATAAGTCAATACGGTATTTTAACAAAACCATCAGGATATGACGATGAGCGATTCGAATGCGCCATTTTGGGCAAGGCGTGACTGTGTTCGCGCGTCAAAAATTCACCTCGACCGGAATGACCAATGACGCCCTCTCTTTTCATATGGCTGAAACTGATCGACACACTGACTCGCGGTACATGATCAGAGATGCCTTGTTTGTGTAACCTAATATTTACTTGACTACCGCGATCTGTCAGGATAGAATTAGTTGAAAATAAGAACCATTCGCAATTGGAGGAATGAAAAATGAAGCCATGGCAAAAACGAATCGCATCTATTATGATCGCCGCACTGACCGCATGCACCCTACCCTTCGGCGTATATGCTGAGGAGACGGGCGAATTCAACGGTCAGATCCTCCTGACGCAATACGATGGAACCGAGGTCGCACTTGACCGGATGCCGGAGAGCATCTGTGCGGATTCCTACGCGGTGGCGTTGATCCTCCATGATCTTGGAATCCCCGTCACGAGTGTGATATCGACCTCCCGTCCGCTGCCGGAAGACCTGGCCGCGTTACCGGGCGTCGGAACGCCCCAGAGCCCGGACTTTGAGGTGATTAAAAACTGCGAAACAGACCTCCTGTTTGCGTCCGCCACGTTTATGGACAGAACGCAAGATTTTCTCGCGGAGCAGGGCATCGCCTCCTGCTATGTGGACATTACCCTTTATTCCGATACGCGCAAAAACATCGAGATGCTCGGAACCGCGTTTGGCAAGACAGCGGAGATGGAAGCCCTCTTAAGCGACATTGATGCGCGGGAGCAAGCCGTGCTCGATCGCATTGGACCGCAGGATGGCAAGACAATCGCCATTATCCACGGGACTGGGAAGTCCTTCCTGTTCAGCACGGAAAATTCCTATGTGGGCCAAATGGCTGAGATGCTGGGACTTGAGAATATCGTCCAGGGCGTCGAGGCGAGCGTGGCATTCAGCGACGAGCAGCTCGTTCTTCTCGATCCGGATATCATCGTGCGATATGCCCACGGCTCCAACTGGGAGGAAGTGAATGAAAGCTTCGAAAGCATGTTTTCTGAAAACGGCGCTTACGCCAATTTGAAAGCGGTCCAGAACGGGAATGTCTACGACCTGGATGCAGAGCTGTTTACGGCAAATGCGGGTACGCGTTCCATTGAAGCCTTTGAGGCTTTGGCGGACACGCTGTTTGGACAGGACTGATGGACACATCCATAAAAAGACCGGAGGGAAGTGCGCGGTTTCTCCGGCAGGGACGCAAAATCGGACGCGCATCCATATTTACCGCCGCGGCCGGGTCGCTTGTCCTTGTCTTTCTGGTTTCGGTGTCGGTTGGCAGCGTTCGATTCACATTCCCTCAAATCGTAAGCGCCTTGTTTTCCGGCGAAGCGTCGAAGGTGCGGGATATCATTGTTTCGATCCGGCTCCCACGGGTACTCATGGCGATGCTTGTGGGGGCGAATCTCGCGGTCGCGGGCGCGTATATGCAGGCGGTCATGCGCAATCCGCTTGCGGATCCCGGCATCATAGGTGTTTCCGCCGGCGCTGGTTTGGCCGCGGTTGCGATTATGCTCGCGTTCCCCAAATTATACAGCCTGATTTCCATTGCCGCATTTGCCGGAGGATGTCTTGCGAGCGCACTCGTCTTTCTGCTCTCGTGGAAAAACGGGGTGGAACCGGTGCGGCTGATTCTATCGGGCGTGGCTGTCAACGCACTTTTGGGGGGCGGCATCTCGCTTCTGTCCATCGTCTATTCAGACCGCATCCAAGGAATCCTGCAGTGGGTGAACGGGAGCCTGTCCGCAAAATCGATGACGGATTTTTCGTCGCTTCTTCTGTTTTCCGGCGCAGGGCTTGTCGTCGCCGCCCTCTGCGTCCCATTTGCCAACGCGCTTGTGCTCGGCGACGATATTGCCAAAAGCCTGGGAATTCCTGTCAATCTCGCGCGGGTTTTTCTTTCGGCAGTGGCGGCATATTTAACGGGAATATCCATCTCGGCTGTGGGAATGATCGGCTTCATCGGCCTGATCATTCCACATATTTCCCGGCTGCTCGTGGGAACGGACTATAAGGCACTGTTCCCGCTCAGCGCATTGCTCGGCGCACTTTTACTCGTCAGTGCGGACTGCGTGGCGCGCACAGCTTTCAGTCCGCTTGAGATTCCCGTGGGCATTGTGATGTCGGTTCTGGGCGGACCTTTTTTCGTCTGGCTGCTCCGAAAAAGGAGGGCGATGTGATGCTGGTAGCTGACAACATAAAGGTGTGTTACGAAGAGCATGTCGCGCTTTCTGACTTCAGTCTCCGGGTGGGCGCGGGTGAGGTGCTGACGATCATTGGGCCCAATGGTTCCGGAAAATCCACTGCTCTGCGCGCAATGGCGCGCATCCTCCCTTGCCGTGCCGGACGCGTGTTTTTGGACGGCTGCGAGATGCGCCACATGCGATCGCGGGCGGTCGCGCGGCGTCTTGCTTTTGTCGCTCAGTCGCAGGGGATCCCGCCGGATATGACCGTGCGCGAGCTCGTTGGTCGCGGACGTACGCCGCATCACTCGCTCTTTTCCGGACTCACGCGCGCCGATCGGGAGGCGATTGAGGAAACGCTCGAAATGACCCATTTGACCGCATTTGCCGACCGGTCCATTTACTCCTTGTCCGGCGGCGAGCGGCAACGGACGTTCATCGCCTTGGCGTTGGCACAGCGGCCCGCGATCCTTCTATTGGACGAACCGACGACCTATCTCGACATCAGCTTTCAGTTTGAAGTGCTTGAGTTGATCCGCGGGCTCAATCGTGCCCGGAACCTGACCATTGTCATGGTCTTGCACGATATCAATCAGGCCGCGCGTTACAGCGACCGCATCGCGGTGCTGAAAGATGGACGTATGGTCAAGGTAGGCACGCCGTGGGAGATCGTGACCGAAGATATGATTCGGGCGATTTACGGCATGCGTGCGCGCGTCATCCGGGAGGAGACGACCGGGTGCCCATATCTGATTCCGATTCAAATGACAGGGGAGGGCGCGTAAATGAACGAGCCATTGTGGGATATGCGGATGAAGGGCCACCATCAGGCCGTCGCGCCGCTCAGACGTTTGCCCGGCGAGGCGATGTCGTTGGGGGAGTGTGACGCGCGGGGCGGGCTTTCCGGGAAAGACCGCAGAAAGTGTATCTATATCCATGTGCCATTTTGTTCGCGCATCTGCTCCTTTTGCAACATGAGGCGCTCGAACATGATTCCGCCGGAGCGGTATGGCATACTGGTGGCCAAACAGATTGAACGGCTGGGAAAGCATCCTTACATTCAGAGCGGCACATACGAGGCCGTCTATTTCGGCGGCGGTACGCCAACCACCCTGGGTGCGGAACAACTGGGGATTATCCTGCGCGCACTGCGGAATCATCTTGACATCGCACCTGATGCGGAGATCAGCGTGGAGACGAGCGTTACTGATCTGACGGATGATAAACTTGCCGTGCTGCGCGGGGAGGGAGTCAACCGCCTATCGATGGGCATCCAGACATTTGCCGATCAAGGGCGCAAAACGCTCGGTCGCCGAAATACCGGGGAGACCGTCGCCCGTCGGATCTCGGATATCGTCCGGGGCGGACTTTCGAACGTGAACATCGACCTCATTTACAACTATCCCGGGCAGACCGACGCGGAGTTGGAGCTGGACATCGCGCGCGTGCGGGAACTGGATATCGCCGGACTCTCCTACTATTCCCTTATGATTGCCCGCAATAGCATCCTTGGTAAAAAGCTGGGAATGGATGACGACGCCTACGCGCGGCGTACCTTTGCGGTGGACCATTCGCGCTGGACGCGAATCTACGACGCACTCTGCCGAGAGGGGTTCGAGACGCTGGAACTGACAAAGCTCGTTCGGCCGGGACGGGACGAATACCGCTACATCCGCATTCGCCATGGGAACGGAGACACGCTCCCCATCGGTGCGGGGGCCGGCGGCCGGATCGGCGCGTTCGTCGTGGGGATGCCGGTCGATCCGGATGCTTACGAGGCGTTACTGGAGATGCCCCCTGAGGAGGGCTACCGTGGCCGCATGGTCGGCGCGGCTTACGATGATATCTATCGACAAATTGGAAAACTTCAGCTTGGGTATCTGGATTCGGAAGGAATGCCGGAAGCGGCGGGCACCACATTTTCCAAGATCGCATCCTTCATCGAATCCAACGGGCTAGGCTGTTTAGACAACGGTCGAATCGCACTGAACAGGGACGGACTTTTCTGGGGTAACAATATCGCTCATTGGTATGCGGACAGGCTGGTCGGACAGGCCGGAGAAATATGGGGAGGTATGGAATGAAGTATGCTGTGCTCTATTCGAGCAGGACGGGGAACACGCAAACGGTAGCGGAAGCGATCCATGCGGCGCTCCCTTCGGGAAGCGCGCTCTTGTCCGTGAAGGATGTATCCGATGCGTCGGATGCGGACGTGGTTTTCTTCGGATGCTGGATCGACCGCGGCATGGCGGACGAAGCGGCGCGCGCGGCGCTCTTGGATTTGGAACCCAAGCGCATTGCACTTTTTGTGACGCTGGGCGCGTACCCTTTCTCGCTGCACGCGCTCGACAGTCAAAGAGCAGTCTGGGCGCACGCGGCGGAAAGGCACGAGGTTTTGGGTTGTTTTGCGTGTCAGGGGAAGGTCGCAACCAGCCTTACCGACAGATTTAACCGCTTCCCGGCCGGTCATCCTCATGCCATGACGCCGGCCCGCTTGCTCCGACACAAGGAAGCTGCCGGCCATCCAGGCGATTTGGATCTTCGTAATGCCGCGGACTATGCCCGCGTCATTTCGCAGTATGTCGTTCCAGGATTTGTAAACTGACCGCCCCCGGCTTGTCCTCTCATGCGAATCATAACGGGTCCAAAGCGCCGCGCGATTTTTTCGTCCCGCGCGGTCTGTTTGGCCGCGGTGCACCGC